>CANRJF010000058.1 GCA_947630855.1 uncultured Lachnospiraceae bacterium
TCATGGGCCCGCAAAGTATTTATGTCCTTTCCAAAAGCCCTGCCCTCTGTAAGTTCCACATAACCAAACCTTACCAATCTCCCTGTATCATATCCCCTTCCCTTTATTACCCCTGCCATGGGAAAATACATCTTCGTGCCCTTTTCCTGCAGTTTTTCTCCCAGATAGAGAAAACCGCCGCATTCCGCCATGGTGGGAAGTCCTTTGGAAATTGCCGCTCCCACTTCTTTTCTTAAAATTATATTTTTACTTAATTTTTCTGCATAAAGTTCCGGATAGCCGCCCCACAGCAATAATCCCTGAATGTCCCGGGGCAGGTGGCTGTCCCTTAAAGGAGAAAAGGGTATAAGCTCTGCCCCCAGCTCTTTTAACAGCTCCAGATTATCCTCATAGAAAAAACAAAAGGCTTCATCCTGTGCACAGGCAATTTTCAGGTGTGCCGAAATAAAATGTTTTTTCATTTTTTCCACAGTTTCCTTTATTTCAAGGCCTGACCCGTCATCTTCCTTTTTTGATATTTCCTTTGCCAAAGACAGCAGCCCTTCAATATCTATGGTTTTTTCCATGCGTTCTGCCAGAATTTCTACCTTTGAAAAGAAATCATCTATCTCCTCCGGCATAAAAAGCCCTAAATGCCTGCTTTCTATGCGGCATTCCTCCATTGTCGGCAGATACCCGTAAACCTTTATTCCGGTTTCCTCCTCAATGCTTTTCTTTATTCTGTCATAAAGCAGGGGGGAAAGCTGATTTAAAATAACTCCCCGGATATTGGAATCCTGGCGAAATTCCTTAAATCCCTTCAACAGGGCTGCTAAAGAAAGGCTCATCCCTTTTGTGTTTACCACAAGAACCACCGGAATATTTAAAATGGAGGCGATCTCATAGGCGCTTGCCTGGCATGATGTGCCCCCCATGCCGTCATAATAGCCCATAACTCCTTCCACCACCGCCAAATCCCTGCCTTTGGCATTTTTATTAAAAAGATATTTTACTGTTTCCCTATCTCCAAGAAAAGAATCCAGGTTGTAACATTTCTTCCCTGAGATTTTGGCATGGAACATAGGGTCAATATAATCCGGCCCGCACTTAAAAGATACCATATTTAACCGGCGTTTCTTAAGTGCACACAACAATCCTCCGGTTATCATTGTCTTGCCGCTGCCGCTTCCCGGCGCAGCTATCATAAATGTAGGTGTATTCAAATTTTTTCCTCTTATTAAATTTCATTTTATTTACTGCTCACAAACACGTAAACCGGGTTCTGCCCCATCATCATATGATAATCTCCCAGAACTTTCGACTTTGCCACGGAAACATTTATCACTTCCGTGTGCCTTCCGTAATTTTCCTCCAGACGTTTCATTTCTCCGGTGATTTCCCCTACGGACTCTAAGGAAACCGCCGTAAGCACCATGCGGATTTGGGGATTTTTTCCCAAGAGTTTTTCTATAATCTTCTTTAAACAACCTCCGCTTCCCCCTATAAAAGCATGGGTGGGTCTGGGTAAATCCTCCAACACTTCCGGGGCATGGCCCTCAATCAGGTTTATATTCTCTGCCCCAAAGGCTTTTGCATTCTTTTTCACCAGCTCCCCTGCCATTGGTTTTTCCTCAATGGCAAAAACCTGTCCCTGCCACGCGGTTCTGGCAAGTTCCACAGATACGGAGCCTGTTCCTGCCCCGATATCATAAACCACGGATTTTTTTGTTAAACAAAGTTTTGATAAAACAATACTGCGAATTTCCTCTTTTGTCATGGGCACTTTATCTCTGATAAATGCGCTATCCTCTATGCCATAGGTACAGACCCTCTCTTCCTTCCATTCCAAAAGGCACACACAAAGGGGACTTGTGGCTGTTTCCAGGTATTCTGCTGCCCTGCCCCGGGAAATTGCCTCCTTGGAGCTGCTCAAATCCTCTCCCACAAAAACTTCCGTCTCTTCCATGCCGCAGTCACACAACTGCCGGCAAAGTCCTGACAAATCATGGCTTTTCCCCAGTATCACAAAAACCTTTCCGTATTCCCTTAACATGGCAATGACAGGATCCCTCCTGCCATGAAGGCTGGCACATGCCGCATTCTCCCAGGATTTGCCGATTTTTGCGGAAAAATAGGACAGACAGGAGATTCCGGGCATGACCTTCGCATCCTGCCAGATTTCCGTCAGTTTTTTTGCGCCGCTGAAAAATCCCACATCCCCGGACAATAAGATGGCAATTTTTCGGTACTGCCTGTTTTTTTCCACGTAATCCTTTATCTCCCCAGGATCATAGGAAATAAAGGTTGCCTTTCCCCGCACATCCGCCGCTTCCACCATGCGTTTTGCGCCAATGAGCAAATCCGACTCATCAATCCATCTTATTACCTGTTCCGTAAACAAATCCCTGCTTCCCATGCCGATTCCCAGGATTCCGATTTCCGTGGAAACGTCAATACCGAATATTTTATCTGCCTGCCGGTATCCTTCTTCTAAGGAAACCCCGGGGACATCTTCTGGCTTCCCCAGTACCACAAGGGTTACGCCGCACTCTGCCGCCGCCTTCGCTTTTTCCTCAAAACCTCCTGCCCTGCCGCTTTCCTTTGTCACTAAATAGGCGGCATGTACCTGTTTTAACATTGCAGCGTTTAATTCTTTGGAAAAGGGGCCCTGCATAGCAATGAGATGGCTTCCCCGAAATCCCAGGTTCTCACATTCCTCCACCACCTGGGGCAGGGGCAGCACTCTGGCAAAACAGCGATGTTTATAATCTTTTATGGCACTAAAGGCTGACAGTTCCTTGCTTCCTGTGGTAAGGAGAATATTTCCCTCCCTGGAATTTAAGTATTCTGCCCCTTCTTTTGCGGAATTTACATAAACTGCCTCCCCATTGCTTTTTGTATCACGAAGAATACGCAGGTACGGAAATCCTGTGGTTTTACATGCCTCCATTATGTTTGCGGTGGCCTCTTTGGCATAAGGATGGGTAGCATCAATCACCAGCCTGGGAGACTCCGCTTTTAAAAACAAACAGATTTCTTCCCTGTCCATCCTTCCTTTATGCACCTTTAGTCCCCACAAGCCGGAAAGACGTTCCCCGCCGTACTCCGTAGCCACAGAGGCGGCAACCTTGATATGGTTCTCACACAAATATTCCGTTATCTTCCTGCCCTCTAAGGTTCCTGCAAACACAACCGCCTCTGCCATCTGTCCCCTCCTTATTTCCCTGCATAGACACATGCAAAAAGTAAGGCTTAATTCCGCTCAAGGGAATACCCCCTGGGCGTCACCATTTTTCCTTCTATTGCTTTCGTGTCTTCATTTCCGATAAAAACCGTGGTAAACATATCTGTCCCCGTCTCCCTAAGCTCTTTTAAAGTGAGAATCCTAAAGGATTCCTCCTCCCTGGCAATCTGCCTTGTAAGGCCGCACACCGTATCCTCCCGCTTTACGGAAAGAAGCAAATCACATGCCCTCTTTAAATAATCTTTCCGTTTTCTACTGGAGGGATTGTAAATACATATTACAAAATCCGCCTCTGCCGCCGCAAGAAGCCTTTTTTCAATTTTTTCCCAGGGCGTGAGCAGGTCGCTTAAGCTGACCAGACAAAAATCGTGAATGAGGGGAGCGCCTAAAAGAGCGGCTCCTCCTAAGGCGGCGGTCACTCCCGGCACTATCTCTATGGAAACTTCCGGGTAATCTTTTGCCATCTCCCAGATAAGCCCTGCCATGCCGTATACCCCTGCATCCCCGCTGCAAATCAATGCCGTGTCTTTCCCCTGCCCTGCTTTCTGTAACGCCAACTGACACCTTGCCTCCTCCTGCCGCATGGGGGTGGCAAGAAACTCTTTTTCCTTAAAATGAGGCTGCACCAAATCCACATACAGGGTGTAGCCAATAATAATATCACACTTTTTTAATGTTTCCAACGCCCCGCTTGCAGGTCGCGCTCGTGCCCGGGATATTATACGAACATTTGACCTCGCAGTCCAAGAGCGTGTGTTCGCCGTAGCAATAAGGACAGGTAAATTTTCCCATATGATTTCCTCTTTCGGGGCGACGGCAGCCGCCAATGCCACCCCTTCCCTTCCCTGTTTTTTAACAATAAGCGCTGCTTCTTTACTCCCTTCCCTGGCGCACTTTAAGGCGCTGCGCTCACACACATTGTCCACTCCCGTAACCTCTTTTACAAATGAAGAACCGGAAAACTCTCCTTCCACTAAAGAGAGTTCTTCTTTGGAATAAGTGATAAAAGGCAGGTTCCTCCTGCGGCAAAATTCCTGTATTCCCTGCTCCTCCTTCTTTAAATCCAGGCTGGCAGCTTTTGTCAGGGAAGAACCTATCAGTCCAAACTCTTCCAGAAAATCCTCCACTCTGCGGCAGATTGTCTCCCCCTTCGTCCCTTTTTTGCATCCTATGCCAAGGACAAGGGACTGGGGGGAAAGATAAAGGGTCTGTTCAAAAGGCAGTTCCCTTTTCTGCACTCCTATGTAAATCCCCAGAGGGGCCTTTAATAAGCTGTCAGCTTCAGACAAAAAGGAAAAACGGATTCCATTATTGTTAAGTTTACTTTTTATTTCCTGGTTTATGGCTTTTTTAGCCTTTTCGGTAAAGACCATACCCTCCGCCGCCATAGGGATGGTTTCTCCCCATAAAATCCGGGCAGAAACTTCCTTTGCCAGGGAGGGAGATTCTATGTTAAATTGGTTTTCCAGAGCAAACACATCCACCGCAAATTTTCCGTTTACATCGGTGGCGGTGGTAATCACAGGCTTTGCCCCGGCAATCTCTGCAATTTTTTTACACCACAGATTTCCGCCCCCTGCATGGCCGGAAAGAAGGGAGATACAGTAATTCCCCTTTTCATCCAAAACCAGCACCGCCGGGTCCCTCCACTTATCTGCAAGAAAAGGGGCAATGCTCCGCACCGCAATTCCGCAGGCACCGATATACAAAATAACATCTGCATTTAAGAAAGCATCTTTCGTCCACTCCTTTAAAGACTTTTGAACCGGAATACCTGTTTTTGTTTCCCTCTTCGTCTTTTGGAAAAGAGCGGAATCAATATTTAATCCATTTTTAATTTTATCTCCAAGTTCTATTCCTGTTTTTGTAAATCCAATGATATAAAGCATATTTTATTTCCCTTTTCGGTACTCCGTGGTAAATTTGGGGTCATACAGCTTAGAACGCCCGTAAGATAAAGGAGAAACCACATCTCCCACAATAATTAAAGCCGTTTTTGTTATATTCATTTCTCTTGCTTTCTCCGGGAGTTTTTCTAAGGTACAGACAATCTTTTTTTCATCCTCCCAGGATGCCTTATATACAATAGCTGCCGGTGTGTCCGGGGAATAGCCCCCTGCCACCAGTTTTTTGCTTAATTCTTCCAACATTCCCGCGCTTAAAAATATAACCATGGAACAGTGGTGTGCCGCAAAACTTTCGATGCTTTCTTTTTCCGGCACCTTAGTCCTTCCTGCCATTCTGGTGATAATCAGGCTTTGGGATACTTCCGGCAGGGTGTATTCCAGATTTAAGGCTGCTGCTCCGGCGCAAAAAGAACTGACTCCGGGGCAGGAATCGTAGGGTATGTTTTTTTCCTCCAAAATATCCATCTGCTCCCTTATGGCTCCGTACAGGCTGGCATCCCCGGTATGAAGCCGAACCACTTCCTGCCCGTTTTTATGTGCCCGTTCCATAACAGAGATTACTTCCTCCAAGGTCATTTTTGCACTGTTATAAATCTCGCAGCCTTGTTTTGCCTTTTGAAGAAGCCCGGGATTTACCAGGGAACCGGCATAGATAATCACATCTGCCTCCCTTATGAATTTTTCTCCCCGAAGGGTGATTAAATCCACCGCCCCCGGGCCTGCCCCAACAAAGTGTACCATTTTTTTACTCCTTTATAATAATGAGGGAGTAGTAGCTTCCCTCTTCTGGTATCTCCTCCGGGGAATTATAATGTTTTTCCCCTTCCATACCGCAGTTTTCCACCATAACCGCCCTTGCCTTCTGCTGCAAAAGCCGTTGTTTCACCTGCTTTAACTTTTTCCCGGACTTCATAAGAACCTTTGTGCCGGAAAGTTTTAAGGCATCCTCTACGGAATAGGAAGCGGGTATTACATGCAGGCTTTCCCCCTTTTCCACAAGTCCGGTATTTAAAGCCGCTGCCCCGGCACAAAAGGAGGGGACTCCGCTTACCATTTCCGCCTCGTACCCCCGGCTTATAAGTATTTTATGGAGATAGAGATAAGTGGAATAAAGGGATGGGTCTCCCAATGTAAGAAATGCCGCCTGTTTTCCCCGGTCCAATATCCCGGCAAGAACATCCGCCCCCTTTTTATGGCTTTCCCTAAGCCGCCCTTCCTCCTTTGTCATAGGCATGGGAATGGCAATCACCTCTTTTTTCTCCAAATTCCTGCAGCCCTCCCTGGCAATTTTATAAGCCATGCTGTTTTGGGGCTCCTCCCCCGGCACCGCAATAATATCACTTTCCTCTATGATTCTTACTGCCTTTAACGTGATAAGTTCCGGGTCTCCCGGCCCTACTCCCACTCCGTATAACTTTCCTCTTTCCAATATATTCTCCTTTTTTATCTGTTCAGTACCTTCACAGATACCTCCTTTTTTATATCTGCATTTACTTCCGCCAGTTTTCCCTCCCTGTTTGAAAAAAGAATCAGGTCTATGGCAATCTTTCCCCCCGCCCGGTGGCATAAATGTTCCTGTGCCCTCACCGCCACAATTTCCATGGCAGGTTTCAATATGTTTTCCTTTTTTAAAATGGCAACGGCTTCCTCAGTGACAGACGTATCCAGTATGGCTTTTGCCGTCCGCAAATCCGCCCCTGCCCGGATGGCACAGGCTGCCATCAGTTCGCTCCGGCAGTCTGCGGATTTTGAGTGGGTGTCCATAATGCCCCCTGCCACTTTTATAAATTTGCCGATATGGGCGGCAAAGGTAATGCGGCTAACCCCGCAGGCTGCTGCTAAATCCAGGGTTTTCCCCACATAGTTGCTGCACTGGATTACCTTTTTATAGTCAAAATCCGTGTGCTCTCTGATAAATGCCTGGCCGTAATTTCCCGGGGTAATAAGAAGATGGGATTCCCCCTCTGCCAGATGCATGTGAATCTGGGCTTCAATGCTGCTTAAAAGGGCTTCTTCACTCATGGGCACCACGATTCCCGTTGTCCCTAAAATGGAAATTCCCCCTTTAATGCCCAGCCGGGGATTAAAAGTCTTTTCTGCCAATGCTTCCCCTTCCGGCACTTCAATCACAACTTTGGCTCCCTCTTTGGCATGGGATTTGTGCAGTATTTCCCTGACTTCTTTTTCAATCATCTCCCTGGGCACGGAATTAATCGCCTCGCTGCCTACGGGCTGGTCTAATCCCGGTCTGGTTACACGGCCCACTCCCACTCCACCGAGAAGCTCCACCTGCCCCGCTTTAAGACGGCTCTCCCTGGTAACGGCGGCATATATTAAAATACCGTCTGTTACATCCGGATCATCCCCTGCATCCTTTTTTACGGCGCATTTAACATAATTGTCTTCTTTTGTGATATCAAGGACAGTTAGAAAAAGGGAAATACCTTTTGGCGTCAGAAGATATACTTCTGTTATTTCCTCTCCTAAAAACAGCATGGCAGCAGCCGCTTTTGCTGCTGCGGCGGCACAGGAGCCGGTGGTATAGCCGTAACGGAGTTTTCTGCCTTCTTTAATTGTGTAATAATCTTCCAATCTATGTTCCATGAAATGTTTAGATGTAAAATTCCTCTCTGCTGTTATCCGAATATATATTATACCCGTAAGCCAAATGATTTGCCAACAGGTATTCTCTGTATTAAAAAGAATAGCAAATTATTTGGCAAATATATATGCTCTGGAGTATAACACTTTGCATAAATTTTGACCAGCGTATGTTGGCTTATTATTTCACGGGAAATCCATGCATTTTACATACAGTCTCTCAAACGCTTCCTCTTTCGCCAGCACCACTTCCCTTGCCTTCTTTACAATTTCCTCCATGGCATCCCCTTTGTCTTCCTCCCTCAAATACCGTTCTCCCCCCTTTAGGGAAGTGTTTCCGGGCGTCACCGTTTTTTCCAGCAATTCCTTTGGCAAAAGGCCAATCACCGCCGCCTTCTCCCCGTCCAGATAATACCCGAATCCCCCTGCCAGGAAAACCTTATGAATGCCGTCATAACCAATCCCCGCTTTTTCCAGTAAAACCTGGATGCCTGCCCGGACTGCTCCTTTTGCAAGCTGAAGCTGCCGTATATCTTTCTGGTAAATCTTTATCATTTCCCCGTCTTCTTTTTCTGCCACCGGAAAACCAGTCTCAAAATACGGCATGGCAAGTTTCCCTGAGGTATCTATTAAATCATTTTTTAACAATTCTGCCACAATCTCTATCACACCGGTTCCGCAGATTCCAAGGGGAGGCTTATCTCCAATGGTGTGTATTTTTAACTTTCCCTCCTCCATATCTGCCCCGGAAACTGCCCCGGCCACGCTTGCCATTCCAAATGTAATATTTCCTCCCTCAAAAGCCGGCCCCACCGCCGTGGAGGCAGTATAAAATCCTGTTTTGTCCCCCAATGCCATCTCTCCGTTTGTGCCTAAATCGATAAACAGGCATGGCTGCCTTAATAGGTTCCATTTACATGCAAAAAGTCCTGCCGTAATATCCGCCCCGATAAATGGGGAACATCCGGGAGGCAGAATTACTTCCGCTGAAAAATCCATGCAGCCTAACACTTCTTTGGCGGGCAGAACTTTTCTGCACAGGGAAACAGGAGTGAAAGGAGCCTTTGAAAGCCCCTGACAGGAATAACCCAAAAGAAGGTGAATCATCGGGGTATTTCCATTTATTATAATTTTTTTTAATTTTTTCTCTGATATCTGCCTCTCCCCTAGCAATGCCTTAATTCCCCGGCACAAATCCTTTTGTATTATTTTTTTTAAACTTTCCCCCCGTCCCTGGTTGGAAGCCTGTATCCGGCTCATTACATCTGCCCCGTATGCCCTCTGGGAATTCATACATGCATAGGAGCCCCGCAGCCCTTTACTCTCTAACCCTATAAGGGAAAAGGCAAGGGTAGTTGTCCCCAAATCCACTGCTATGCCATAAGCCTTTTCCTCTTTCCTGTGTTTCCTTTCCGAGTCAGAACTGCCTAATATAACGGCTTCCCCTGCCTCCTCATGCTCTATGGAAACCGTAAGTTCCTCCGTAAGTTCCACCTGGCAGGCAAGACGGACTCCTGCCTGTAATTCCTCCTCTGTAAGAAAGTTTCTATCTGCCAATGTCACAGGCAGACCTGCATTTTTTATTTTCACCTTGCATTTTCCGCACTTTCCTGCGCCTCCGCAGGGCATGGGCAAGGCTATTCCCTGCTTAATAAGAACCTCCCCCAGCCTGCTGCCTTTTTTGCATACAATCTTTTTTTCTCCGTAATGGGTATGGATTTTTAAAACAACATTGCTTAAACCGCATGTTTTACTGCCGCATGTCCCACAATCATGCCCCACGGCAAAAACGCCGGAATCCTTAAGTATAACAAGAAAATAACACATGGACTTAAGAGGTTTTAACATATACCCGGAGGTTATGGACAGCCCAAGCCTGCGGTCTGCCTCAAGCACATCAAAGGCGGTCTTTTGCATTTCTATGGGCAAATCAGAAGGGGCTTCTAACCTTGTGCATACACCAAACCCCTCCTCTCTGCCCATCCTTTTAATAAACTCCTGCACCTGTTTATCAAAGGCAAAAAGGCTGGCATCTGCCATAGCATTTACAAGAAGCCCTAAATGGGCATCCCCCTTAGAAAAATAAGACTCTGCCAGCCGGTCTATGCCTCCCCCGAGGGTAAGCAGTACATAAAGCATTTTTTCATGCCCTATATCTTTTTGCAATTCTTTTGGAACCTCCCCTGCCGCCACTGCCGCCCTGGGCTGTAAATAAGTGCGAAACTTGGGCAGTACTGTCTCATACTGCATAAGAATCTCCTCTAAACCCTCCCCCTCTTTACACTCCAGCAGACGTAAAACAAGATTTTGCTCCGGGATAATGGACTTCCCGGTAATCATACGAATATCTTTCATGCCTGTGCCTTTCTGTCCGGCAGTGTTTCCTGCCCATACTCCCTGCGCCTTAATTCCTTTGCCACCATTACCCCGGACACTGCCGCAGCCATGCCGTCTGCAATGGGCCCCGCATAGAGAATCCCGTCAATCCCCATAAATAAGGGGAGAACCACAATTAACGGCAGTAAAAAAAGAATCTGCCTGGTAAGGGATAAAAACATTCCCCGCTTTGGTTTTCCGATGGCAGTAAAATAATTGGAACTGATAGGCTGCAGAAAATTTACAAAGGTAAAAAATAAAAATACCCGAAAGTAACTTACCGCAAAAGCCACATATTCCCGGGAGCCATCCCCAAATATCCTGATAATGGACTCAGGGAAAATCTGGAATATCAAAAACGATATGAGAGATACCCCAAATCCACAGGCGATAGACATAAGGTAAACTCTTTTTACCCGCCCAAACTTTTTTGCCCCGTAATTAAAACTGGCAATGGGCTGCATTCCCTGGGACATGCCGATGACAAAAGAAAAATACACCTGGTTTACCTTGGCGATAATCCCGGCGCAGGCAAGGGGTATCTCCTCTCCAAACCGGGAAATTGCCCCGTAATAAGTCAGGGACTTGTTCATTACAAGCTGCACAATCATCATGGCAAGCTGATTACTGCAAGGCGCCGCCCCTAATGCTGCCACCACCGATACATATTTTTTTCGGAATAATAAATCCTTCCCCGTAAGGGTTACCGTCTTACAGTGAGTGAGATAAACAATTGTCATAACACCGGACACATACTGGCCGATAATCGTAGCCCATGCCGCCCCTGCCATGCCCCATTGAAAGCCGAACACAAATATGGCGTCTAAAACGGTATTGATAAGCGCTCCGACAAGGTTGCACATCATGGAAAAGTTGGGGCTTCCGTCTGCCCGAATCAAATGACCGCCCCCTGCGGAAAGGATTAGCATGGGAAAACCGATGGATGTTATGCGCACATAGGTTTTAGCGTACCCCATCACGCTGTCCGGCGTGCCGAAAAGCGCCAGCATGGGGAAAAGAAAAATCTGGGTCACAAATAAGAGGATACAGCCAAAAGACAGCATCCCCATAATGGCATTACCCATATAACATACCGCATCCTCCTCCCCTCTCCCCTTTGCCAGGTTAAAGGCGGCTGCCCCTCCGATTCCAAACAAAAGGGCGATGGAAACACAGCAGGTCGTTAAAGGAAATGCTATGTTGGTTGCGGCATTTCCCAGCTCTCCCACGCTGTTTCCGATAAAAAACTGGTCTACGATATTGTAAAGTGCGCTGGTAAGCATTGCAATAATGCTGGGCACCGTAAATTTTAACAATAGTTTGGGAATGGGCAGCTCCCCCAGGGGATTTGCCGCTTCCTTCTGCATTTCTTTTTCCATTGTATACTTCCTTTATATTTCAAATGCCTGCTTTATACTGTCATAATGGAGAAAAATTCCCTGTTCCCCCAGGCTTTTGATTTCCTCCGGGGAAGCTAACATATACCCGTCTGTCTCCGCCTCCTGAAGATGTAAATCTGTCTCCTGAAAATCTCCGATAAACCGGTAAATATCCACAAAATAATTGTCTCCCTCCCCCGGATTTTCCCGTTTGTAGCTAAAAAGGTAGCCTCCCTCAAAACCGGAAACGTCAAGGCCTGTTTCCTCTCTGATTTCACGAAGAACGGCTTCCTTAGACTCTTCCCCTGCCATGGCGGCTCCGCCGGAGACTTCCCACCAGCCGGGGGCCCAGGATTTGCTCATAACCCTTTTGGTAATGAGAAATTTTCCGTCCCTTCTTCCGATTACCCCCAGCACGGTAAGATGGTACTCATCATCCTTTAAGCACCAGTCATTGCGTTTCATCTTCCGTCCGGTTTTCTTTTTATCTTTATCATAAATATCCCAATATTCCATGGTTTCCTCCCTGACTTCCTATATCCTTAAAAGCTCATAGGCTCTCGTCCCAAGCCCGATTTTTTCCCCGTGGGAAAGGCAGGACTTCCACTCCGTATCAGGATGAGTCATGCAAAAATGGTCATGATGGTCATGGTTCCCCATTTTTTTCAGATTTTCCCCCAAAACGCTTTCCTCCACGGGAGTCATCTCGTTGCACAAATCCGCACAAGCCTGGTCTAAAGCCACCGGGTCAAAAGATGCCAGCATACCGATATTGGGGATAATTGGAATATCATTTTCCGCATGGCAGTCGCAGTTTGGCGATACGTCACAGATTAAAGATATATGGAAACAGGGCCTGTCCTTGCAAACCGCCAGGGAATACTCTGCAATTTTATAATTTAACATGGCAATGGAATCCGAAAAATCCGCCGCAATGGCGTCCTTGGGACAGACCGCCAGGCAGCGTCCGCAGCCCACACATTTGTCATGGTCAATCCTTGCCTTTCCCCCTTCGATTACAGGGGCGCCGTGGGCACAGATTTTGTCACAGGCGCCGCAACCCACGCATTTATTCTTGCTGACGCTTGGTTTTCCGTCACAGTGCTGTTCCATTTTTCCCGCCCGGGAGCCGCAGCCCATGCCGATATTTTTTAATGTCCCTCCAAATCCTGCCATTTCATGGCCTTTAAAGTGGGTCAGGGAAATAAACACATCGGCATCCATAATTGCATGTCCGATTTTTGCCTCTTTCACATACTCCCCGTTAATGGGAACAAGAGTCTCGTCCGTCCCCTTAAGTCCGTCTGCGATTATTACATGACATCCTGTCTGATAAGGGGAAAATCCGTTGACATAGGCGGTTTCCAAATGATCCAGGGCATTTTTCCGGCTTCCCACATACAGGGTGTTGCAGTCGGTGAGGAAGGGCCTGCCGCCCAGCTCTTTTACATAATCCGCCACCACCCTGGCATAATTGGGGCGGAGAAACGCCAGGTTTCCGTACTCTCCAAAGTGGATTTTAATTGCGGTATATTTATCCGTAAAATCAATATTTTCAAACCCCGCCGTCTTCATCAGGCGGTGTAATTTCTGTAATAAATTTTCGTGCCCCGTCGCCTTAAAATCAGTGAAATAAACTTTTGACTTATCCATAATTTCTCCTTTCTTATCTCAATCTTTAACCGGAAAAATAATACACCAATGCCAGTACAGCCAGTACAAAAAGCACCGTTAAGATAACTTTCGGGATGGAAACAGGCGTCTTTCCCGCCACTTTTCCTGTCTGGCCGTTTACCATAAAATGATAAATCTTTTCTTTATATTTATATGAAGACATCCACACCGGAAGCAGAAGATATTTGTATGTAACATTGGAAAAATCCGTATCCATCTGCACATTCCGCACCTTATCGGCATGATGTTCCAATTGCACCTTGTCCCTGATACTCTGCTCTAACTGCCCTAAAATAGATGTTTTTGCCTGGCTCCATGCCCCACTTAGCCCCAGGGAATACCGCTCCGCCACAAAACCTGCAATATATTCCGGCTTGTATGCCTTATTGTTTTCCGTGTCAAAAGGCTCTAAACCCCTTAAGAGTTCCGGGTCATGGCGGCTTGATGCAAACACAAGCTCATCATTGAAAAACTCCTGATAAAATCCTGACGCGGGATACCAGTTAGTGTGGCTTCTTGTATTGCCGTCCTTGTCCTTTGTAGTGTGGGTAATGCCGTACTGTGCCCTGTACCGGCAGGTACTTTCCGTATCAAAAGTCCAGTAGGGCAGATAAATACCCTTAAATTTATCCGGTTTAGCGCCTTCCTTTGCAAGTTTCGGGCAGAACCATTTTCGTTTCAGCCAGCCTTTAAACAAGCCGGAAGCCTGTTTGTCCGTAATCTGAAAGGGCACTACACCCCCGGGTGCCATGGTATTGACATTATTTGCCTCCATTACATGGTTCGAGCCGCAGAAAGGGCATACCGCCGCAGTCTGCAGGTCGTCATAAACCGTCTCTGCGCCGCAGCTTTCACAGATTACCGTTTTTGTCTTCATTCCCCAATTACAGTCTGCCGTCTTCTCTGCCTGGCTAAAATCCAGTTCCTGCGCCCTCTTTGGGGCATCCTCCTTTACCTGGATTTCCTCCTCATAATCGCAGTATGGGCATTTCAGTTTTCCTGCGGCAGGGTTGTAATCCATAACGCCGCCGCACCGGGGACATTTTTTGTCAGTTTCTTCCTTCGTATTTTCTATCATAGTCTTATTGTACGTCACTTTCATCAAATATATCACCGCATTCAGGACAGAATTTAGGGGGATGATGAGGGTCTTCCGGTTCCCAGCCGCATTTATCGCAGCGGTATAAGGGAGCCCCGGCAGGTTTTTTAGCCCCGCATTCCATACAGAATTTGCCTTTATTTATGGTTCCGCAGCTACATTTCCATCCTGCCTCTTCCTTAGGCTTTGGTTTGCCGCACTCTTCACAGAATTTACCTGTATTTACAGTGCCGCATACGCATTTCCATGTATTTGCCTGCTGCTCATTTCCCTTAATCTCCGGCTCGCTTTTAGGCTGCGCTGCCGTCTGTCCGTTCATCTGTGCACCCATTTGAAACAGTTCCCCAACATTCATGCCGCCCTGGGCGTTTGCCATATTCATGCCCGCAAATGCCATCATGGGCCCTGTGGAAGTATTTGCCGCCGCAGATTTCATGGCTTCTGCCTGGGCTCCCACCAGGGTTGCCGCCGCCATATTGGGATTTCTAAGTACTGCCGCCTTTTGCAGTTCCTTAATCATTTCCTCATCCTCTTCGGAGGCTTTTATGGCATTAACCCCAAAAGATACGATTTTTATTCCCCGAAGCTGTTCCCACTTATCGGAAAGCACTTTGTTTAAGGCATCCGCCACCTCCATGGTATGGGCGGGCACAGCGCTGTAACGGATACCCATGGCGGAAATCCTGGCAAAAGCCGGCTGCAGCGCCGTCATAAGTTCTGATTTTAACTGGCCTTCAATCTCATCTCTTGTAAACTCGTCCGTTACATTTCCGCAGACATTTGTATAAAATAAAATCGGGTCTATGATACGGTAGGAATATTCCCCGTTACACCGGACGGTAATATCCACATCCAGCCCGATATTGGTATCCACCACACGAAAGGGAACAGGATTTGCCGTACCGTATTTGTTGCCCATAATCTCTTTTGTATTAAAGTAATATACCCGCTGGTCTTTTCCCGTATCCCCTGCAAATGTAAAACGCCTGCCAATCTGGGAAAATGTCTTTTTTATATTTTCCCCTAAATCCCCATAGAGAAGGCTTGGCTCCGTGGAAGTATCATAGAGAAATTCCCCTGCCTGGGCACACACTTCCACTACCTTTCCCTGGTCTACGATAATCATGCACTGGCCTTCGTTTACCGCCACCACAGAACCGTTGGTAATTAAATTGTCATTGCCCTTATTGCCGCTGCCAAACCGGCCTGAAACACGCTTCTTTCCCTTTGTTACCAAAACCTCTGCATCCAGGGCTTCGCAGTAAAAATATTCTTTCCACTGGTCCGCCGCCACGCCTTTAATTGCTCCCGCAACTGCCTTAATTAATCCCATGGTATCTTATCCTCCAATTTTATCTCAACTCTCAGAAATCTTCTTTATTCTAACTTTTTTTTTGCAAAATGTCTATTCCTTATTGGAAAACTTTGCAACAGCCCCGTACATTTCCGGCCTCCTGTCCCGAAAGAGCCCCCAGGAAACCCGATTTTTGCCGATTTCATCCAAATCATAAGTGTGGAGTAAAATCTCTTCCCCATGCCTGCCTGCATTCTCCAAAATCTCCCCTGTCTCATCCGTCATAAAGGAAGAACCATAGAAGGTCAATGATGAGGACTGCCCTCCATTTGCCTTGCAGGGCGTAACTTCTTCTGTGCCAATCCTGTTTGCCGCAATCACCGGCATAAGGTTTGCCCCTGCATGGCCCTGCATCACTCTCCTCCAATGAGGCATACTGTCGCAGCCAAGCACCGGCTCCGAACCTATGGCGGTAGGATAAAGTAAAAGCTCCGCCCCTTTAAGCGCCAGGCATCTTGCCGTTTCAGGAAACCACTGGTCCCAGCAGATACCTGCGCCGATTTTTCCGTATCTGGTATCAAACACTAAAAATCCTGTATTTCCCGGGGTAAAATAAAATTTTTCCTGATAATAATGGTCATCGGGAATATGGGTTTTCCTGTATACCCCCAAAATTTCCCCTCCTGCATCCACACAGGCTAAGGAATTGTAAAATACATTGCCCTCCCGTTCAAAAAAACTGACAGGAAGAACCACCGACAATTCCTCTGCCAGTTTTTTCCCCATTATTACCGCCGGATGTTCTTTTAAGGGATATGCGTATTCATAAAATTCATACTGTCTCTGCTGGCAGAAATATTCCCGCTCAAACAGCTCGGGAAGCAGAATAATCCGGGCGCCAAGGGACGCTGCCTCCCTCACTTTTTTCTCCGCCTTTTTTAAATTTTCTTCTATATTTTTGCTGCATCCCATCTGAATTGCAGCCACTGTTACTTTCCGCATATTTATACTCCTGTTACAATTCTTTTTTTGTGCATATACGTCTTTTTTATTGTATTCTTTTACCGGCTCTGTGGCAAGAGTTTATGATTGAAAATAGTTGCAGGAAATGGCGAAATATGTTATACTTTAACGCGCAAAAGCGTTACGCTTTAAACTGATGAAGGGAGAAATACATATGAAACTCGTTGTGTTACTTATTTACTTTGCCGTTTTAATTGGCATAGGAATCTACTGCCGCAAGCATACAACAGATGTAAGCGGCTTCGTTTTAGGGGGGCGTTCCGTAGGGCCCTGGCTTACCGCCTTTGCCTATGGCACTTCCTATTTTTCTGCGGTGGTTTTCGTGGGATATGCCGGGCAGTTTGGCTGGAAATACGGTATAGCCGCCACCTGGGCAGGCATCGGTAATGCCATTATCGGCTCCCTCCTTGCATGGGTTATTCTGGGAAAAAGGACACGTACCATGAGCCAGCATCTTGCTTCCGCCACCATGCCCCAGTTTTTTGGAGAACGTTTCCAGAGCAGGAGTTTAAAAATCTGTGCATCGGTGATTATTTTTATTTTCCTGATTCCTTACACCGCCTCTTTATACAACGGACTTTCCCGTCTGTTTGGCATGGCATTTACCATTGATTATTCCGTATGCATTGTTTTGATGGCAGTGCTTACCGCCATCTATGTGATTGCCGGGGGATATATGGCAACCGCTATCAATGATTTTATCCAGGGAATTATTATGCTGGTGGGAATTGTAACCATTATTGCTGCGGTTTTAAAAAGCAAAGGCGGCCTTATGGCAGCCATGGACGGCCTGGCACGGATTACGGATGAAACGGTTGCCACAACGCCTGGGGTATTTGCTTCTTTCCTTGGGCCTGACCCTGTAAACCTTATGTTTGTGGTGATTTTAACTTCCCTTGGAACCTGGGGGCTGCCCCAGATGGTACAGAAATTTTACGCCATTAAAAACGAAGACGCGATTCAAAAAGGAACCATTATCTCTACCCTTTTTGCGCTGGTAGTTGCCGGAGGATGTTATTTCTTAGGGGGATTCGGACGATTATTTTCCGACCAGATTGATATTGCGGCAAACGGTTACGATTCCGTTATCCCTACCATGCTGTCCAACTTAAGTCCTTTTTTAATTGCGCTGGTGGTGATATTAGTACTTTCCGCTTCCATGTCCACTTTATCTTCCTTAGTGATTGCTTCCAGCTCCACTTTAACCATTGATTTTCTAAAGGACAATTTTGTAAAGAATATGAGTGAGAAAAAACAGGTGCTTTATATCCGTGTGCTGATTGTGGCTTTTATTATTATTTCCGCTGTTTTAGCCCTGATTCAGTATAAGAGTTCCGTCACTTTTATCGCACAGCTTATGGGAGTTTCCTGGGGGGCACTGGCAGGCTCATTTTTAGCGCCGTTTCTGTATTCCCTGTACTCAAAAAAAGTTACCACGGCATCCTGCTGGGTATGCTTTTTATTTAGTTCCATCCTTATGATTTTAAATATCTTTTTCCGTGACAGTTTTCCTCCAATCATACAGTCACCTATTAACTGCGGAGCAGTTGCCATGCTGGCAGGTCTTGTGATTGTTCCGGCGGTAAGCTTGTTTACACCCAAACCGGAAGAGAAATATATGGAAAAAGTATTTTCCTGCTATGATAAACACTAAAGGGGCTTATACAGCCCCTTTTTTTATTCTGCATTTTTAACGCCTTATCTACGGGAGCAGGTTCTGTCAACCTCTATGGCCTGGGAACAAGGATTTTCAACATATCTTCATCCCACACCAGTGTATTCCGGTCAAGGAGTTTATAATCCTGCCCGTCATCCCACCACACACAGGGAATGCCGTATTTTTCTGATAATTCCATGACATAAGCAGCCCATTCCTGCCTGTATGCAGGATTTCCCTTATCCACACAGCCAAATTCCGTGAGTATCACGGGAATCTGCTTCTCCAAACACAGGCGGCATGCATTGGAAAACGCCGAATCCATCTCCCTTGTATCCTCCTTATTCTCCCGGTTCCAGGATACAGATGCCCCCTCCTCTTTATTCTGGCAGAAATTATAGGGAAAATAGGCATGGATGGATACAATAATATGGGAATCCTCAGGAATTTTTAAGTCCTCTAAAGCCTTCTTCTGAGGATTGGAAGCATAGGGTTCAAGCACCAGATACCTTGTGGCATTATTGCCTCCCGTACCCCGTACCGTATCCACAAAAACCTGATTTAACTCATTTAACATCTCCCTTGTCTCTTTTGTCCCCTCGTCCCACTCATGTTCGCTGTTTCTCAATCTCGGCTCGTTACATGCCTCAAACAAAAGATATTCTCCGCAGTCTGCAAACTGTGCTGCAATCTGCTGCCACAATATGGCAAATTTTTCCTTTGTACTGTCTTTTTGATTTGTCTGAAGGTCAAGCCATTCCTCATGATGGGTATTTAAAATCACATACAGCCCCTCCTCAAGTGCCATATTTACAACTTCATCCACCCGTTTCATCCAAACCTTTGACACCCGGCCTGCCTCATCCATATGGTCTTCCCAGGAAACAGGAATACGCAGGGTGCTAAATCCTGCCTCCTTTACCGCTCTAATCTGCTCCCTGGTAATCACGGGATTTCCCCAGAAAGTCTCATATTCCAAATCCCCCGCTTCTTTCCGGTATCCTTTAAGCCCCGTAGCGTCCAGGGAATTGCCAAGGTTTATGCCGTTTCCCATTTTCTCTGCAAATTTCATGGCTTCGCTTTCCTTTTCCCGGGAACAGCCAAACAAGCCGAAAACCATTAATCCGGCAATTATCCAGATAATAAAACCTTTTCTATACATAACCGAGTACTCCATTCAAATTACTCCCCAAAGGGGAAAAACTCTTCCACCAGATTCTGGGGAGATACCATAAGGATAATATAATCATAATCCCCTTCCCGAAGGGTTTTCTCATAATCTTCTTCATAATACCTGGGGTCTATCAAATCCACCGTATGGCAGCGCAGGGATGTAAAAGCCGCAAAAGGCACGGCAAAAGAATCTTTTATGAAACAGAGATTCAACCCCTCCGGCTCCTTCTGGTTCTCAATATGGGAAAATGCCGGATTGCCGTAAAGGTAAGTCATATACATATCCGTATCAAAGGGATTGCTGCTCTGGCGGATGATGGGTGTCGCCATCAGTGCCTCCTCAAACCGTCCGGTGTACTCTAAATCCGGCTGTATGGTATTACTGTATTTGTAATCTGTCTCAAACTTGGGATAAATCATGGTAAAATCATCCACTCCGGCATAATAACGCCCTGTCTTTCTTCCCATGGAACCCAGAAAAATCTTCTCGTAAACCACATGGTTATAATTGCCTTCATTTCCGTAAAAGCCCTCCGGGTCCATCTCTTCCCCAAAGTTTTCCCTCATCCAGTCCGAAAAATAAGAGGAAGCCCAAAATGCCGTTTCAATCTTCCAGTGATGGTCCGTGGTATAAAAAACATCCGACAATTCAAGGCCGCTGTCTTTTAATCCCTCCCGCAAATCCAGACAGGGAATCCCCTCTTTTGACAAATAGCCTAAAAACAAATCCGCCGACTCATTTGCCATATGGTAAGGCAGCCCTTTTGCAAACTGTGTATGTTCTCTGATATATTTGTCCGGCGGCAGCACATAGATTACTTTTTTGCCCTCCGATTCCACCGCCTTTGCAAGATTTACCACCCGTCCTGCCACCTCACTGGTATCATTGGGTTTCTCCGCAAAAAAGGTATAGTGAAGTTTCCCTTCCCTGTCCTTCACCACTTCAAAATTGGATTCCTCCTGTTTCCCAAGAAGCCTCTGGACATACCCATAGGCGTCAATAAAATCATATTTGCCTGCCACATTTTCATTCAAAACGGATTCTACTGCCTGAATCTGCCCGGACAGGGACTGGGTTCTATCCATGTTCCCAAAAGTTTCTTCTAAAACCGGAAACTCCTTTTTCCCATTAATCACTGCATATACAAATATACACATGAGAAAGAAAAACATGGTCACTCTTTTTTTGCCCGTTAATTTCTCCATTTCATTCCACTCCTTATCTGCCGCAGGCGCCATTAAGAGGCAGCGCACCAACGACAGTTATATTTAACGTTTCCCTTAGATGATTAAAAATTGAAATAAATGAAAGGATTGTAGCTTCCCTTTACAAGACAGGTCACGCAAAGGAGAAACATGCCAATCATTGCCACAGGATAGAAAAAATTCAAAATCCTTACCACAGGCCCGGCCACCTTATCCTTTACAATCAGATAATTCATCCGCTTTCCGAAAGGAATGCAGAAAATAATGGCTGCGATAAAGTAAACCCCGTATTCCCTCAGGTACATCCAGGTGTATCTGCTGGAAAAGCCTCCACCGCCGAACCCGAACATACACTTAATGTAATTTCCGGCATACACAAGATTTTCCGCCCGGAAAATCACCCATCCCAGGTTTACAATAAACATGGTATAAAGCCATTTCAAAACCCCATGCCCCTCTCTCTTTTCAAAACTTACAAAACGTTCAAACACCAGGGCGGCAAAATTTAAAAGCCCCCAGATGAGAAACGTCCACTCTGCCCCATGCCAGATTCCGGTAAACACCCATACTACCAGCATATTCCGCAGCACAATATCCATATTTTTCACTTTGGAGCCCCCCAGAGGGAAATAGATATATTCCTTAAACCATGTGCCCAGGGAAATATGCCATCTCCTCCAAAATTCCCCTATGGATTTTGAGATATAGGGATAGTTAAAGTTCTCCTCAAACTTAAACCCGAACATCAGCCCCAGTCCGATTGCCATATCCGAATACCCGGAAAAATCAAAGAAAATCTGCAGCGTATAGGCAAAAGAACCAAGCCATGCCAAAGTTACCGGACAGCCTCCCCCCTGATAACAGTTAAATATATAGTCTGCAATGACTGCAAAATTATTAGAAAGCAGCACCTTTTTCCCCAGCCCCGCTATAAAACGGCATGTGCCCACCGAAAACTTATCAAGAGTCTCCACCCGGTTTTTAATCTGTTCTGCAATAGTCTCATAACGCACAATGGGGCCTGCAATCAACTGGGGGAAAAAGGCAATATAAAGTGCCACATAAAAGGGATTTTTCTGTACGGTTCCATTGCCCCGGTATACGTCAATCACATAGGACATTGCCTGAAAGGTAAAAAAGGAAATTCCAATGGGCAGCGTCAATCCTGTCAGGGGAATCTCCATCCCGGATGCCTGATTAATGTTTCGTATCAAAAAATCCAGATATTTAAACACAAACAGAAGGCCGATATTTAACACCACCGACAATCCCACATAAAACCTGGCTGTTTTATCTTTCCCCCGGGCATGGTCTACAAGCAGTGCCAGAACGTAATTTCCCATAATGGAAATCAGCATGACAAACACAAACCATGGCTCTCCCCAGGCATAAAAAAACAGGCTTGCCACCAGTAAAATCATATTTTTTATGGGCACACTGAAACGAAACAGGTAATAAAGCGCCAGCACCACCGGCAAAAAATAGAAAAGAAATACAATACTGGAAAAAAGCATATGCTACTCCTCCTTTTTTCGGTTCCGTCTGCGTACAACGGAATAATAGGTAAACAAAATCACAACCCCCGACACCAACAGGATACGGACTGTCCACAGGCTC
>CANRJF010000059.1 GCA_947630855.1 uncultured Lachnospiraceae bacterium
AAGATACAATGTCCAGTAACAATAATGCGCTAAATAAAGACGGAATGTAGACTAAAAAATTTTCGGGAACTCAGGTTAAACAAAAGGAAGAATATGCCTATGTGATGATAATGCTTTTAGAAAAATGGATATCAATTATGGCAATAATTTTGTTGGGAATATATTTTCAGAAAATCATACCTACATTTTTTTTTCTGGTTTTTCTTTTGGAAATTAAAAAAAGGAGTGGTGGATATCACGTAGATAAATTTATTACATGTTTTTTAGTGACTATCGGGATATATTCTATATTTGTTATTTTGCTTTTACCTATTATGTTGCAAGCGATAAACGTAACATATGCTATTCTTGCAGTTTCAATTATAATTTTGGAGATAATCGGTGCTGTAAATCATCCCAATATGAATTGGAATATAGAGGAATATAAAAGAAGCAAAAAAATGTCCAGAACAGTAGTTGCGTTAGAAGGAATAGTTATTATATGTTTTATTTATCTTGGAGTCTGTTTGGAACTCATTGTATTTATGGCATTTGCGGTAATATTAAGCGCTTTATTATTACTGTTGGCAAAAATAAGTAAGCAGGAGGTGTTTCAATGAAAAGAGAAATAATAGGAAAAAGGGCATTAAAATTGATTGAAAAAGTGGTTGGGCAGGAGGTTAGAAAAAATAATGGTATCAGGCCACCTATTTGTGGGGCTTTTGTTCACCAGCCAAAGCGAATGGGAGGAAAAGGTAAAAAAATGGTGGAAGAATAGACTGTATGTAGAAGTTGTTTGAGAAAATTACGAATAATAACAGAAAGGAACTTAAGAAATGAAGAAAAGAAAATTATTATTATCTATGGTATTTGTAATGACAATATTATCTGTTGTGTTATTGGCAGGAATATCAAATGTGAAGGCAAAAGTAATGGAAGATAATGTATCTGTTGCAGTAGAAGATAAAAATGAACAGTTAGAATGTGAGAAGATTTTTGATGAGTTTTCAATTGGGAAAAGAAATGTCATGGAACGACAATATGAAGGGAGTGTACAGATTCAAAAAGGCATTTCATTATATAGCATGGATGAGCAAAGCATTAATACAAATCCTAATAATGCATATTTGGTAGAAAATGATATGAAATATAAAGAAACAATGGAAAATCAGGGAGAAATGAGATGGTATGCCTTTTCGGTTGATAGTAAAAGCAAGGTAACTATTCTTCTGCAAATGGTGGATACTTTGGATGCGGATTTGTATATGTATTCTTTAAATGAAGAAACATATCAATTATCTCTAATTGGTGGAAGTGCTAATGAAGGAATGGGTGTACAAGAGTATTTTTGTGATTTATTAGACACAGGAATATATTATTTTGCAGTTGGTGGGTATGAAGGAACAGGAGATTTTGCATTTGCTTTTTATGAAAGCTCATTTGATGTACAGTATGAAATAAATGATTCTCTGGAAACAGCAATGGAAGTTTCTTTAAACACAGATATCTCCGGTGTTATTGATTCTCCTTATGATGTGGATTGTTTTTCAATTACAGTAAAAAAACCAACAATTTTAAGATATGATATACCGACACCATCGGGATATGTTTTGGGTTATCTTGGTAAGACAGGTACATTTTCTTCCGCTGTAATGATTGATGGAACTATGATTGAAGTTCAGCCAGGCACATATTATTTTGGAGTATATAGTAAATCTTCAAGTTATTCAGCAAGCAAATCTTATACAGTACATTTCAAAAAAATTGGGGAATTTGCGGATGAAAAGGTTGTTCCATTAAGGGCAATTTGTGAGGAAGCATGTGTAGTTTTTCAGACAAATGTTTCTGGCACTAAATATTATGTGAATGGTAATCCAATTGATATAAGTTATGAATATAAATACTCATTAAGTAATACTAGTGGTTCACAAAATTACAATATAACATTAAAAGATAATGATGGTGTTTATTGTCAGATTTGGAGTGAAGAGACGCAGGGACCAGAAGTAGTATACTATTTGAATTCTTCAAAACCGTATAGAAATGTAGGACAAAAAGCACTGTTGCATTTATTGTTTTATGGAAATCCAAGTAAAGATTTTTATAATATTGAATGTGATGGTACGGGAGCCTACATATCGGATACCTTACATCAAAAGCCAGAATATGTTATTGTTTTAATTGACCCAGATAATGGTAAATTAGTGGATATATCGGAATATAATTATTTTTATCAACACATAATGGGGACAAATAGAATAAGCTATTATAAGCCATATACAATGACATTTGAATATAGTTTGTTTGATTATGTAAATTAAGGAGAGTATCATGAAAATTATAACAAAAACGAATTTATTACAACAATCCAATGATTTTTCGACTAATGCACAAAAACGGAAATTTTCTGAAATTTCCAAGCCTCATAAGAATGGTTATGTGAGTTTAAATATTTCATCACAGGGAAAAAATGCATTTCGTAATCATGACGTAACGGGAAATTCAAATAAAGTTATAGATGTAGATGCGTTAAGGGAGAATTTATCAAAAGGGGTTATGCATGCATCTGACGGAGTAAGGGCAGATTTTCATAAGAGGCTTCTGCAAAAAAATCATTCTTTAAATCAAAGAGAAGTGAATGAAAAGGGATTAACAAAAAATATTTTATCTGTTTATGCTTCTATGTATGATGAGATTAAGCAAGGTTATGAGAGTGGAACAAGAGAGAAACGAATTTTAGGCGGGGATGGTTCCGTTGGAAATGAGTATCGCCTTTTAACGGAGGAGGAAGAAATTGCTGCTTTAGATGAGGCCTTTGATTTTTATAGTTACGTGGCAGAAGGATATATCAATTACGGTATACAGGCGGGAAAAGATGTACGGCAGGCCATAGAGCGCACATGGGGAGAACAGAATGAAGCGTCTGAGGCAGAGGAAAAGAAAGAAGGAAAAGACCATACCTTACAATTAATGAGAAAACTGAAGAAAATCAGAGATAATATGAAAACACAATATATCAACAATGGCAGGCAGAGTATGAGCATGATTTTTATGCAGAACATGAAGAATACAATCTTTGGGGAAATGGGCGGCAGAGCGTAATGCTCTGCCTTTAGTGTTATAATACCTTTTCGGTAATTTTATTCCTTAAACCAAATATATAACTTGCATTCCGAACTTTAGTAGAATATAATACCCTTAGAAAAGGAGGCGCAGATAAAATGTTATGCCAGTTTTCATTTCAGAATTTTAAATCCTACAAGGGAGAAACTACTTTAGATTTTCAGGCAGCAGCGCTTCCTGAATTTAAGGATACGTTAATTACAGAAGATAAGGTTGCTGACCTTCTTCCTGTTAGTGTCGTGTATGGTCCCAACGGAGGCGGCAAGTCTAATCTGCTTCAGGCTCTTTCATGCGTGATATCCACTATCGTTAATCCTGTAAATGAATTAGAAAAGAATCGTCAGGATTTTATTTTTCAGCAGAAGGTTGATGTTGTTCCATTCTTATTTGATGAGATATCATCCCAGAAACCAACCGAATTCCGCATGTTTTTCCGAATTGAAAAAAATGAATACTGCTACTACATTTCTATAAAGAATGATGAGATTATATCCGAATCACTTTACCGTAAAGCAATAACCGGTAAGAAGTCCGCGATGATTTTTGAGCGTGAGACGAATGCTATTTCACTTGGCTACACTATTAATAAGAAAAGCATCAACACAAGTGTTAATCCAAAGATGCCTTATCTCTCATTCCTTGCAATTAACTATGACATCCCGGTCATCAGTGAGGTGATGACATGGTTTGAGAGTTGTATTATCCGAAGCTATGCTAATCCTTTGGCAGAGCATCAGATAATGCTTGCTAAGGATGCTCCATACAAGGTTCAGTTCATCCGTGCCCTTAATGATATGGATATTGATATCACAGATTATCGTTATGACGAAGACAGTCACCAACTCATTATGAAGAGAAACTTAGGCTCCCATGAATACGAATTGTCTTTTGCCGATGAGTCGGATGGTACCCGGAAGCTGATTGCTGTTCTTCCGGTCATTCTTCTTGCCCTTCGCGAAGGCCGCATGGTTATTATTGATGAACTTGATGCCAAGCTGCATCCAAAGCTTCTGCGCTATGTAATTTCATTATTCAGAAATAAGGAAATTAATAAGTTCGGCGCTCAGCTTTTGTTCACCTCTCATGATATGTACACATTAAAGAATACCGTGTTCCGTCGTGACGAAATCTGGTTTGCG
Source organism: uncultured Lachnospiraceae bacterium (assembly GCA_947630855.1). GTDB lineage: Bacteria > Bacillota > Clostridia > Lachnospirales > Lachnospiraceae > Roseburia_B. Next base: position 4,242 of record CANRJF010000059.1, read on the forward strand.
GCAGAGAACAAAGCGCATGAGAGTGAAATTTACTCTCTCCATGAAATTCGTGGTGAGGATAATGACAGAGTAAAGAGTACTGCTGCCTATGATAAGCAGTACCTTGAAGGCCGCTATGGAGCCGACCCATATCTTTCCAATATGCTGGGAGGCGGATACAAATGAGCCTAAAACCGCCTAAAAAAAGTGACCTTGACAAAAGCTGGATGAAAACACGGCTTGACAGGCACAAGAAAATTCAGCCGGAATATCATCTGATTATTACCGAAGGAACTGATACAGAACCAGCTTACTGCAGTCCAATCTGCACAGAAGTTCTTACTGGCCAAAACTTACAGAAATCCTGACTTCTCAAGGACTGGGCAAATATGAGAAAAATCGTACAGACATGTACCAGATTTTATTCCCTTTTATGGAGGAAGCTATTACCAATGCAGAAAAACTGGATAAAATCAATCAAGGCAAACTTCCATCAGATGCAGCTCCTGGAACAAAAGTGCATGTGCTTGTAAAAAAATTAAAGCCGTATCTTACCGAATAAAACTTAAAATCAGTTGATTAAAAAAGGAGTACAACTGGTTTATATTAGAGAAAAAATGGAGGAATTACAATGGCGTTAGCAAAAAAGCCTGTAACAGGCATGAAAGATATTTTACCGGAAGAAATGGAAATCAGGGATTATGTCATCGGAGTCATTAAGGAAACATACCGCAGCTTCGGTTTTACCCCCATAGATACCCCCTGTATGGAAAATATCGGGAATTTGAGCAGTAAACAGGGGGGAGAAAATGAAAAACTGATTTTTAAAGTGTTAAAGCGTGGGGAAAAGCTGAATCTGGAAACTGCAAAGACAGAGGCAGACTTAATCGACATGGGGCTGCGTTATGACTTAACCCTGCCCCTGGCACGTTTTTATGCCAACAATGCCAACAATCTCCCTTCTCCTTTTAAAGCATTGCAGATTGGAAGCGTATGGCGGGCAGACCGTCCCCAGAGGGGGCGTTACCGCCAGTTTACCCAGTGCGATATTGATATTTTAGGGGAGCCATCAAATTTGGCGGAAATCGAACTGATTCTTGCCACCACCACCACCCTGGGGAGGCTGGGATTTTCCGGTTTTGAAATCCGCATTAATGAGCGCAGGATTTTAAAAGCCATGGCATCATACAGCGGTTTTTCGGAAGATGCCTTTGATACCGTGTGCATTATCTTAGATAAGATGGATAAAATCGGACTTAAGGGAGTAAAAGAGGAGTTATTAAAAGAAGGCTTTGATGAAGGCTCTGTGGACAAATATCTGGATTTGTTTCAGGAGGGAGAAGACAGGCAGGATGGCGGCGTATCCCTTGGGGATTTTGCAGGGAAGCTGGAAGGTTTTTTGGATGAGGATGTAAAAATAAGCCTTCAGGAAATCATTGATTGCGTGGAAAAAACAAAGACGGCAGATTTTAAAATGGTGTTTGACCCCACGTTAGTCCGGGGTATGGGATATTACACCGGAACAATTTTTGAGATTGCCATTCCCGAATTTGGAGGAAGCTGCGGCGGAGGAGGCCGTTATGATAAGATGGTGGGTAGTTTTACCGGAAATGATGTTCCGGCATGTGGTTTTTCCATTGGATTTGAGCGGATTATTCTGCTTCTTTTAGAGCAGGGCTTTAAAATTCCTGCCCGCCCCCAAAAGACCGCTTATTTAATAGAAAAAAATTATCCGGCAGAGAAACTTGTGGATATTATGAAAAAGGCTAAAGAGGCAAGGGAAAAGGGGCAGCAGGTGCTTGTGGTGCGAATGAATAAAAATAAGAAATTCCAGAAGGAAAAACTGGCGGCACAAGGATATGAAGAGATAGAGGAGTTTTTTAATAAATAAAAGGTAAAGAAAATCAGAAAAGAGGACAGGAAAATGGCAGAATCGATGCAGGGATTAAAAAGGTCCCACAGATGTACGGAAGTATCAAATAAAAATATGGGAGAAAAAGTCACAGTCATGGGCTGGGTGCAGAAGAGAAGGAATTTAGGTTCTTTGATTTTTGTGGATTTAAGGGACCGTTCCGGCATTCTTCAGATTGTATTTGATGAGGAATCCATAGGGAAGGAAGGCTTTGAGAAAGCAGGAACCCTAAGGAGCGAGTTTGTCATTGCCGTGGAAGGGAAGGTGCAGAAGCGTTCCGCCGCGGTCAATGAGAATTTGAAAACAGGAGATATTGAGGTTGCGGCAGAGACTTTGCGGATACTTTCAGAGTCCGAGACTCCCCCCTTTCCCATTGAGGAAAACAGCCAGACAAAAGATGAAATCCGCCTGAAATACCGTTACCTTGACTTGAGAAGACCGGATATCCAGCGGAACATGATGCTTCGCAGCAAAGTGGTTTATCTTATGCGGGATTTTATGATGAAGGAAGGTTTTTTGGAGATAGAAACTCCCATTCTCTGTAAATCCACGCCTGAGGGAGCCAGGGATTACCTGGTGCCAAGCCGGGTGCATCCAGGGAATTTTTATGCCCTTCCCCAGTCTCCCCAGCTTTATAAGCAGCTTTTAATGTGTTCCGGTTATGACCGTTATTTCCAGATTGCCAAATGTTTCCGGGATGAGGATTTGCGGGCGGACAGACAGCCGGAATTTACCCAGGCGGACATGGAATTATCCTTTGTGGATGTGGATGATGTAATTGACGTAAATGAGCGGCTTTTGCAGTATGTGATGAAAGAGGCCGTCGGCGTGGAGGTAGAGGTGCCTTTTAAGCGGATGCCATGGCAGGAGGCCATGGACCGTTTTGGTTCCGATAAACCGGATACCAGATTTGGCATGGAATTAAAAGATGTGTCAAAAGCAGTGGAAAACTGCGGATTTGGCGTGTTTACCGGAGCGTTGGAAAACGGGGGTTCTGTCCGCGGCATTAACGCCAAAGGCCAGGGGGCAATGCCCAGAAAGAAAATTGACAAGTTAGTGGAATTTGCAAAAGGTTACGGAGCAAAAGGTCTTGCATACCTTTCCATAAATGCGGATGGCACGTACAAGTCCTCCTTTGCAAAATTTATGACGGAAGAAGAATTGAAAAATCTGGTGGATGTCTTAGAGGGCGAGCCAGGGGATTTACTGCTTTTTGCGGCGGATAAAAATAAAATTGTGTGGAATGTGCTTGGGGCCCTCCGTCTTGAAATTGCAAAAGAACTGGATTTATTAAATCCCAACCAGTACAATTTCCTTTGGGTAACGGACTTCCCGCTGCTTGAGTGGTCTGAGGAGGAAGAGCGGTATGTTGCCATGCATCACCCCTTTACCATGCCTGTGGAGGAGGACTGGAAGAACGTGGATTTTGACCCCGGGTCAGTTCGCGCCAAAGCCTATGATATTGTATTAAACGGTACGGAGTTGGGAGGAGGTTCCGTGCGTATCCACCAAAATGATATTCAGGAGAAAATGTTTGAAGTTTTAGGATTTACAAAAGAGGCAGCCTATGAGCAGTTTGCATTTTTGCTGGACGCCTTTAAATACGGGGTTCCCCCCCATGCAGGGCTTGCTTACGGGGTAGACCGTCTGGTGATGCACTTGGTACATGCGGATTCCATCCGGGATGTGATTGCCTTCCCCAAAGTGAAGGATGCTTCCTGCTTAATGACCCAGGCTCCGGGAAAGGTGGATAAAAAGCAGTTAGAAGAGCTGTGTTTGAGCATCACGGATAAGGAAGAGGCGTGAGGATGATTTTTGGGATTCCTGTTTCGATTTTTACCATGGATACCATTGTAAAGCATTATGTGGAGAAACATTTTCCCATGGGCAAAAAAAAGTGGTTTTTCGGGAAAAAGGTTTTGATTCACAAATATTACAATACAGGTGCGGCTTTTGATTTTCTGGCGGATTCCCCCAGGGTGATTCGGGGAATCCATACCGGAATTTTTGCAATTGTATTGATATTTTACACAATTTTATCCTGTCACAAGGGGAACGAGGCATTAAAGATTTCTGCGGGGATGATGCTTGGAGGTGGCGCCAGCAATCTATTTGACAGGCTGGCAAAAGGGCATGTGGTAGATTATATCAGCTTTGGGACGCCTTTTAAGCGGTTTAATAAAATAGTATTTAATATTTCGGATTTTTTCATATTTCTTGGGGCGTTTCTGTTCTTCTTTCAGGCATATAAGGGAGGACAGAAATAGGCCGAAAAAAAAGAACTGCCCACAAAATGAGCAGTTCTTTTCTTAATCATTTCCTGTTTCACTATCTTAATCCTAATAAACAAATAAAATTTATATATTATGAGAAAGGTACGTTGAAAAGTGCTGATTAATGTTGTAACCTATTTGATTACTGTTACGTTGGTTGCCTGAGGGCCTTTTGCGCCGTCAACTACTTCAAACTCAACAGAAGCGCCTTCTTCTAAGGATTTGAAGCCTTCCATGTTAAGTCCTGAGTAATGAACGAAAACGTCATTCCCTGCCTCATCGGAGATGAAGCCGTAACCCTTCTGATTGTTGAACCATTTTACTGTACCTTTGTTCATTATAGTACCTCCAAAATAAATTATCTATGCCGGTTCGCGACATAAGGATAATATAGCATATGCTGTCGGAAAAGTAAAGATGATTCTGAAAGTTATTGCTTACATTTCTTCAAAAGCAATGGAATTTTTATAAAGAAACTTCTTTGCCATCTTGTCCCATTCCCGGTCCAGGGTTTTTTCCGTGATAAATGTTTTGTAAGAAATACCAGTGGTCAAAACAAGGGAGCCGTTCTGAAAGGTAAGCTGAAAAAACATTCCCGACACGTCATTTAAGGTAAGCCCGCTGTCTGAGCGGGATAAGGTATTTTCCATATTGGAGGGGGAGAGCATTAATATGAATTTAAAATACAAAGGCGTCTTTTTTCCCCGGATAAGCTGGTAAATTGTGGGACGCAGCATAGAGTAGGGAAGGACATCCGTATTTGTAAGGCCCATTTCTTCCAATTCTTCCCCGGAAAAATAATCCTTTTTCATATGTCCGTCCACAGTGAAGGTGACATCCTGGGTAATGACAGCTTCCGGCATGAGAAAGTGGTCAAATACTTCTCCCCGTAGAAATTGGTTCATAAATGTTTTTATATCTGTTAATTGTAATGCAATCATAAAAAGCCTTTCTCTGTAAGAAAATTTTACTGACAATGTCATTTACATAAGTTTATCATAATCCCTTTGAAAAGTTCAATAAAATATAGTAAAATAGAAGCAAGTGTTTCAAATCAAAATATGGAAAGAAGAGTGTAATGACAGATTTAAAGAATTTATTTGATTTATTATCCAGGGGGGTATCAAGCTGCCATGTGGCGGCATGGGTGAAGGAACAATTAAAGGAGCAGGGATTTAAGGAACTTTCCATGGGGGAAACCTGGCATGCAGAAAAAGGGGGAAAATATTATATCAGTCATCATGACAGCACCCTGATAGCATTTACCCTGGGGGAAGATTACCAGCCGGGGGATGGATTCCGCTTAGGGGCGGCCCATACGGATTTTCCCTGTTTTAAAATAAAACCCCGCCCTGAGGTGGGAGTAAAAGGGTACGGCAAATTAAATGTGGAAACTTACGGCGGGGGAATCTGGAACACATGGATGGACCGCCCTTTGTCGGTGGCAGGACGGGTGGCTTTAAAAAGTAAGGATGTATTTGCCCCTAAAATGGCATATGTGAATTTTAACCGTCCTCTTATGACCATACCCAATCTGGCAATTCATATGAACAGGGAGATAAACAAAGGAATTGAACTAAATAAACAGACGGATTTACAGCCCATTCTCCAATACTTAAAGGATGAAAAAGACAGCAGGTTTTTTATGAAACTGCTGGCGGAGGAATTGTCCACAGAGCCGGAAGAAATTTTAGACTACGAACTTACTGTTTACTGTGTGGATTCCCCCTGCTTTTTAGGGAGTAAAGAAGAGTATATTTCCAGTCCAAGGCTGGATGATTTGACTTCTGTTTATGCATTGACAGAAGGGATTTTAAAAACCGGCAGAAAGAGGGGCATAAATGTAGCAGCCTGTTTTGACCATGAGGAGATTGGCAGCAGGACAAAACAGGGAGGGGCTTCCTTGTTTTTCCGGGATGTGCTTACCAGGATTTTAAAGTCTTTGGGAGAAGAGGGAGAGGACTTGTCAAAAAGCATTTATCATAGTATGCTGTTATCCGTAGATGTAGCACACGGGATGCATCCCAACCAGCCGGGTAAAATGGATATTACCAATCAACCCGTATTAAATGAAGGCTTTTGCATTAAGGAGTCATCTGCCCAGTCATATGCTACGGACTGTGAGGCGGTTGCTGTCGTGCAGCAGATATGTGAGAGGGAACACATTCCTTATCAGAAGTTTGTAAACCGTTCAGATTTGCCGGGAGGAAGCACATTAGGAGCCATGGCTTCATCGTTGCTTCCCATTCCTGCGGTGGATATGGGAGTGCCCATTCTTGCCATGCATTCTGCAAGGGAATTTATGGGCAGGATGGATATGGAAAGCCTTATAAAATGTATGAAATCCTACTATCAGTTATAATATTTTTATACAGGTAACTGTTTGGGACTCACCACATAAGGTATTACAAGGGGAGGAAAAACTTGTGAGAAATTGGATAAAGAAAATAGTTTTATCTGTGGCAGTTTGTAGTATATTTCTGCAATGTTTTGGCTGTGGGGCAGAGAACTTTGCAGAAGCTTACAACCGTATAGAGGACGGCATCAAAAAAGAAATCGGTTCGGAGTACCGGGGGGCCAAAGATACCCAGGCTGTATGGGAAGATGCGGATATCGAGAAGAAGCCGGATGAAGAGACACAAAAACCCAGGCAGGAAGACCAGAAAGAAAGTGTAAATTACGCCTATTCTACATTGGATGATGAGACAAAGATTGTGTACAACGAAGTCCTTGATACCATTTTAAACCAGTCGGAGGAAGTGGCAGTTTCCACAGTGGATACAAAAGTATTGGAAAATGCCTACAAGGCGGTGTGTGCGGATTACGGCGGGCTGTTTTGGGTTTCCGGTTATGTTTATACCCAGTATACCAGGGGAGGCTCTTTGGTGGGTATGGAATTTACCCCCAAGTATACCATGTCCTATGACGAGCGCATTGCAACCCAGGAACAGATTGACGAATCCGTGGAAGAATTGCTGGCAGGCATATCTAGGTTAGATACGGACTATGCCAAGGCAAAATATGTTTTTGAAATATTAATCCAGAATGTGGATTATGATGCCACCATGGAAAATAACCAGAATATTATCAGTGTGTTTTTAAGCAGGGCCACAGTATGCCAGGGATATGCCTGTGCTACCCAGTACCTTTTAAACAAGTTGGGAGTGCCCTGTACCATTGTCACAGGAACGGCAGAGGGGGAATCCCATGCATGGAATCTGGTGCGTTTAGACGGGGAGTATTATTATATGGATACCACCTGGGGAAATTCCAGGTATTTAGACGACAGCAGCCAGATGGAAAAATATGTGAATTACAGTTACCTTGCCGTCACTTCGGAAGAAATCAGCAGAACCCATCTGCTGGATAACAGTTTTCCTCTGCCGGAATGTACGGCTATGCAGAACAATTATTTTGTCCGGGAGGGAAGGTATTTTACAGAATGGGACCCGGACACCATAGGCGGCCTTCTTGCCCAGGCGTGGAATACGGGAGAAAACGGCACGGCAGTAAAATTTTCTTCCCCGGAGCTGTATCAGCAGGCAATGAATTATTTTATTGTGGAACAGCACATTTCGGAATATTGTGATAATATATCTTCCATTTACTATTTGGAAGATCCGGAGCAGTATGTATTGATTTTAAACTTTTTATAAATGAAAAGATGACTATATTGCATTTTCCTCTGTACAAGTGAGAATAATTGTGCTACTATAATGTAGTAATAAAAACTACGTATAATAGGCAAAACAATCACAAGACATAGAATAAAAATAAAAGTGTTGTTGGAGGTAAAAATGTATAAAATAGTAATTGACAGTTGCGGAGAATTAACCCAGGAACTGAAAGAGGATGGTCATTATGTGAATGTTCCTCTTGAGATGGATATAAACGGATACCGTGTGGTGGATGATGAAAGTTTTGACCAGAAGGATTTTTTAAGGCGGGTAGCGGAAAGCCCGGTAGGCCCTAAATCTTCCTGTCCTTCCCCGGAACTGTACATGAAGTCCTTTGAGGGGGAGGCAGAACATATTTATGTAGTGACCCTTTCCAAAGAGTTGTCCGGCTCCTACAACAGTGCTGTTTTAGCAAAAAATCTTTATGAGGAAGAACACGGCACAGATAAAAAGATATATGTATTTAATTCCAAATCCGCTTCCGTGGGAGAGACACTGATTGGCATGAAAGCCCAGGAATGTGAAGAAGCAGGCTGTTCTTTTGAGGAGACGGTGGAGAAAGTGGAGCAGTATATCAGTGAGCAGAATACATTCTTTGTCCTGGAAACATTAGAGGTCCTGCGGAAAAACGGAAGGCTTTCCAATTTAAAAGCATTTGTGGCAAATGCGTTAAATATCAAACCGGTGATGGGTTCCACCCCGGAGGGGATGATATGCCAGCTTGGCAAGGCAAGGGGCATGGGCAAGGCATTAAAGCAGATGGTGGAAGATATGATGAATCGGACAAAAGACTATGAGAACCGTATTCTTGCCATTTCCCACTGCAATTGTCCTGATAGGGCAAAGGCAGTAAAGGAGGATATAGAAAAAGTTGCCAGTTTCAAGAAAATCATCGTCGTGGATACGGCGGGAATCAGCAGCATGTATGCCAGCGACGGAGGCGTGATTATGGTAGTTTAGGATGGAAATACTTATGGAATATGAAGATATTGTAAGAGAAATACAGAAGGCTCCCCGTTTTGGGAGCCTTCCCGGCATAAAAAACAGCGAAAAGATGTTAGCTGCAGTGGGAAATCCCCAGAAATGCCTGCCATTTGTCCATGTTGCAGGCACTAACGGCAAAGGCTCTACTGTGGCTTTTTTGTGCGCAGTTTTAACAGAGGCAGGGTATAAAACGGGAATGTTTACATCCCCCCATTTAGAAGAATTTACGGAAAGGATTTCCGTTGGCGGAAAGCAGATACCAAAAGAAGATGTGGTGCGTTTGGGAAGCCTGCTTTTAGAACAGGATTTTGGCTTGCAACCTACTATGTCTGATTACTGCTTCCTTATGGCAGTTCTCTATTTTAAAGAACAAAACTGTGATTTGGTCATACTTGAAACCGGGTTAGGGGGCAGGCTGGATTCCACCAACGCCATGGGAACGCCTCTTGTTGCCATTATCACAAAAATCGGCTATGACCATACAAAAATACTGGGAAATACATTAAGTCAGATAGCCCTGGAAAAAGCAGGCATCTTAAAACCCGGCTGTCTGGCAGTAACAGAGAGCCAGGAACCGGAAGTAGAAGAAGTATTCCGCCGATACTGCGGGGAGCGTCAGATTCCTTTGACAATCATGGATAAAAACAGAATACAGGCAGAAAAAGCAGGGTATCATATTTCCATGCCGGGGAGTTTTCAGCGGGAAAATGCCATGGCAGCCGTGCTGGGAGCAAAAGAACTGGAAAAACAGGGCTATGTGATACCGGAGGAAGCCATAAAGCAGGGAATAGGGAAAGCAAAGTGGCCGGGGCGGATGGAAATTTTAAGTGAAAAACCTTTCTTTCTTGTGGACGGCGCCCATAACGGGGACGGAACGGCGGCAATGGTACAGGGATTAAAAGAATGGTATCCAGGTGAAAAATTCCGTTTTATTATGGGAGTCTTAGAAGAAAAGGATTATGAGCAGATGGCAGATTATATTCTGCCCATTGCGTCACAGGTTATAACCGTTACCCCTGAAAATAGCCGGGCATTGCAGGGAGAACGCCTTGCTTCCTATATGAAAAAAAAGGGCATGCAGGTAAGGAACTGCCTGCACATACAGGATATTGTAAAAGAGTGTCTTCTGGAAACAGGAAATATGGAAGATGAAGTAAAAAATGTAGCCTTTGGTTCCCTGTATTTTATTGGAACTGTCAGAAAAATCATTTTAAATCAGAAAATGAAAGAGCGTGTGCTGCATTTATAAGAGGAGTTACCATGAACTATTCAGTCATAAAACATTGTGATATTGCAAATGGGACGGGAGTGCGGACCGTCCTTTTTGTTTCAGGATGCAGGAACCGGTGCAAAGGATGTTTTCAGCCGGAAACATGGGATTTTTCCTATGGAAAGCCTTTTACAAAAGAGGCGGAGGATGAAATTATAGAATCCCTTAAGCTTCCTTACATTGCCGGGCTTACCTTGTTAGGGGGAGACCCCTTTGAGCCGGAAAACCAGAAAGACCTACTTCCTTTTTTAAAACGCATGGCAAAAAAGTGTCCGGGGAAAAATGTCTGGGCTTATACCGGATATTTGCTGGATAAGGATTTGTCAGGAAATGGAAAATGCGTAACAGCCTATACAAAGGAAATGCTGTCTCTTATTGATGTGTTAGTGGACGGGCCGTTTATAGAGAGTGAGTACAGCATCCAGTTGCAGTTTAAGGGTTCCGCCAATCAGAGGGTGATAGATTGTAAGTATTATATGGAAACAGGAAAAATCAAAGAAATTATGTAAGAAAACATAAAACATATTTTTTTCATAATTCTATCAAAATTGAAACATAAATTCACGTTAAACTACTCTTTGAAAACAGGAAAATAAAATATAAAAATACATTTGAAAGGGGTTATCATTATGAGTAGTAAAAGTTTTACGGGGAAATTAGCAAAATGTGCGTCACTGGCACTGGTATTTGGTGTAGTAGGAGGAATTGCTTTTCAGGGAACCAGTTATTTTATCCAGGGGAAGCTGCCCACGGAACAGGTTTCCGATACGGAGGAGAAAATAGAATCGGTAAGCATTCAGCCTGCCAGCACGGACATGAGAACAGAGACGTCGGATATCTCGAATGTGGTGGAAGAAACAATGCCCTCTATTGTGGCAATCACCAGCCTTACCCAGCAGGAAGTCTTAAGCTTCTTCGGGCAGGGGCAGACCATTGAAAGTGAGAGCAGCGGCTCAGGCATTATCATCAGCAAGGATGAAAAAAATTTATACATTGCCACCAACAACCATGTGGTACAGAAAGCAAAGACACTGACAGTACAGTTTTCCGATGAATCAACGGCGGAGGCATCCGTAAGAGGGGTAGCTCCTTCCAATGATTTAGCTGTTGTGGCAGTTAATTTGTCAGATTTAAGCGAAGATACATTAAAGGCAATTAAAACGGCGGCAATCGGAGATTCCGAAAGCCTTTCCGTGGGGCAGGGAGCCATTGCTATCGGCAATGCATTAGGTTACGGCCAGTCTGTTACCACCGGCGTTATCAGCGCTTTAGACAGGGAAGTTTCCATTCAGGATGAAAGCAGCGGACAGACTGTTACTAACAAACTGATTCAGACCGATGCCGCCATCAACCCCGGAAACAGCGGAGGCGCATTGATTAATGCCAATGGGGAAGTTATCGGAATTAATTCTTCCAAGTATTCCGATACCGCTGTGGAGGGTATGGGATTTGCAATTCCCATGGCAACGGCAAAGCCCATTCTGGAAGATTTAATTGCCAACGGAAAAACTACAACCACAGGCACGCCATATCTTGGAATTTACGGTGTGGACGTTACAGACGAAGTGTCCGAGAATTATAACATGCCAAAAGGCGTATATGTTGCCCAGGTAGTAAAAGGCAGCGGCGCAGAACAGGCAGGCATTGTCACCGGCAGCATTATCACAAAAGTTAACGGTGAGGAAGTATCCACTATGGAAGAATTGAAGAGCAAAATCAACGGTTACAAGGTAGGGGATACCGTAAAATTAACAGTATTGATTGCCAACAACGGTTCCTATGATGAAAAAGAAATTTCCGTGGAATTATCCAGCCAGCAGAGCGGAGATGAATCATCTGAGAGCCAGTCTCCTTCCCTTCAGCAGGAAATTCCCCAGGATAACGGACAGGGAAGCGGGGAAGATTTCTGGCAGCAGTTCCCATGGGGAAATTGGTAGGCATAAAGTAAAAACAGCCTGATATAAAAAAGATAAAAGAGATGCGGTAAAAAATTCACATGAGTTTTTATCGTATCTCTTTTTTTACGGAAACATAAGCAGTTTAACATATAATATGTGGGAGGTTTATGTTATTTTATAGAAGACAAGTAACTGTTTGGGACATGGGAAAGCAACTGGTTTTAGACAGGGAGGATGCACTTATGAAGAAAATTCGCCTGGCATTGTGTGATGATGAACATTTTTTCCTGAAAGATATGAAGCAGAATTTAAAGAAATATGAGGAAGAAACGAGTTATGAAATTATTGTAGGGGAATATTGTTCCGGAATACAATTTTTAGAGGACATAAAAGAAAAGGGACTTTCCTGGGATATAATTTTTCTGGATGTGGACATGCCTTTAAAAAAGGGGACGGAAGTGGCAAAGGAAATCCGTAAAAATTATGAGGATGTGGTAATCTGCTACATTACTTCCTTTGGGGAGTATGCCCTCCAGGCATTTGAAGCGGAAGTATTGGAATATGTGGTAAAACCTGTGGACTACCAGAGTCTGAGGCACTCCCTGAATCGCTGCATTAAACAGGTTCAGTATATTAAAGATGCAAAAAACATAAAAAAGCGCTATATTGAAATCCAGTCAAAATGCAAAGCCGCGCTTTTGTGCATGGACGAGATAGTTTATATTGAAAAACGGCGGAACCAGTGTGTTTTTCATATGGAAGACGGGGAGCAGGTGTATTACATGACCTTGTCACAGGCCTATGACAAGTTAGATCCGGATATGTTTTTCTATTCCCATCAGGGGTACATTGTAAATTTCTCCCACATAAAAGAGGTAAAAACAAATGCGGTGTGTCTGGGAAATGGCATCGAAGTGCCCATAAGCCGTACCCATTACAAAAAATTGCGAAAAATGCACATGGATAAAATTCACAAAATTCGCACTGAGAGAAAAAATTGGCGTACATAATTACCTAATGCCACGAAAACTCTGTCAAATGCCACCACTTACTTGAAATAATTTTTTTGTAGTTTACAATAAGGGAAAGAAAGGATGGTATTTTATGAATAAGTTCCGATTGGCATTATGTGATGATGAACAGTTTTTTATTGAGGATATCAAACAGTATTTAAAAGCCTATGAGAGCGAGACAAATAACGGGATTATTGTCAGCGAATATAATTCCGGCATAGAGCTTTTAAAGGATATGGATGACAATGGGCGAAACTGGGATATCCTTTTTTTGGATGTGGATATGCCTATGATGAGCGGCACAGAGGTGGCAAAAGAAATTCGCACAAAATACGGGAATGTGGTAATCTGCTATATTACTTCCTACATGGAATATGCATACCAGGCATTTGAGACAGAGGCATTGGGATATCTGGTGAAGCCTGTGAAATATTCGGATTTGCGGCATATGTTAAACCGCTGTACCACGCAGGTACAGTATATGAAAGATGCGGCGGAGGCCAGGAAGCGTTACATTGAAATTAAGACAAACCACAACACTACGATTGTATGTATGGAAGAGATACTCTACATTGAAAAGCGGCGGAATCAGTGCGTGTTCCATTTGGAGGATGGAGAGCTGGTGTGCTACATGACTTTGGCGCAGGTTTATAAGATGCTGAACCATGATACGTTTTTTTATGTACACCAGGGATATATTGTGAATTTTCCCCAGATTAAGGAAGTCAGGGCAAATGTTGTGTGCCTGGGGAGAAACCGGGAAGTGCCCATGAGCCGAAAGTATCAGACGAAAATGCGGGAGATGCATATGAAAAAAATCCACCAAATTCGGATGCAGAGGAGTTGTTGAAGGCGGGGGATGCAAAAATCTGAAACGCTTACTGGACGAATGTGCCAGCCGTTGGCGGACAACACAAAAATTAGCCATAAAAGAGAGTTGGTAATGCTGCGGTATTATAACTCTCTTTTTTGTTTTAAAGGGAGAATGGTATGAAGCATACATATACGAGACTGCCAATTTTGTTAAGAATTTGATTAAAAATGGAGTTGACATGTGTAAATAAAAATGCAATAATATGTGTAATGAAAAATGCATTAGGAGAATTTGCAGGAGGATATACTAATGATTATGCCATTAAATATTGTAACAACGTATCCTGTCAGATGGACAAAATATAATGTATTCAGAGATTTTATTCAAAATTTTTACGATTCAGTTGGATATTTGCAATGGAAAGAAAGATTTCATTATGCATATGGTGACATGGTTTTGTCTATGTGGGTAGAAGATATTTGTTTTAGCTATGAGTGGCTAATGCATATCGGAGCTTCAACGAAAACGGCAGATTCATTTGCAAATGCGGGATATTTTGGAGAAGGATTTAAAATTGCTTCCCTTTGTGCAATTCGGGATTATGGATGGACTCTGAGAATGTCATCAGGAAACTGGGAGCTTTCTGTAATAAGCCAGGAACAGAAAATAGATGACAGGAAGGTTTCGATGCTTGCGTATGATATAAAGGAAAAAGAAATTCAAAATTGTAGTTGTCTGGAAATTGCAGATGTAACAGAAGAAGAATTTGCTGTATTTCAAAGTTCTTTGGATGGTTTTTATTATCCAGAAAATCCGATGATGGGAGAAAAATTATGGGAAGGAAAGGAAGGAGCCGTTTATACAAGAAGTTCCATGTTCTATTCTAAAAATCTGCCTTATACAAACGATTTTGGGAGAAGAGGGGCAGTTTTTTGTGCATATCAGCTTTTGGGTTCAAATCCATTTGACCTTGTTGTATGTCTGCATCGTTACAAAAAGGAAGACAGAGAACGAAAAAGTCTCTATTCTTTTGATGTAGTGGATATATTCAAAAGCATATCTTATTACATTGATTCTTATGGAGCCATGAAGATGCTTGAAAAAATGCGAAGGTATTGGAATGCGAAGCCTAAAAAGAGAATTGATATTCATTCATGGAGCCCTGTAATAAGCAGTCTGGTTCAAAAGATAAGTGAGTCACAGGAAATGACAAAGAGCTTTTGTGAGAAATATCCAGATTTATTATCTTTGCCTGCAATTTTTACAATCAGAGATAGAAACAGAAGAGGACAGGCGCGGGCATGGCTGTCCAGGCAGAATAAAAAGTATTTACTGGTACAGTCAAATTTTAGAAAACTTGGTTATAAGACACTGGAAGAAATGTGTGATGAGGCAGGTGGATTTGTAGTTAATGATAATGCGAATGAGCAGGAGAAGAAAGGTTTTGAAATATTGGAGAATCTGATTAAGGAGTTGTATGTTGGTTTTTTTGAATGGGAACAGAATTTTCCAGAGAGAAAGATTATTGTTAATGAACAGGCATCCTATCATGGAATGGCAAAAGTATATAAAAAAAGCAAACCACTGTTAAATAGTAAAGGAATCGCGATTCGATATGAAATTGGAGAGATTTATTTAAAAAAAGCTATCTTTTCGAAAGATTCTTTTTATGATGCAGTGGCTACATATGTGCATGAATTTTGTCATGAATTTGGAGGAGATTCTTCTAATTCATTTAGTTTGGGACTGACCTTTGCAATGGAAATATTGCTTGCATCGACAAAGGTGTTAGAAACATATGGCGAGAGATGGCAAATGATTTTTAGCCAATTACAGGAAAACAATAAAGATTAATAAATATTGTTCACATAATTAGAAACAAATTGTAGAAGAATTGAATACTGTCAATTATTTGAGGAAAGTTATAACATGATAGTCATTTCAGATACAACACCAAAAAGGAAAAGCTCTGACATTACCGGACAGACACTTCTCTTTTTTCTTATTTTCACCTGTCGTTGAACGTGTTATAGACAATATGTAATGAAAAACGCATTAGGAGAATTTGCTTATGAGGGTAAATACATATGCCAGATTGGAAACGGTATATAAAAGATACAGAGGATATATTGGAACTCAGGAGCTTCTGGAAGCTGGTTTTTCAAACCGTCAGATAGCAGTCCTGACGGAGGAAGGTTATTTGGAGAAAGTATCTCATGGATATTATTGGCTGTCTGGAGGGCAGTATAAGAAACCACAGGACTATAAATGTATTGAAGTATGCCTTAGTAATCCGAGGGCTGTTATTTGCATGGACAGTGCTCTTTATTATCAGAAGGCGGTAGCGGCAGAACCGGAATATTTATCAGTTGCTACGGAGCGGACAGACCGCAGTATGCTGAAAATGAATTTTCCGATAAAGCGACATTACTTCTCAGGCAGTAATTTTCAGATTGGCAGGAGAAAACAGCAGACAGAATTTGGCTGTTATAATATTTATGATATTGAACGAAGCATCTGTGATGTGAGGCGTTTGGAACCACAAATTACAATGGAGCTAATAGATTGCGTAAAGAATAATGAACAGCAATACGAGCGGTTACTGGAATATGCAGAACAGCTTAGAATAAAGCAGCTTTAAATCACAAGAACAGCAAATTTTTAAAATGGGGGAAAATACATAGCTTGTGAATTACGTATTCAAATGGTATAATACGCACAAGAAAAGATAAAATGAATATGGCGGAAAGAAAAAAGAAAATAAAGCCGGATACGGCATTAAAAACCTATTGGAACAGAAACGGAGAATTTGCAGATTTGTTTAACGCCTTGTTATACGGCGGCAGACAGGTCATTCAGGCAGAAGAACTGGAAGAGAGGGATACGGAGAGTTCTGTCATACTGCAGATGGATGGTACTGCCGAAGGCATGCAGGCGGTGAGGGATTTATTCAAAGTGGCCATGAAGGCGGAAAATGTCATATATGTTCTTCTTGGAATCGAGAACCAGCTAGGAATCCATTATGCCATGCCCATAAGGGATTTGGAATACTGCACGTATTCTTATCATAAGCAATATGAAAAGATAAAAGAGAAATATCCGGGCAGGAAGGGGCTTGCGGGGAATGAATTTTTGTCTCACATGAAAAAAAGTGATAAACTGGTTCCGGTCATAACGGCGGTCATCTATTATGGTGAAGAACCTTGGGACGGTGCCAAAAGCCTTTACGGGATGATGAATATTTCGGAAGAATTAAAACCCTTTGTAAGCGACCACAAAATGAACTTAATCGAAGCCGGAAATACAAGTCTTGCATTTCATAATAAAAATAACCGGGATTTGTTTAGTTTGTTCCGATTACTTTACGACAAAGACAACAAGAACAGAGAGCAGGAAGCAGTGACATACGCAGACAGCAATAAAGTAGATGATTCTGTCATACGTGCCATCAGCAGTGCAGGCGGCATAGATGTTGAGAAAATAGAAAAGAAAGGGGATGTGGCTATGTGTACACTTTTTGAAGAAATAGAAGCCAGGGGGGAAGCCAAAGGGGGCGCAAAGCAAATCATAGAGATGGGTTTGGATTTTGGACTTTCGGAAAATGATATTTTAGACCGGATGCAGGCGAAGCTGAACATAAAACCAGAAGAAGCCAGGGAATATATGGAAATGTTTGGAAAACAGACAGTATAGGATTCTAAAATCTGGAAATTGGTTTGAGTGATGACACAACGAAGATTATTTTAAATCCAATGGAATAATGGGTGTGTTTCAGGCGATTTAAGACGTGATGAGAGAAGGTCGTCATTTAGCAGAACAGGATGGTAAATTGAAAAAGGCTCAGGTAGCAGCCAGAAACTTTTATAATTTAGGGGTATAAATTGAAAAGATAGATCAGAGAGTAGGTTATGCTGTGGAAATGGTAAAGGAGTGGCTATGTGTACACTTTTTGAAGAAATAGAAGCCAGGGGAGAAATCAGGGGAGAAGCCAAAGGGGGCGCAAAGCAAATCATAGAGATGGGTTTGGAATTTGGTCTTTCAGAAAATGATATTTTAGACCGGATGCAGGCAAAACTGAACATAACATTAGAAGAAGCCAGGGAATATATGGAAATGTT
>CANRJF010000060.1 GCA_947630855.1 uncultured Lachnospiraceae bacterium
AAGAGATAATCAAGATTTGCCACCTCTATCAGGTGGCAATACTTTTTCGGGCAGGCGAGTTATTTGCCTGATACGTTGCGACTGTAAAAGATGATGAATTTGAAGTAGCATTACATATATTTTACGATAATGGAATGGACTATCTGTATTCGTTAGGGGAAGATATTCCTAAAAGCATGTATTTGCAGTGGGAAGATGCCATAAAAAAAGCTGTAATTGAAAATAGAAAAAATATATCTTTAAAAGAAGAAAATGATAATGAGAATGCAGAAAGTACATTTAGTGCAACTGTCACAGGAGAAACAAATGAAAAGAATGAACCGAGTAAGATTTTAAATGCTATATTTTGTACAAAATGTGGTGCTAAAAATAATTATGAAGCGAAATTTTGCCAAAGCTGTGGCTTCCCTATGCAAGTAATAAACAATCCACAGAGCGTTGAAAAAACGTCTGATGTGCCACAGAAAGTCAAAAAAACATCTGATACGACACAGAACAGCGAAACCACGTCTTCTGATGGAAGGCAAGAGTTTGTTGGGAAAATCTTAAAGTGTCCCGCTTGTGGGGAGATAATACCAAGTTTTACAGCAATTTGTCCTGCTTGTGGACATGAACTAAACTCGATTAAAAATTCTGATATACTTGAAAGATTTATAGAACAAGTCAACAAATGTGAGGAACTTATTGCCAGCAATAAGACACGAAACAAACAAGGCTGGACAACTTGGGGAATAGCAAAAAAAATAGGTTGGGTATTTTTAAATATCATTTTTTTCTGTATACCGCTTTTTTATTATTTTATTTGGCGTTATTTAATATCTCCAGTATTAGGTTTGATTAGGATAGGGACTAAGCCTATGTTATCAAAAGAGGAACAGCAGTTGGTTTCTTTGATTGAAAATTTCCCATTTCCAAATGACAGGGAAACAATTTTAGCTGCTCTAATATTTGCAAAAGAAAAAATAGATTTTATTTCAAAGGAAAATATTGACCGTAAATCAGCGTACTGGGTGCGTTTATGGTGTTCCAAAGCGGAACAGTTGAAACAAAGGGCAGATATTTTGTTTCCTAATGACACCGTGGTAAAAAATAGCTATGAAGAGATTCTTGCAGATAAAGCAAGCGTTAAGAAAACCCTTCAAATCAAGGCTGTTGTGGGAATTGTTATTTTTGTTGCTGTAATCATATTTTTCCTTATAAGAGGAGGTACTTTCAATGATATTCGAATCTCGAATGCTCCGCTGACAATTCCTGTAACCGAGTTAAGTGAGCAGATGCCGCAAATTGAAAATGGTAAGGGGAAAGTGATTACAAACAACGTATATTATTTTTCCGTGGAATACTATGGGATTTTAGATACTGAGTTTGAGGAATATAAGCGGATGTGTAAAGATGAAGGGTTTATAATAGATTGTGAGAGCGATGGCTCTTTATTTGATGCATACAACGAAAATGGCTACAACATTCGAATAACATACTTTAATAATAAAATGCATGTGACCATTAAGGACAAAGAAGATATGGGAACTTTAGTATGGCCAAGCACAGAGGTGGCTGATTTGTTGCCAAGACCGGATTCGAATTATGGTTATATAAGTTTTGCTAGTGATTCATGTGTTATCATCTATGTTGGTAATATGACTATTGATGATTACAAAGAGTATGTCGCAGCTTGCATGGAAAAAGGCTTCGTGAATGATTTGTCGCAAACAAGTAAACATTATCATGCAGACGATAGCGAAGGAAATCATGTGTTAGTTGAATATCGCGGTTATGATACTGTGTTTATAAGAATAGATGATTAAAAAAGAAAATGGTATTCTATGAATTAGCTGTGTTTCGGAGGCGAATACAGAGATTTTTAAAATTAAAACTAAGTTTACGAAGGTGCCAATTTCTAGTATTAAAGTTATAAATGATATTTCCCAAGTGAAACCTATAAAGCATGATATGTGGAGAAAATGTGTGCAGATTCAATTTGTGTATGTGCGGGTGTTTAAAATGAAAAAAGCCTACCCCAAAGCAGAGATATTGTTTGTATAGAAGCCTATTTTTGCAAGTATTCAACAGATGCATTTTGATAAGTTGAAAGAATTTAAAACCCAACACTAAATGAGAAAGTGAGGAATTGATCATGGCTTTGTTTGACAGAAATAAGAAGAATGGTGGTTTCATGGATGTAATTCGTTGCGATGAGCCATCATACTTAATATGGAAATGGCAGCCCAAGGTTGCCAAATCAGTACATAGTAGGGAAAATGCTATTCATTTGGGTTCGAGATTGAGGGTAAAAGATGGAGAAGTTGCCGTATTTTTTTATAAAAAAAGCGGTGTTATTCAAGATTATATTGTTGGACCATATGACCAAACAATACAAACGGCAAACTTACCTGTCCTTTCAAGCATTATAGGACTGGCATATGGAGGCGATACGCCATTTCAGGCTGAAATATATTTTATCAATCTTGCTCGTATTATCCAAGTAAAATTTGGAGTTCCATTTTTTGATGTGTACGATCCAAGATTCAGCGACTTTGGAGTGCCGACTGCCGTAAGAGGTACAATTAGTTTTGGAATTAGTGACTACAAGGAATTTATAAAACTGCACAGACTAATTGATTTCAATTTAGATGATTTTCAAAAGCAAATTCGTGATGTCGTAAGTCGTTATGTAAAAGATGTTGTTGCAAATGCTCCGGCGATACATAACATTCCGCTGGTTCAGATAGAAAGTAAAACGGCACAGATAAATGATGTCATAGAGTTTGATTTGAGTGAACGGTTAAAGGAAAATTTTGGTGTTACTGTTTCAGGTATTGACATTGGAGCGATTGAAATTGATAAGTCCAGCGAGGGTTATAGGCAACTTATGGCAGTAACAAAAGATGTCGCTACTGCAACAGTAAAAGCTGAAACTGAGGCAAAAGTTAAGGAAATTGCGGCAAAGCAGCGCATAGAAGCAGAGCATTATGAGGAATCACTCCGCATTCAGCGTGAAGAAGGACAATATGCCCAGCACAAGCAAACTCAGTCGGCAAACATTGGGGCGTTTCAAGTTGAAAAACAGGCAGAAGTCGGCGTTGCGGGAGCAAATGCGCTCGGACAAATGGGCTCAAATGGTGCTGGAGATATAAATCTTTCCGGCGGTGAAGGGAGTGGATTTAATATGGCTGCCATGATGGCAAGTATGGCAGTTGGTGGTGCCGTTGGACAAAATATTGCTGGTTCTATGAATAATATGATGTCAGGCATGAATCAATCAATACAAGATAGTATGACATCTCCACCAGTGCCAGTGACTGCTTATAATGTTGCGGTAAATGGTCATGCAACTGGTCCATTTGAACTTAATATTTTGAAACAAATGGCGACATCTGGCCAGCTTACAAAAGACAGTTTGGTATGGAAACAGGGCATGACAGAATGGGGAAAAGCTGGAATGGTGGAGGAATTAAAACCGATGTTTAGTATTATGCCACCGATTCCTCCACAGGAAGATGAGATTTAAATGACTGAGGATTATTGATATGAGTTTATTTAAAGACAAGGGATGGGATTACCTTACCTCGGACAGTCAAGATATAGGTACTTATTATGGCGATGATGGGAGTTGGGGATATATAAATTCCGATGGTAGTAGTTCGTATTTCGAGGGTAATGAAAACGAAGAAAATGAGGATGAATCTTATGATGAAGAAGGTGAGGATGATACAAATGCAACAGCTGTAGGTAATGGAATAGCTGCTTTACTTGACTTTGCTATAGGATTTGGAGTACCCGCTTATATGGCATATAAAAATGCAAAACATGAAGAAGAACGCAAAGAAGCAGAAAGACGTCTTGAGGAAGAACGCATTCGGAAAGAAAAGCGGAAAATCAAACAGAAAAAAAGGAAGATACGAAATAAAAGGCTTAAAGCACTTTTATTTAATAAGAAAAATATCAAAACAGATGTTTCGGCGGATGCTTTAGTTGGAAATTATGTAGAATATGTAACTGAGCGGATAAAAGAGGCTGGATTTAATAATTATGAAACGGTTCCAATAAAAGATATTTATAAAGGAAGCAACAAAAAAATCGGAGAGGTAGAACAAGTTGTTATAAATGGACAATCATGTTTTGACTCAAACACAATGTTCTCATATAAGTCTCGAATTATCATTTCATATCATGCTAAACGTGAAATAGCATTTCCAATTTCGTCAAGACAAGGTTGCAAAATGACATGTGACGATTTGATGAAGAAATTGCACGAGCTTGGATATACAGAAATATACACAGAAAGAATGGCTGATTTAGTAACGGGATGGATACATAAAAACGGTTCCATTGAATATGTTCTGGTCAATGGAAAAACAAAATATAAAAAAGGTGATATGTTTAATTATGATGTTAAGATTGAAATTGCCTATCACACATTTGCAAAGAAAATGTAAATGCTTAAAGATTTTTTACAACATTTAAGATTACACAATGAATGAAAGGATTTTATATATGGGAAAATTAAATGTTGACGGAACAGAAATACAGGTTTTACAGATTGAAGAAGATGATTATATCTCTTTAACTGATATGGTAAGGAAAATTGACAATGGACCTGCTCTGATAGAAAAATGGTTACGAAACAAGAATACAATAGAATTTCTTGGCATATGGGAAGAAATGTATAATGCAGACTTCAATACTGCCGCCTATGAAGAAATCATGTTGGAGGCAGGATTAAACCGCTTTATTATGTCGGTTAAGCAATGGGTATCTCGTACAAATTCAAAGGGTATTGTGGCAAAGGCAGGACGGTATGGAGGAACATACGCATATAAAGATATTGCGTTTGAGTTTGCAAGCTGGGTATCTCCGCAATTCAAATTATATCTTATCAAGGAATTTGAACGGTTAAAGAAAGAAGAGCAGGCTTTGCTTGGATGGAGTGCCAAGAGGGAATTGGCAAAAATCAATTATCGGATACATACCGATGCAATCAAAGTCAATCTCATTCCTCCGGAGCTTACACCACAACAGACTTCTATTATTTATGCATCGGAAGCTGACGTGCTGAACATGGCATTATTTGGTATGACGGCGAAACAATGGAGAGATAAAAATCCT
The DNA here is from genome assembly GCA_947630855.1 of uncultured Lachnospiraceae bacterium. GTDB lineage: Bacteria > Bacillota > Clostridia > Lachnospirales > Lachnospiraceae > Roseburia_B. The sequence continues at coordinate 5,107 of CANRJF010000060.1, forward strand.
GATAAAAAAGGCAATATCCGGGATTATGCAAGTATAAATGAATTGATATGCCTATCAAACATGGAAAACATCAATGCAGTGCTAATTGAAGATGGGTTGAGCCAAAAAGAACGCTTAATAAAACTCAATAAAATCGCAATACATCAGATGTCCATTTTGGAAGAACAGACTACAAAGATTTTGAAGTAATTTTAATTCCCCCGAATTCGGGGGAATTAAAATTACCACAGTTCAAGGCTGTCTTCTGCATCAATCCACATTTGTAAGTTGCCATCGAGTGCTAAGCGAGCGTATTCAAGTGGCTCATCTATTGCTAAGGCATCTAAGGCATATTGGGAACAGGGTGTAGTTTTTAACCCATCTTCTGCCACGTTGCCGCAGAAGATATCCGTCAAAAGTGGTTATATCAACACTATTATGATACATATTATATTCTGCATATATGATTTTCATATCTTATCAGCCCTTTCTTTGTTAATTGAATTATCGGAGAAATTAAGAAAGCATTTCAATCAGTTCTTCCTGCCGGATTTGTTTTGTGCTATAATCTGTTACAGGTTTTTCTTTCCCTTATTTTTGCCCTTATGAGAGTTCATGACATGAGGAAAAAGGATATAACACAAGGGAAAATCTAAGGGCAAACTCACTTGCTATAAATTTAGTGTTTTCAAGGGTTTGCAGATTTTTTGAAGATAAGATATAACAGTTAATAAATGATATAAAAAGTGTCTTATCAGAATTCCAGTTTGCTAAAATGGTGCCCGTCTTTACAAAATCAACTTATGCGTCGATATGAGAAGATACAGGCAGAAACGGAAAAATCATTTGAAAATACAGGCTTTTTGCCTGTTTCTATAAACATTTGTAAAAAATTATAAGACGATTTTCGTTTATATAACCAATCAAAGACCCCGCTACAAGCAACGGGGTATCAAATTTGCAACGTTGCAGAGCAGCAGGGTATTTAGTCTACGCTCCGCTTCAGTCGGCGCTTAACGTGTGCCACCGGCACACAGCGCCCCTCGCGGCAGTCGCCAAATGCCTGCAAGCAGTCACTTGGCTCGTTGCTCGCGGGAATAAAAAAGTTGCATGGGTGAAGATATTTAAAATGGAGAAGCATAGAATATGCACGAGATAACAGCGAAGGGAATACTTTCCACACAAAATGGCATGAATATTTACAGGGGTTGTACACACGGCTGTATTTATTGCGATGCTCGAAGCACTTGCTATCAGATGGAGCACGCTTTTGAGGATATTGAGGTAAAGATTAATGCCCCGGAATTATTGGAGCAGGCTTTGCGGAAAAAAAGGAAAAAGTGCATGATAGGAACCGGTGCCATGAGTGACCCTTATCTTCATGCGGAAAAGGAACTGCAGCTTACCCGGCGGTGCTTAGAGCTGATTGACCGGTATGGCTTCGGGCTTTGCATCCAGACCAAATCGGATAGGATTCTTCGGGATTTGGATTTGCTGACCGCTATCAACCGGAAAACTAAATGTGTGGTACAGATGACACTGACTACTTATGACGAAAACCTCTGCCGGATATTGGAACCGAATGTTTGTACCACAGCCCGAAGATTGGAAGTACTGAATATCTTTAAGGAAGAAGGAATACCCACCATTGTGTGGATGACGCCCATCCTGCCGTTTATCAATGATACGGAAGAAAATATTATGGGGATTTTGCAGGAATGCCGGAAGGCAGGTGTGTACGGCATCCTGACCTTTGGGATTGGGCTGACGCTACGGGACGGAGACCGGCAGTATTTTTATGAAAAACTGGATTTGCATTTTCCCGGCATGAAAGAACGGTACATTAAGCAGTATGGAAATGCCTATGAACTGCCTGTCCCGAATCACGCCGGATTAATGGAACTTGTACGGCAGGAATGTGAGAAAGCCGGGATGGAATGGCGGACGGACAAACTGTTTGCGTATATGCGGCAGTTTGAGGACAAGCAGAACGGGGAGCAGATAACGCTGTTTGATTTTTAAGGGGTAGTACAGGCGAAGAGATGGGTTCCTTAATTCTTTTCTTCATAGTACATATATGTAAAAATTTCCGTAAACAGGGAAATAGTAAAAGCAAAGGCTAAACCTACTCCCATTGTTATGAAGTTTTTATAACCAGATATTTTTCCCATTACCAACAACACAAGCATTAATAAAAAAGATATAATTTGTGTAAGTCTGAAAGACTGGCTTTTGGACTTTAATTCAATCAACTGATTGCGTTCGTCCAGTGCTTCCAATTTATCTTCTCTTGTCAGCCTTTTAGATAAACTGCGCATAATTGTACCAAAGCCAAACAGAAACAATAAGGTTACTAAAATAATGCCATTTAAATCTGTTGACCCGTTTAAAATATCCATTGCCAGATTAAGAACCCCTAAACCTGTCATAAAAACACCCGAAGCAAATGCTTTTTTGTTATAAATTTTCATATTGCGAATCCTCCAATTCCTTATTTTCTTTTAAGCAGCATAACTCCTCAATAGTTACCCCAAAAACTTCCGACATTCGATATGCCAGCATGAGCGACGGGTTGTATTGTTCCTTTTCAATTGAAATAATTGTACGGGAAGAAACATGAACTAAATCAGCTAACTGCTGTTGCGTCATTTTACATTGTGTGCGCAACTCCTTTACTTTTGTTTTCATTTTTTACCGCCTTTAAATATGAAGTTTACTTCACGTGAAGCTGATTTCATGTTAACAGTTAATTATAAAAATGTCAAGCAAAAATATAATATGTGCTTCCTGCCTAAAATTAATAGTGAAGAAAAAGTAACTGTTCAAGACAGCCTCAAACACTTGCTGTTTGAGGCGTGAGAATATGATTCAAGTATTTAAAACTTAATAAAACTGCATGTTATTGTGCAATTTTAACAAGAAATTAAAGTTTTTTAAAACAGAGACATGCGTTTACCGTGATGGCAAAAAATAATCCTCTTGATAACATAACAGATGTTATAATTTCCAAAAGGCAGGTGTAAAACGTGAGTGAGCAATCAGCTACAAAAGCAAGACTTGTTCACAAGTGTTGTTGCTGAAAAGGCTGAACATCTGCTTAAACTTGTAAAATGACAGACCGACTCGGAAGTAAACGGAGTCTGCAACAGCGAAGAATATCAGCGTGAAATGAATGAATATCTCTGTTCAAACAAAGACGAGGTGCGTATTCTTCTTGATAAATCAGCAGGAACGGCATACGAAAAATTCCGTGAGGAATACGGTTTTGCAGTTAGTTGCACAGGGTTTCTTTGCTTTTTATGATAAATTCGGTGGCACAGAAGAATACCGTGACATAATGAAGCTAATTGTGCGTATGCGTGTACAAGGCTACATTGAAATGCTTAAACCGCTTGAAGAACACTACCGCCTGATAATTCCCGCACAAGACGGTTTTTATGACGGAAGCAGTGATTTTACAAGCTTTGCTGACCAGGCAGGACAAATTGAAGAATAGCTCCACGGAAATTACGGCGATAAAATTCACGGTGCTTACAGTGCGTCACAGGGCGGACTTATGTTGACAGAGCTGCTTACCCGAAACAAAATTGATATGGGCAAGGTTATTATGGACGGCTGTTATGTTGCTCATCAGGGTAAGCTTTCTGAAATACAGAGCAATTCCGCAAAGGTTTATGGCAGTTGGTGAAGTGGCAAAGAAAGCTGACGCTGATAGCACAGCTTGTGTTTTACCTTCGATTATGCCTTTGGGGATAAATGTTCTCTAATGGAATTAAGACACTTATTTTTTTGAAGCTGTTGTCTGGGAAGCAGGGATTATGGTAAAGCTGAGGCCAAACTGTCTGAATATTTTTAAGAGCGTGTTGAGGTTTGGTGTGGATTTCCCGGATTCAATCCTTGCTACGGAAGAATGTGGGAGTCCGCACAGTTCAGCGAGGTCTTTTTGGGAGAGAGCCAGATTATAACACCAATATTCATGAAAAGATTGCTATGGAAAAAGGCAAAAACGTGGTTGACAATGACTGATTTTCAGGTAAGATGGTAGGTGATAAGACGGAGTGAACTGTGTAGGAAAAGTAACCAAAGTGTATATATCCCGGCGTATCAGCATAAAATGAAAATGTAATTGCATTTTCTCTAGTTTTAGTATAGAATGTAATTAGGAAAGCTGTGCATCAGCGGTGGGTTGACACCTAAAATCTGATACGTTTTCCGAACGCAGGTGTCGGAGGTTGGCAGGCAACGGAAAAACCTGTTATTTTCCAGACATAGGTGCTGGAGGTTGGCAGACAACGGAAAAATCAACCATGATAAGGGAATGTTTGGTGCTGCGGCATGAACATTCCCTTTTCTAAATATTACGGTATTAAGGGTTTGGTTATGGACAAAAGACGTGCAATTCAGATAATGACAAAAGCGGCTGAAATATACAGGGACAATCTTGAGAATCAGAAGGTTTTATTCCTTTATGGTCTGCCTTCGGATGTGAAAAAGCAGTTGCAGACAGAAGGAAAAATTTTGTCATCCATACAGGGTTATGAAGCAGCTTTTCACAGATACAATTTTCTGCACCTAACAGGAGTTAAACTGAATAAGGGAGGAACAGCTTCGGCAATCCATTTTTATCAGAAGTGTTTGGACAAGAGATTGACGGAAAATGATTTTACCTTTGCAAAGGACGGTTCTACGGGGCAGAAGCTGGATATATTGGAAAATATGATGCAGATAAAAAAGAATGTAACAATGATAGGGGAATTTACAGACAGAGGACCGAAGTTGTTTGCAGAAAAAGCGGCTGGTAATGTATGTGGCTGTATCGGTTTTGTGCAGGATAGAAATACGAAACTGAATGTACCGAATACACTGCTGAAAAAGGATATAAGGGATGTAACAGCACAGCCTGCTTATAAGGTGTTTGCTGTAATATCAAAGCATTATACGGACGATAAGTATTCACAGCTTGCCAAACTTGACAAGAGTATTGTTTTAAGTGAGTGTCAGTTTGCGGAGGAAATCGAAAATCTGATAGAAAGAGACAAGTTGTAGTATGTCAGAAAAGATGCCCACTAAGAAGGAAGATTGTGAAATTTTAGCCTATGGTCATTCATACCAAAGAAAAGGCACTTTTTTTTACTATGCGGTTAGCTTATACTAACCAAAAAAGGAGAGGCATATGAGCATTGTAATTATGGGCGTGAATGAAAAGCATACCAGAGCAGCATGAAAAAAGTGTCAGAAAAATCATATTGGAATATATTAGTTAAAAAGGAGTACCTGTTCAGTACCCTCACAGATACGATGCAAAAATGCATGAAAATCGCTTCGCGATGGCATTTTTGCACGCCTGAATCATGTTCTTACGCCTCAAACACTTGCTGTTTGAGGCTGTCCTGAACAGTTACAAAAGGAATACATTATGAATTGCCAGGATGCAGTATATTCCAATGATTTTTACGATATTATTATAAGTAATGTAGATGAGTCCCAGGAGAAGGCGGACTTATGCTCTCAGAAGATTAACGGACGATATACAGTGTATTATATTAATCAGGAGGAAGCGCCGTCCCTTACCATTGCCAATTATTCATACAGCAGTATTCCCAATCTGTATACCACATTAGACCAGCTTGCTTTAGAGGAGAGCGGAATTATCCGTGTGCAGAACCAGAAAAATCTGGAATTGAAGGGAAGGGGGATTCTCATTGGATTTGTGGATACGGGGATTGCCTATGAGAACAGCGGATTCCGCAATGAGGACGGCAGCAGCAGGATCGTGGCCATCTGGGACCAGACCAGACCCTCTGAGAATCCGCCGGAAGGCTTCATCTATGGGACGGAATATGAAAAAAGCGACCTTGACTATGCTTTATCCCAGGAAAATCCAAGGGATTTTGTGCCGGAGACAGACGAAATCGGACATGGAACCATGCTGGCGTCCATTGCGGCAGGAAGCGAGGATATTAGCAATGATTTTATCGGGGTGGCTCCCTATGCAGATATTGCCATGGTAAAGTTAAAGCCTGCAAAGCAGAATCTACGGGATTTTTATTACATCAGAGAAGGGGCGGCTGCTTTCCAGGAAAATGATATTCTTGCGGGAATCGATTACTTAAACCGCCTGGCGGAAAAGCGGGGGGAACCCCTTGTGATCTGTTTTGGTCTGGGAAACAGCCTGGGAGACCATGGAGGCAGGGGAAGGCTGGCGGAATATCTGGATGAGATTTCTGTGATGCGCCGTCACGGGGTTTGTGTTGCCGTGGGAAATGAGGCCAATGCAAGGCATCACTATTATGGAACGGTATCGGATGATGGACTGGACAGGATTGAGATGAATGTTACAAAAGACATGGAAGGGTTCCAGATGGAAATCTGGGCCAATGCGCCGGAGCGTTTTGCCATTTCCATTATTTCCCCTACCGGGGATGTGATGCAGAGTGCATCCTCTGTCGTCGGACAGGGGGTGCAGAGGCGCTTTTTCTTGCTGGAAAATACTACGGCAGTGGTAAATTACCAGAGCGGCGGGCTGCGGAGACAGAATCAGCTAATCCATGTAGAATTTCAGAATCCGGCGGCGGGCATCTGGGTTATCGAGGTTTTTCCTGTCCAGATTTATACGGGTAATTTCCATGTGTATCTCCCTATGAAGGATTTTCTGATGGAAGAAGTTTTTTTCCTGCGCTCAAATCCTGATACTACCCTGACGGTTCCCTCGGGGGCTGCCCTGCCCATGACTGTGGGGGGGTATGACGCCGTTACAGGGGGAGGTTACTTAGAATCCGGCAGGGGGTATTCCCTGGACAATACCATCAATCCCGACTTTGTGGCGCCTGCGGTAAACATACCTGCCCAGGATAACCGGGGGAATTATGGCAGGATTACGGGAACCAGCGCGGCGGCTGCCATTGCATCAGGGGCCAGCGCCCTGCTTTTGGAGTGGAATATCCGCTATATTGATAACCGCACCGTCAATTCCGTGGAGATGAAAAACCAAATCATAAACGGCACTAAGCGGATGGAAAACCAACTGTACCCCAACCGGGTGGAGGGATACGGACGGCTGGATTTATATCAGACGCTGCTTAATATGAGGAATTTATAGGATGTGAGGGGAATAAGGATTTGCAGGAACACATTTTCCTTATCTGCATAAGATATGAGGAAGAAAATATTAGGAGCATTCCATGGCATTAATTGTAATAGATGCCGGACATGGCGGCTTTGACAACGGAGCAATATACCAGGGGAGAAAAGAAAAGGAGGATAATCTGCGGCTGGCTCTTGCCGTGGGAAATTTACTGGAGCAGAAAGGTTATCAGGTGATTTATACAAGAACGTCAGATGAGTACCAGTCACCCTATGAAAAAGCCCAGATAGCTAATGATGCGGGGGCGGATTATTTTATCTCCTTCCACAGAAATTCCGGGGAAAACGACAATACTTACAACGGCGTCCAGACACTGGTTTACGATAAGGATTCAGAGGCAGAGCGTCTGGCGGATTTCATACAGAATGAATTGGTGGAAATGGGATTTGCGGATTTGGGAATCGACGAGCGTACCGGGCTTGTAGTGCTGAGGAGAACTGAAATGCCGGCAGTGCTGATTGAAACCGGATTTATTAACAATGATAAGGATAACCGCATATATGATGAAAATTTTTACCGGATAGCAGAGGCAATAGCAGCAGGTATTGAAAATGCCGTTCCGTTGGGAAGCCGCAGCCAGGAAGTGACACAAAGGGATGAGGAGCAGATTTCTTATGGTGTGGAAGTAGGCAGGTCTTTGTATGAGACATCTGCCAATTATCTGGCAGAGGAATTGTTATCCCAGGGATTTGCCAGTTATGTGTACCAGGAAGGGGGAATACTGCATGTGATTGTGGGAAGGACGGGGACTTTAGAAGAGGCATTGGAATTGCAGAAAAAGCTTAGAATGTTTGATTATCCCACAATGATTGTATCTTCCCAGATGGAGCAGGAGACAGATGTTTTTTGACAGCAAATAATTTCATGCGTATGCGCGGGATTGTGAAAAAAGCAAACCCGTGCATTTTTATGGGCAGTACCCCCATAAAGAAATTAGCTGCCGGGGGGAAAATGTAAAGTATACCCCCAAAAATGCGGATGATACTAAAACTTATTTTTATACTTTCAAAATGAAAAGTATGTGTGCTATACTAAATTAATGTCTGTCTGCAGACTGTTGTACGGTGGCAGAAGGAAGGACAGAAGAGCATTGAATATTGAAGCAAATCGGGACGGAAGTACAATGACAATGAAAAAGGAGTTGGAATGAAAGACGAAGGACTGAGGCTGTATACAATGGATACAGAGCAGCTTACGGATGATGGGTATTTCAGGGAATGTTACAATCAGCTTTCATCATTCAGACGGGCAAAAATAGACAAGTATCATTTTATGAAGGCCAAAATGCTCTCCTTAGGAGCCGGAATGCTTTTGGACAGAGGGCTTAGGGAGTATGGCCTTAGGGAGGCGGATGTGAGAATCGGGCAAAAGAAAAACGGGAAGCCTTATCTGCCGGATTATCCTCAGATTCATTTTAATCTGGCCCATTCGGAAAATATGGTATTGGCAGTCTTTGCCCGTGCAGAGGTGGGCTGTGATATTGAGTATATGAAAAAGGCGGATCTTAAACTGGCAAAAAGGTTTTTCTGCCCGGAGGAATATGAGTTTCTTGCAGATTTGCCCAAAGAGCAGCAGGACAGTTTCTTTTTTCAGTTGTGGACACTTAAGGAGAGTTTTTTAAAAGCGACAGGAATGGGACTGGAGCTGCCCTTAAACGAATTTGGATTTTATTTATCGGACGGCAGAATTTTAGTCAGACAAAACTATGATAAGTCCGTGTACAGCATCCGGCAGTACAGTTTTGGGCAATACTGGGCTGCTGTCTGCATCCAAAGTTAATGGCATTTACTTTTGAGCCTTGATATGCTATACTGACATAGATGTCAAGGCTCTTTTTTTAATGGAGTTTTACAATGGAAAAGACTTAAAAAAGTCCAAAGGAGATTAAAATAACATGAAACTAGGAATTGTGGGGCTTCCCAACGTGGGAAAAAGCACATTGTTTAATTCACTGACAAAAGCAGGGGCGGAATCGGCAAATTACCCTTTTTGTACCATAGACCCTAACGTGGGAGTTGTTCCGGTACCGGATGAGCGTTTAAAACTTTTGGGAGATATGTATAAATCCAAAAAAGTAACTCCGGCTGTTATCGAATTTGTGGATATTGCCGGTCTGGTAAAAGGGGCAAGCAAAGGGGAAGGCCTGGGGAACCAGTTTCTGGCAAATATACGGGAAGTGGACGCAATTGTGCATGTAGTCCGCTGCTTTGAGGATGCCAATGTGGTACATGTAGACGGCAGTGTGGACCCTGCCAGAGATATTGAGACGATTAATCTGGAACTTATTTTTTCCGATATTGAGATTCTGGAGCGAAGGATTGCAAAAGTGGCAAAACAGGCGAGAATGGATAAAACATTTGCCAAAGAATTAAACCAGTTAGAGCGGATTAAAAAGCATCTGGAGGATGGCAATCTTGCCAAAACCTTTGAAGTCTCAGAGGATGAGGACGAAGCGGCATGGTTTGCCTCCTATAATCTTCTTACAGCCAAGCCTGTCATCTATGCAGCCAACGTGAAAGAAGATGATTTGGCGGACGACGGCGGGAGCAATATGCATGTGGCAGCGGTTCGTAAGATGGCAGAGGCGGAAAAAAGTGAAGTATTTGTTATCTGTGCCCAGATTGAACAGGAGATTGCAGAGTTAGATGATGACGAAAAGGCAATGTTTTTAGAGGATTTAGGTTTAAAAGAATCCGGCCTTGAAAAACTCATTAAAGCAAGTTACAGCATTCTCGGGCTTATCAGTTTCCTTACGGCAGGGGAGGATGAAACCCGGGCATGGACGATTTTAAAAGGCACAAAGGCCCCTCAGGCAGCCGGGAAAATTCATACGGATTTTGAGCGGGGATTTATACGGGCGGAAGTGGTAAATTATCGGGATTTATTGGAGAATGGCAGCCTTTCCGCAGCCAGGGACAAAGGAATCGTAGGTTTGGAAGGAAAAGACTATGTGGTAAAGGACGGGGATGTAATTTTGTTCCGTTTTAATGTATAAGACAAAATATTTGGGAATACAATAGGAAAAAGAACGGCAAAAGGCGCTTAGAACATGCGTTTATGTGATTTGCAGGAAAAAGAAGTAATTAATATCTGTGACGGCAAATGCCTGGGGAATGTGATTGATTTGGAATTTAACAAAGACACAGGATGTATTGAAAAAATCATTATCCCGGGGCCCTGCAGGCTGTTTGGAATGTTTGGGCATGAATTTGAATATTGTATCCCCTTTAGATGTATCGTGCGTATTGGTTCCGATATTATTTTAGTGGAAGTAAGGGAAGATGAAATAAGAAAGAAATTGTAAGGCAGTGTAACGGGAAGGAGATACAAATGAAGTGTCCATATTGTAACGTTGATAACACCAGGGTAATTGATTCCAGACCGGCAGATGATAATTGTTCCATCCGACGCCGCAGGCTGTGTGACACATGCGGGAAACGGTTTACAACCTATGAGAAGGTGGAAACGATTCCCCTGATTGTTATCAAGAAGGACAATAACAGGGAGCAGTTTGACCGTTCCAAGATCGAGGCGGGAATTTTACGTGCCTGCCATAAACGGCCTATTTCTGCAAACCAGATTAATATGTTAGTGGACGAGGTGGAGACAGAAATATTTAACCGGGAAGAAAAGGAAGTCCCCAGCGCAGTAATCGGTGAGATTGTCATGGACAAGCTGAAAAATTTAGAGGCGGTGGCATATGTGCGTTTCGCTTCCGTGTACCGGGAATTTAAAGATGTCAATACCTTTATGAATGAACTGAAAAAGATATTGGATAAATAGGAAAATCAAAAATATGAAGCATTATTTATTTCCAGATGAGCAGGTAAAATCTACATACGATATAGATTTTGAAACATTGTATTCCAAAGGAATCCGGGGATTGATTTTTGATATTGACAATACATTGGTGCCCCATAGTTTTCCGGCAGATAAAAGGGCGGTTGCCTTGTTTAGCAGATTAAAAGAGATAGGGTACCGCTGGGTGCTTTTGTCCAATAATAAAGAAATGCGGGTAAAAAGTTTTCAGGAGAAAGTGGGCGGTGAATATATTTTTAAAGCAGGAAAGCCCAAACCCGCCAATTACCGAAAGGCAATGGAATTAATGGGAACAAACACAGAGAATACCGTCTTTGTGGGTGACCAGATTTTTACGGATGTGATGGGAGCAAATTTGGCGGATATTCATACCATTCTTGTGGAGCCTATCAACCCCAAAGAGGAGATTCAGATAGTATTAAAACGATATGCAGAGCGGGTGGTGCTGTTTTTTTACCGCCTGTATGCCAAAAGAAAAGGAGGATACTATGAAAATCGCAATCGGAAATGACCATGCAGCCCTGGATTTAAAATGGGAGATTGCAGAGTATGTAAAAGAATTAGGACATGAAGTGGTAAATTACGGAACGGATACACCGGAAAGCTGCAACTATCCGGAATATGGAGAGAAAGTTGCCCGTGCAGTGGCAGCAGGGGAAGCGGACTGCGGCATATTAATCTGCGGTACAGGAGTGGGAATCTCATTAGCCGCCAACAAAGTAAAAGGAATCCGCTGCGCAGTATGTTCCGAGCCGGTAACGGCAAGGCTTGTAAAACAGCATAACAACGCCAATATCATTGCTTTCGGTGCAAGGATTGTGGGCGTGGAAATGGCAAAAGCCATTGTGGATGCATACCTTAACGCAGAGTTTTTAGGGGGAAGGCATGGAGAGCGGGTTGCCATGATTACAGAAATAGAGGAAAAAGGTTAAAAAAGCATTGAAATGCAGGCTGATTTGTTATAAAATTAGCTAGATGGGCAGTGTCCCCTATGCATGAAGGAGGAAGAAATAATGATTTCAGCAGGAGATTTCAGAAATGGTATTACCATTGAGCTAGAAGGAAATATTTTTCAGATTGTTGAGTTTCAGCATGTAAAACCTGGAAAGGGTGCAGCATTTGTCAGGACAAAATTAAAAAACATTAAGAACGGCGGTGTGATTGAGAAGACATTCCGCCCTACGGAGAAATGTCCTCAGGCACGTATTGACAGGAAGGATTTTCAGTATTTGTATGCAGACGGTGATTTATACAACTTTATGGATGTAGAGACTTATGACCAGATTACACTTAGCAAGGATGATATTGGAGATGCTTTAAAGTTTGTGAAGGAGAATGAGATTGTAAAAATGTGCTCTCATAACGGAAGCGTATTTGCCGTTGAGCCTCCTTTATTTGTGGAGCTTCAGATTACGGATACGGAGCCGGGCTTTAAGGGAGATACAGCAACAGGAGCTACAAAGCCTGCAGTTGTAGAGACGGGAGCCACCGTATATGTTCCATTATTTGTCAATCAGGATGATGTGATTAAAATTGATACCAGAACAGGTGAATATTTGTCCAGGGTATAGCGGAATAAGAGGGATAAGAGAAAAGGCCAGGGATATAAAAATTTCCGGCCTTTTTTTGTTACAGGCAAACTCTTTGGGAGGATGTGCAGGGGTACAGATGAGTATGGAAAAGCTGGGGTGGCATGATGATGCATTCGTTTATAACGCTAAGTGATAATACGGAAATTTTTCATTCTGACATGCTGGAAGACGGAAGGGTGAAAGTATACATTGAAACATCGGATTTTATGGGATTTCGCCATGCAACATGTTACATCCCTACCTATGAGTGGGAAAATGTATATAAGTTTTCCAAAAAAGATATTGAGAAATACCAGCAGATTATCCAGTCTTTTTCTGAAAAAATAATAAAATCTTCCCAAAAGGCAGGGAAAAGACGCAGATAGAAGCGTATTTAGAGGAGTGATACAATAGTCACTCCTCTTTTTACTGCATAAAAGTTTTATGGGCGGTTACGCCTTTTTTTCATGTTCAGAAATCACTTGCTGAATTAATTCCTGTGTGACAGGGGAAAGAGAACGATAATAGGTGAGAAGACGTTTTTCAGAAAAAGTCAGTGCATCTTTGGAAATGTTCTCATATCGATGAGGGTTATCTGTGATACCCACAAGATAGTCAATAGATGTGTCAAAAAATTCAGCCATGTCTCTTAGTCCTTCAATGGTGGGGCTGCATATTCCGTTTTCATACTTGTGTATGGATTGCTGGGAGACATTTAAGATGTCCGCCAACTGCTGCTGGGTTAGTTTTTTTTTCTGCCGCAGTTCTAATATTCGTTTCAATATAATCACCTCTTTCTATTAGTTTAGCAAGAGGAAAATGGGAAAGATAAAACTTAATGAGATATACAAAAACACCAAATAGTTGTATTATTAGTATTTGCAAATTGCACAAAAATATTGGCTATATCAGGGAAATTCTTGAGATTTTCACATTTTTGTCACAATTCATAAGTTTAATCTTGACACTTTAAAAGTGTTAATATATACTATATTTTGTCATGTAAAGTTAGTTTTTGGCCGATAAGTCAAAAATTGCATTAAAACGGTTCCCGGAAAGGAACCAAATAAAATTCAGGAGGGAAAAACATGAGAAGAAAAGTGCTTTTTAGAAGCAAGCAAATGGCTGCCTTTGCACTGTCCCTGTCTATGGTATTGGGGGAGGGCGCAGTCGTCGGGGCTGCCGAAGCCATGGAAGTACAGTCTGTGGCAGAAAAGGCCGGTGATATGTCGGAGGCCGCATTAAATGATGTGGAAATACGAGGACAAAAAATCGTTGCCCCCACAAATCTGGCAGATGTTACGGGACTTACATATGATGCAGCAAAGAGAAGGCTGTCCTGGAATAAGGTTCCCGGTGCAACAATGTATAAGGTTACTGCTTACAAGGATGGAGTAAAATATGATTGGAATCCTACCAGTCAGCCTTATAGAGACCTTGAGGAAGATTTCTATTTACCAGAGGGTGTTTACCAGATAGGCGTGCAGGCGGTTAATATGAATGAATGGTATGTTTCGGCAAATAATGTAGCTTGGGATTCTAACTGGGTTTCCGGTGTTGATTATGACAGTTTCGATGAAACTTGCAATCCTGATGGCACTTATGTTTATACTCTTTATAAGTACCCCTGTTCTGCCGAGGCAAAAGTAGATGTGGCAGTTTCAGCTTCTGCGTCCAGCACAACGGCAACGGCATTAACGGGAATCGCTTTAAAAGAAGTGGAAAAATCTGTTTCCGATGGGGTAGTTGTTTTTACTGTATCTCCTGCGGCTGAATTACAGAATGGCGAGTATATCCAATATGAATTTTCCAATAATGCCCAGTTTGATGATACAAAAGTTGGAAATTGGCAATATTCTGGTAGAAGTTACAGTGGTGATAGCCGTGAAATTTCTTTTGATTTAACAAGGGCGGAGTATCCTGTTATGCCGGGGGATGTCCTTTATGTACGTGCAAAAGTATATAATTATTCTGGCGGATACAGTGAGTATGTATCTACTACTTATGCCGTGCCAAAGGCGGAGATTGCTTCCGTGGATGTAAATGTGACGGCTAACAGCGTGCGTCTTATGCCTGAATTAAGAGCCGGCAGCGTTACAGGATACCAGTACCAGAGAAAGAATGGCAAAAAGTGGATTACCCTGGGCAAGACATCCAATGACTTGACGGATAAGGGCCTGTTAAAGGGACAGAAATATACCTACCGGGTACGGGGATACAGTTACAATGCAGCCACCAAGGGAACGGCTTATACAGACTGGACGAAGGTGGAGGCTTACACATGGGGCTCTTCTTTGAATCTGAAGGCAAAGGCTGCAGGCAAAAAGGCAGTGAAACTTACATGGAATAAGGTGGCAGGAGCAGACGGATATGAGATTTACCGCCTTGAAAATCCATCTTCTGCATATACTTATAAAAAGGGCGAATCCATAGACAGTTTCAATAATTACAAATTACTTAAAACCTTAAAGGGCGCTAAAAAGAAAAACTACAAGGATAAAAAAGTCAGCGCCGGACAGCGTTATTCCTATATAGTCAGGGCCTATAAAAACGTAGGAAAAAATAAGAGTTATATTGAAGATGGCGCAACGATTGTTTTAAGCAAAGAAGGCGCTATGTTTAACGGAGTAACAGAATATTATAATGCAAACGGCCAATTGGTGGTTTCCTGGAATAAGGCAACAGGTATTTCCGGTTATAAAATCGAGAAAAAGGATGCAGCGGGAAACTGGGTTTCCTACGGCAGCTTAGGAAAGAATAAAGATTCTTATACATTCCCCAGGGTTGAGCCGGGATATGCTGCTGAACAATACAGAATTGCGCCGTATTCAGATGTGAATGTGTATAATTCACAAACTTTTACTGTCAGCCCAAAGCTTCCTGCAGTTACAGGAGTAAAGGCAGTTATGTCCGGGGAAGGGGTACAGGTTACATGGAATCCTGTAAGTGGTGCCGATTATTACCTGGTTTACCGTGCGAAAAAAGATGACGTATTTTATGATAAGACTACAAAAATGTATCGATATGATAATAATACAATCGATGCTTGGGAAGTTCCAGAGAGTTGGAAGAGTGTGTATGATACATATGTGGACACAAGTAAATCTACAAATCTTGCCCCCGTAGGAAAAGTGGATGTTTCCACTGCAAGCGGTACGGTAAGCGTAAACAAATATGACCCAAATTTAAAATATGATCCTGAGGATGGCGCATTATGTAATGACAAAACAAGCTATGCTAATGTCAGAATTACGGGAACAAGCGCTATGGATACAAGCGGTGTGATTCAGAGTTTAATAAGAAAGGAAGATGTTGACCCCAATTATGATTATACAAAAGACCCGGAATGGGGAGTAAGTGGAAGCCTGTATGAGTTTGTAAAAAATGCAGACGGAACTCTTGCAACACAGCCTATGGTATATAATCCCGAAGGACCGGAAGCAGGAAATGAGTATTTCTATTTTGTAACAGCAGTGGCAGGTACTGCCAACGGCAGGGACGGAAAAAATGGCACAACTTACAGTGCAGGCTATACAAAAGGGGCACAGGTTGCCTATACAGGCGTAACTGCAGCCAGCACAAAGATTAAGTCTGTAAAGAGTGCAGGAAAAGGCAAGGTAAAGATTACCGTAAAGAAAGCCGCAGGCGCAGCCGGTTATGCAGTTTTCCGTTCCAATAAAAAGAAAGGTACATATGTTCAGATTGGAACAACAGACAAGAAATCATTTACAGATGTAAATGCAGAAAGCGGAAAGACATATTACTACAAAGTTGCTTCTTACAAACCGTCCGAAAACGGAACATTTGTATATTCCGCATTATCAACACCTAAAAAGATAAAAGCAAGATAATTGTTCATTTCTTTTGCGGCTGCCCGTGGGGTTCTTCTCCGGGCAGCCAAATATTAAAATTTAATATGGTATATTATCATGCCTGAAATTTCCTTATCAGACAAAATCAAAACAGAACAACCTGCCAGTTATTTTTCCTTGTACCGGTTGGCACCGGTAAAATTTCCCAAAATTGAGCATTGCTGGTCGGCTATTGAGTATTGGCTTGTTTTGGTGAGTTGGGAAGTCTCAGGCTTTACCTTTGAAAGGAAACATCATTGTTATTTTACAGCTAAAACATCTTTTAAAGGTATCTCCAAAATCTGGGAAATCTTTTCAGGAGAGAAGCCGTTTTTCTTCAATTTAAAAATAACCTCTTTTTCTTTGTTATA
>CANRJF010000061.1 GCA_947630855.1 uncultured Lachnospiraceae bacterium
ATCCGCACACCATGCCTGTCCGTATCCCTCCCTAAAATGCTTTGCTGGGCAGTCACTTTTACCTTCCGTATTTCTTTCCCCAGAATTACTCTCAGAAGTATGCGGCAAAATTCTTCCCCCACTTCCGGGCTGGCGACCATCTCGTGAAAGAGAAAGTCATCCAGAAGATTCAGTTCTTCCAACTTCCGAAATTTACGTTTTCCTGTTACTTTGTCTGCATATTCCATACGCAAATCCTCCTTTTGATTTCCACAAACAGACAGGTGGCTGCTGCGTTGAAAGTTTAATGCACGTCAGTTTGCTGCGTGAATTTGACTGTCCGCAAAGCCCACTTCTGCCATCTCTGATTACAGCTTTCATTCTGCAAAAAATTGAATTTCTGGCGAAACCGCCGGATAATACATATACCCGTGAGCCAAATGTGTATGCTCTGGAGTATAACATATAAGACCATTCTTATATGAAGAATAGAAAAGGCGAATGCCTTTTGATGAAACTATCATAAACGTATGCCTGTAAAAAAGCAATACCTATATTCTTAAAATTATATAAACTTTTCGTGTTATACTTTATGTAATCACCGCTTGCGACAGCTATAAAGTGCAGCTTTGCCCAGAATTTTATCGATTTCTATAAATTATATTATTTTTCTGTTGAATATTGCAGTACCTGATGCTAAAATAAATCCAGGTGTTGCCAAAACGGCTATGCGGTTCACCTTTTGCCAAATGCTTCATTTGAGAACTTCCAGTATCTCAGGAGGTGGTACATAATGGAAAATAAAACAAAAGGTAAAAATATGGTGTCAGTCATCATCGGCATTATTGGAATTGCTGTAACGGTCATCAGCACTATTGTGACTATAATCAGCATAGTACAAAATGCCAGTAAAGATAAACATCAAAAAAGCAACCGCCCCTCACCAAGGTAATGGTTGCTAATTTGAAACAATAACTATAAATTAAGGTGAACCGTTGCTATACGGCAACACCTTTTCTGTTCTTAATAATATCAAAAGCAGTTTTACATGTCAATCAAAAAATATTCTCACCATAGGAATATCCCATTCCAAAGCAGGTCAACCTGAAACCACCTTACAGCGTTTTTTATAACATGCAATTCCGTATCTGTAAATGGTTTTCATGCCATCGTCAATCAATGATTCTTCGTAACCCCTGTCCTTAATTTGCTTTAACGCTTCCCGGCAGCCATCATCAAATGCAGCATTCTCGGCATATTTTAATTCGATAATTATACCGATTTCCTTCTCCTCAACTTCCACGCTAATGTCACTGTAACCCTCACCGGACTCTGCATTCGACCTGACTTTCCATCCAGGCATGTTTCCAAACAGCCTTAATAAAATACCATGGTAAAAGTTCTCCTTCATTTCCTTTTTGGCGCCGGTATCACGGATACTGATAGTTTTTCTCAGGTATGACGTAAAACCTTCCTCAATGGCAGCCGTATTATTTTCCTGGAATGCCCTGCAAAAATTTTCCAGTTGTTGTATATTCTTTTTCGCCTCCCACGCAAACCATTCCTGTATTTGTTCCGCAAATATCCACTGTATTTCCTTGTTTGGAATAATCAACTCAGTTAATCCGTTGTTGTCATTTCCGCTTTGTGTCAGATATCCGGTTGTAAAAAGAATACTCCATAGATTATCAATATTAGAATCCAGGTCTCTGTAAGTTAATTCCTGCCGTATTTTTTTATAAATACTTTTACCGCTAATCAACAACTCAAGCTCAT
This sequence comes from uncultured Lachnospiraceae bacterium, assembly GCA_947630855.1. Lineage (GTDB taxonomy): Bacteria > Bacillota > Clostridia > Lachnospirales > Lachnospiraceae > Roseburia_B. The sequence continues at coordinate 1,756 of CANRJF010000061.1, forward strand.
CCCTGGTGGTTTCGTCCGCTTTATCTATAAATTTTCTAATGATGCTGTTACTGCTGGTATTCACCCAGTAATTCTTCAAAGATACAGACAAATCCATCTTCAATGCATGGCAATAACTTATTACATCCCACGGACAATATATTTCCAAATTACCAAAACGATAACCGTCATACCAATCTTTTATGGCACCGTACTGTTCCATAAGCCCATAATATTCAAGCATTTTCCTTACTTCCATGTCTGTAAAACCAAAATATTCTTTATAGCGAACTTCTTTTACCGTATAAACCTTGAAATTATTCAGACCTGTAAAAATGCTTTCTTTAGAGATTCTAAGACATCCTGTAAGCACTGCAAAATACAGGCTGTTGTTTGTCTTTAGAGCCCTGCCAAACAACGCCCTTATGAATTTTACCATAGCATCATAATATCCCGCCTGATATGCTTTATCAAGAGGAACATCATATTCGTCAATCAGTACAATGGTCTTTTGGCCATAATGTTTGTGCAGAAGCCGTGACAATATGAAAAGACTGTTTTCGAGAAGCTCATTGGACATGGTAAATTCTCCCCTGTCATTTAGTTCAATGATTTTTTCATATTGTTTATGGTCTATTTCCGACAATCTGTCACTTTGGGCAAGAAACAAAAACCTTGTTGCTTCATCACATATGCTGAAACGTATTTTCGCCTTTGCTCCTTCAAAAGTATCACTTTCCGCATTTTTCAGGCTAATAGAAATAACCGGAAATTTCCCCATATATTGTTCACAAATTTCTTTTTCTTTTGAAATTTCCAGTCCGTGAAAAAGCGTGCTGTCACTTCCGATTTCAAAGAAATGTTTCAGCATGCTCATATTCAACGTTTTTCCAAACCGTCTCGGGCGTGTGAATAAATTTACATATGCCGGATGTTCCAAAAGGTCTTTCATCAATCTTGTCTTATCCACATAATAAAATCCGTCTTTTTGAATCCGTTCAAAATCCTCAATACCCATGGGAAGTTTTAATTTTCCTGCCATATCATGCCTCTTTCATAAAACTGCGTATCTGCACCTGTTTTTAGTATAACACACACCATTACAGAAATCACTCTCTATTTCGTGTTTGCAGTTTTTTTATAAAAGGAAACAAAAAAAGGCAGACAAATAAGAAATGTGGCAGCATCCGCTAAAGGCTGTGCCATTTGGATTCCCAGAATACCGAAAATTTTCGGGAAGACATAAATTGCCGGCAGAAAAAACACTCCCTGACGGCAGGCTGCCAAAAATGTGCCAAGCCATGATTTTCCCACTGCCTGGAATACCATATTACACACGATTCCAAGGGGCATAAACGGCATGGCAAGGCTCTGCATTCTAAGTGCCATAATTCCCACTTCCTCCACCTGCTTTTCACCCGTTCCAAACTGTCTCATAAGCCAGGGGGCAGAAAAAAACACAAAAAACCCCATAACCACCATGCCCACAGTCCCCGCAGCCAGTGTAAACTTACAGGCAGATTTTACCCTGCCTTGCTCCTTTGCCCCAAAATTATACCCTGCCACAGGCTGGAAACCCTGCCCAAATCCAATGAGTGCGCAAAATACCACCATAAAAATTTTTCCCACAATAGACATAGCAGCCACCACGCCATCCCCAAAGACCGCTGCCTGATGGTTCAAGGCTACTGCCGCTATACTGGCAAGCCCCTGCCGGAAAAAAGACGGCATACCGTTTATAATAAATGTTTTATATACGGAAATTTCTTTTGCAACGTGAGAGAAGGAAAAACGGATTACTGTTTTTTTCATGAGATAAAATATAAAAAGAACCGCAAAACCCACTGTCTGCCCTATGGCTGTTGCCAGTGCCGCCCCGGTGATTCCCATTTTCAGATAAAAAATAAAAAAAGGGTCTAAGACCACATTTAACACTCCCCCTGCCCCAATCCCCACCATGGAATACTTTGTTTTTCCCTCTGCCCGAAGGAGATTATTAAGCACAAAGGAAGCCATCATCACCGGCGACGCAAACAATATAATTCTGGAATAATCCACGGCATAGGGAAGGATGGTTTTTGTAGCCCCTAACAATAACATGAGTTTTTCCAAAAAAAACAGACACACCCCCATAAAAACAATGCCGGAGCAAATAGCAGCAGCCAGTGCAGAGGAAGCCACTTGTTTTGCCTCCTCCTCTTTCTTTTTTCCCAGCAGCCGGGATATGGTGCTTCCTGCCCCCATGCCCAGAGTAAAACCGATGGCCTGTATCATTGCCATAAGGGAAAAAACAATGCCGATGGCGCCGGAAGCCGCCGTCCCAAGCTTTGCCACGAAATAAGCATCCACCGCATTATATATAGAGGTAATCAACATGCTTATCACTGTGGGAACTGCCAAAACCGTCACCAGTTTTGGAATAGGCGTTTCTATCATTTTCTGATATTGGGCATTGTTTGTATCCATGGAACTTCTCCTTTTTTCTGCACAAAATTGTATCTGTTTTATTCCCGTGAGCCAAATGTGTATGCTCTGGAGTATAGCTTAACCAGATTTGTTCCATTTTATAAATATAGTAAAAAATATGCTGAAATTCGACTAAAAGTGTTATGATTTGATTGAATTTGTATATTAATAATGATATAATTATAAACGTGGCGAAAGCCACCAGGAAAGTACCCATGACAGGGCGTTCATCGTCCGGCAGACGCTTGTTTAGCGCCAACCGAAACGAAACGTAGTGGCAGCCTCCCGAACCAATACCCTGGATTACCAGGAGTACATAGGAAGGGAGATGCGTAATATGACGGCTGCAGATATTATTTTGATATTTATAGGAATACTTGGCTTGCTGATTTCCTTTGGCAGTTTGATTGTTGCGTTTCTGACCTTTCTCGATAAGAGAAACAGTAAGAAAAATAAATAGCCTCACCTGTCTGCAAACAGATGAGGCAGTGTCCATAAGGACATTCTAAATCATTTTGGGAGCATCCACTTTGGAATGGGTGCTTTACCTATGTTTAATATATCATAAGAAATAGAGAAATTCAATAATTTTTTCAGTTCTGTCATTTACTCCACTTGGTACAGCCGCAGCACATGCAGCGCCCTGGTAACGTTGATGTACAACGCCTGGCGATGCAAAGGCGACACGTAATCCTGCAAATCCGGCACAAATACCCCGTCAAATTCCAATCCTTTTGCCAGATAGAAGGGCATCACGGATATGCCCCCGGAAAATTTCATGGAATCCCCTGAAAGAAGGTGCAAATCCAAATCCTTATTTTCCATTTGCAAGGCGTTATAGGCTGCTTTTGCACGGCCCGCATCCAGGCAAAGCACTGCCAGAGTATCATATTCCTTCCGGGATTTTAAATCTTCTGCCAGGATGGCGTACATTTCCTTCTGGGATTTTGCAGAAACCGTATAAGGCTCCTCCCCATGCCTTACAATGCCCTGGGTATTCTCCACCCCTGCCAGCCTGTTGGCATAAGCGGTAATTTCCGAAGTAGAGCGGTAACTTTTATTTAAATACAGTGTATATACATCTTTTCCAAAAATTTTAGGTAAAAATTCCGTTACATCCTGATAATGCTCTGCCATAGTCTGTACCTTATCTCCCAATATGGTCATAGGGCAGTGAAACATTTTTTCAAGAAGGACGTACTGAAGATACGAATAATCCTGCATCTCATCAATTATAAGATGTTTCACCTCTCTGCCCCTGGGAAGTTCAAACAGTGCATATTGTAAATACAAAAGAGGATATACGTCTTCATATCTGATTTTTACCGAATGGCTTCCCTTTCCTTTTGCATTTGATAAACCATCCTTCCGGTCACATTCTCCGGTATCTATGGGCTCCCTGCCGGACTCTGACAGGAAACGGTTATAAAGTTCCAGGAGATTTCTTGTTTCGTACATGGCGTTGAACCTGTCTATGACTTCCTGCCGTTCTTCCTGTTCCATATCTTTATTTGCAAGGGTTTCCGTCACATCAATAAGGTATTCTCCGATTTTCTCCATCCGGGAAAGAATAGGCACATCTGCCATTTTATTATAAAAGAAATCTGCAATCTCCTGCTCCTTCATTTCCATTTTTTTATAATGGAAATCCGTAAAATTCACAATTTCCCATTCTAATGTGAGCACAAACCCGTTTAATTCTTCCATATATGCTTTTGTCTGTTTGTATGCCGCCTGCTTTTGGGAATAATTTGTTTCCTCCTTATGCAGCATTTTTTCTATCTCATCATAGCGGTCTTCCGCCTCCCCATACTGCCGCAATTTTCTGTATGCAAAATCATCAAAGGTCATTTCACAGATGTTTTCTTCCCCTAACTCCGGCAGGATTCTTGAAATATAATCAGCAAAAATACTGTTGGGGGATAAAATCAGCACCTGGGCAGCGGTCAGGTTTTTTCGGTTATGATACAAAAGGTAAGCAATCCGGTGAAGGGCCACAGATGTTTTTCCGCTGCCGGCACAGCCGGAAACTGCAAGGATTCTGTGAGTGCTGTCTCGGATAATGCTGTTTTGCTCTTTCTGGATTGTGGTGACAATGCTTTTTAATTTGGCGTCTGCATGTTCCGACAATGCCTGCTGCAAAATCTCATCATCAATATTCATTTCATTTTCCAGCACATAAATCAATTTGCCGTTTTTGATTTTGTACTGCTTTTTTTTGGTAATCTCCCCTGTTAAAATCCCGGCTGGGGCGCAAAATTCCCCCGGCCCTTTGTCATAATCATAAAAAAGCCCTGAAACAGGAGCGCGCCAGTCAAAAACATAAGGATTTTCTGACCTGCCTTTTGACAGATTGGCAATGCCGATATAGTAAACTTCCGGTTCCTCCTCCCCCTCATAGCAAAAATCCACCCTGCCAAAATAAGGGGAATACAGCATTTTTTCACACAAACGACATTCTCTCACATATTCCCCCTGTTCCTTTAACCTTGCTTTCACTGCGTTGGTATTATCAAAGAGTTCATAACCGTATTCGTCAAATTCATTATAATTTTCCCAAAAATAGTCGTGCATACTCTCAATATCTTTTTCGTTGCCTTCCATTTTTCTGTGTATACCGGCAATTTTATCCTTTAATACCTCTATCACCAACTCTAAATAGGATTCTTCTTCCATTGCTGCCTCCTGTACCAATTTCCCTGCCCCATGTTTTGTTTTTTCATGAAAGCGTTTTAAAATATTATACATACACACGGGCATGTATGCAAGATTGATTCCTCACATGAAATATGATAATCTGTATATATGTTACAATTCACGGTTTAACCGCAAGCGGTTATCCCATGAATTGCAACTTATATATCTGATTACATTATTTTTACCACTGAAAGGAAACATTATGTCCATAGAAATTTATACCATCACCCACAAACCCTTTTTGCCGCCAGATGACCCTATGTATATTCCCCTGCATGTAGGGCGCGCCGGAAGCAAAAACTTGGGGTATTTAGGGGATGACACCGGAGATTCCATTTCTCTGGAAAATCCTTTTTTCTGTGAGCTTACCGGAATGTACTGGATTTGGAAAAACAACTGCAAAGCCGACTATATCGGCATCTGCCATTACAGGCGCTACCTGATATCAGAAAAAGGCATGATTTTTACAGAAGGGGAACTGGAGAAAATTTTATCCCGGTACGATATGGTTACTACAAAGCTGCTGACCCTGACATGTTCCTATGAACATGGTTTTTCCCAAAACCACCATGACAAGGATTTGAAATGCACAGAAGATGTACTCCTTGAAAAATACCCGGAATATTATGACACATACAAAAGGCTGGTACAGGGGCCTAACACTTATTTCGGAAATATTTTTATTACTTCTAGGGAAATGTATGCCAGATACTGCCAGTGGCTTTTTGATATTCTTTTTGAAGTAAAAAAGCGCACGGATTTTACAGGGTACAACAGTTACGAAAAACGGCTCTTTGGATTTTTGTCAGAATTTTTACAGACAGTATGGATTTCATACAATAATCTGAAGGTTTACGAATGCATGGTGGGAATGTCCGGGGAAAAATATGAAACCAGGAAATTAAAGGAAGAACTGGGGGCTTTTTTTGCCAAAAGGGATTACAAAGGGGCGCAGCAGCACTTTTTAGACTGCTATGCCAAACGTCCTGACGTGCTGATGGAAGCATCCGACATCACCGGGGAACTGAGGATTTGTATGCAGATTATCTCTACCTGTTGTTTTGAAGATGATGCAAAGGGAAGCTGCATTTTAGACTATATCAAAGACTACGGGCAGTTGATTTCACATTTTCATCAGTTAAACCAGGCAGTGGCAAACTCTCTGGCAAATAAAGCCACTCCCAGGGAGCAGCTTTTCTTATCCGATGAAAAACTGGCAAGCCCTCAGGCTGTGCAAATCGCAAAACAGCTTATTTACAGTTCACGAAAATAAGCGTCCTGCATTACATTGCTTACGGGAACAAAGGCGTGGAGAAGTAACGTTCCGCAGTATCCGGCAGCACTGTTACAACCGTCTTGCCCCTGCCCAGTTTTTTTGCGAGACGGATGGCTGCCGCCACGTTAGTCCCACTGGAAATTCCACACATAATACCTTCTTTGGAAGCTAAATCTTTTGCTGTCCTAAGCGCTTCCTCATCAGAAATAATACAAATCTCCTGATAAATCTGCTGGTTTAAAATCTCCGGGATAACCCCGTCCCCAATGCCCATCTGTATATGGGTTCCAATGGAGCCCCCGGAAAGTATAGCCGCATCTTCCGGCTCCACTGCCCAGATTTCTATATCAGGATTTTTTTCTTTTAAAACTTCACCGATTCCGGTAATCGTCCCTCCTGTTCCGATACCGGAACAAAATCCATGAATTTCCCCTTCCACCTGCTGTAATATTTCAATTCCTGTACAGTTTCTATGTATCTGCGGATTTGCAGGGTTGGCAAACTGCTGGGGGACAAATATGTTTTTATCTTCCTCTGCCATGCGAAGGGCTGTCTTTAAACATTCCTCAATGCATTTTCCGATATTGCCTGCATCATGAATTAATATCACTTCCGCTCCGTAATGGGCGATTAGTTTCCTCCGCTCTTCGCTGACGGAATCCGGCATAATTATTTTTACCGGATACCCTTCTACCGCCCCTACCAATGCCAATCCGATTCCCTGATTTCCACTGGTAGGTTCTACAATAATAGTATCTTTTGTAATTTTTCCCTGCTCTTTTGCGTCCTTTATCATATTGTAAGCCGTTCTGGTCTTAATGGAACCGCCTACGTTTAGGCCTTCAAACTTTACCAGAACCTGCGCCATGTCTTCTGTCACCATATGGTTTAAGCGAATCATAGGGGTATTCCCCATTGCTTCCAAGATGTTATTGCATATCATGACTATTTTCCTCCACCAGATTTTTCTTTATGCGGCTCCGCGCACATAAAACAGCAGAGCGTATCGAAATCTGATTCGCTCTGCTGAACATCAGCTCTTATCTATTCTAAATTTTATCAGATACTATGTTATAATTAAAAGCCATCTGACTCTTTCGGCTATCACCAAACATTCTGATTTATCAATTGTAGTTCTCCTGTCACTACTATCACATCTATGTAAAATCGTCTGGTGTGCCGTCCGTGGGAATTTAAACCCTCACGTCAATGCTTCCTCCGAGATGGGGCGTTACGGAATTCTCCATAGCAGATGCATCTAACATCTCTATCATACCTTCACCTAAGGCCTCCGTCATATCCATACTTTTGCTAAGCATCAACACTCCAACATCATTCTGTGTGTTTACCTGAGCTAATGCGACTGACATGGCTGCTATATCCATTGGAAGCACCTCCTGTTCTTCTGGAAATGTAGTGTACTCTTTCTATCCATTTCCCTTTTGATTTGTTAATTGTATTATACAGCTATTTTCCACAAAATGCAATACCTAATTTTAATTTTTTTGGACTTTTTTACCATTTTTTTATTCCGTAAACCGGCTCCACTCCGTCCTGTCTGCTGCCCCGGCAAAATCTGCCGTTTGGGAGTAGCTGTCCACGGTTATTGTATACTGACTGTCCCCCTGTGCATATACCGTGCCGTCCGTACCTTTTACGGTAACTGTTTTTTCGTCTTCATCCTTTATGGTTCCTGCATTGCAGAGACTGGTAAGTGTGCTGTCTCCCGTTACCACCCATGTGGAATCTTCCCCGATATACAGTTGTGCAAAGCCGTCCCCGCCGGAACCTGCCCATGTTTCGTCCTGGAGAATGGCACCAGTTAATGTGCTTTCCTGGTTCATATAGAATTTCAATTTGCTGACGCTGTCCCAGATTACATTTCCTTCCATCTCCTGATCTAATGCTGTAAAAGTACAGTCCGCCCCGTTTTCTCCCGGAGTTCCCCATCCTCTCTGATTGTTGTTTCCGGTACACTGAAGGAAAAACTCACTGTCCTCGGCATACGTAATATCCACATCGGAAAGAAGAATATTGCTCTGTGTATTTGTGGTATACAAAAGTCCTCCGTTTTTTGAGAAAATATTTCCTCCCTGAATCTGCATGGTGGCATTACCCACCTGTGAGTCCCCGGACATGCTCTGGTATACAATCATAGTCCAGGTGGTGTCGTTTTGTTCGTCATCTTTCATGTCCCCTGTGATATTGCAATTATAAAAATGCAGATTATTAAGTCCTTCCATGCACACTGCTTCGGAACCTTCCGCCGTTAAGTTGGCGTTATTTACTGCTATATCCGCAGTACAGTAAACCGCCGGAGAACCTGTGCCGCTGCTTTTAAAACTTCCGCCGTTTACCACCATAATTCCGCCGCCCCTGTCGCTTCGGATGGCGGCAGAAGAGTTACCCTGTGTGGTTACTTCTAAATTATCGGCATACAATTTGCCTCCTCCCGCCACATGAATACCCCCGGATGTGTCCTGTACTGTGTCAATTTTTGTATTTGATACATGAACATTGCCTTCCCCGTAAGCAAAAATTCCGGTTCCTCCCGGAGCGTCCGTGGTGATGGAACTGTCTGACATATTCACTTCCCCGTCTGTGGCAAGAAGGGCTGCCCCCACCCCGTAAAAACTGGCAGTATCCCCTCCCGTGCTATCCTCAGACGTCCTCTCTACGGTAACGGCGTCTAAGGTGACATTTGCGCCTTCCGTGACAAGGACTGCATTTTCATCCGTGCCGGAGGAAGTGTAATTTTCTGATGATATCCGGGTATCTTCGCTATATTCTGTCACCGCGTCATAGCTGTCCACACCTGCCAACTCTCTTCCCGGAGCCATGCCGCCTCCCATTCCTTCCGATACTTCAATGGCTGTAATTATGCCATTTTCGTCAAAAGTTACGGAGAGTCCGCGGCCTTGTTCAATTTCTCCGGTAACCACGGAATCATCTCTTAAAGTGAGAACTGCTTTTTTTCCTCCGGGCAAATTACCCAGTGTTCCTTCCGGTCTTTCCGGCATGTTGTCTTTTGGCATTTCTTTTGGTTTTTCTGAACCGCCGTCCTTTGGCTCTCCTTCCTCCGGCTTCTCCCCACTGCCGTCTTTTGGCTCTCCTTCCTCCGGCTTCATTGAACCGCCGTCCTTTGCCATTTCTTCCATCGGCTTTTCTCCCGGAGAATCCCGCACTTCTAACTGAATGGCATTTCCGTCCATGGAAGTAACCGTCCCCGTAACCGTACAGGATACAGGCACTTCTTCGCCCTCCTCTTCATAAGCAAACGTATTTGCCGCGGAAGCTTTCTCCCGTAAAATAACTTCTTCCGTATCTGCCTCTCTTGCCGAAGCCTCACCGCACCCGGCGCTGCCGGAAAGCAGCATTACCCCTGTCATAAACCCGCATATGATACTATATTTCCTGTTTTTCATTTTCTGCCTCCATCAAAAAATTAAATTTAATATTTCCAAAATCTGCCGTCCTGTTACTTTTTTTATTATACATTGCTTTTTGATAACTTTTTGATGAATTTGTGTAGATTATATGAAAACAAGGTTTTTATTCCCGCGGACAGCGAGCCAAGCGGCTGCCGCGAGGGGGCGTTGTGTGCCGGTGGCACACGTTAAGCGCCGCCAGGCGCACGCGTAGACCAAATACCCCGCTGCTCACCCGCTGTTACATCAGGGTCTTCACCCACACAGCCATCTCACCGGTTTTCCGGTTGCCCCAGTGGCAGTAGGGCACAAATTTTACTTCTGTCTCTTCCAGTTCCACCGGAGTAAGACGGTAAAGGCTCTCCCCATCCCAGTCTTTTTTCACTACCCGTTTTCCCCGTGCCGTAATTTCCGCTGCTCCTTTCAGCAAATCTTTTCTGTAATTTTCCTTAAGCCCTGCTGCGGTATCCAGAAAAATGCCTGACAGATTTTTTCCGTTGTCTGCCTCTTCCAGGCAATAGACTAAAGGCCCTTTTACCACTGCCGCTTTTCCCGCATCTGCCCGAACATTAGGATTGGCATAGACAAAATGGGCTTTTATGGCAAATGTTAAGGTAATAACCTGATTCTGCCATGTTTCATGAAAGAGCGCATAGCCTTTTTCCACCCTGGGAACAACGTTTTTTCCGTCTATGGTAAACACAGGATTTACGGCATACTCCGGCAGACGGATGCAAAGATTTCCCTCCGCCCCCTCCTCTGCCGATACCCGTATTTTTACGGCTCCCTCCCAGGGCATTTTGCTTTCCATATGGAAGGTTACGTTTTTTCCCCGAATGGATGTTTGAATATCTGCTCCCGCTAAAAGGTTAATCCAGAGGGAATCCTCCCCGGTAAAACAGATGTACTCCCCAAGGGAAGCTAAGGTTCTTGCAATATTTGGGGGACAGCAGGCGCAGCCAAACCATTTCTGGCGCACGGGTTTTACATGTTCCATGGATGTTTTTTCCATACAGGCATCCGGCCACACTTCTAAGGGATTTACATAGAAAAAACTCTTGCCGTCCATGGCGATGCCTGCCAAAACCGTATTCATAAGGGCCCTCTCCATGGTTTCTATATATTTGGCATCCCTGGTAATCTGTGCCATTCTCCGGCAGAATAAGGCAAGGCCGATGGAAGCACAGCTTTCTGCATAGTTGCTGCCGATTCCTCCGGTAATATACATCCTTTTTTCCACTATATTCTGATACAATCTTTCACAGGCATCGAAAAGGCTTTTATCCTGATAGGCGAAGGCAAGGTCTGCCATGGCACAATACAGGTATACAGCCCGGACGGCATGGCCTTCCGCGGTGGTCTGCTCTCTTACCGGAAGATGTGCCTGTCCGTAGGCGGGCTGATACATGCCCGGGTCATGCCACACGTCCACGTACCATTCCTGGCTGCTTTCCTCCACCAGATAGTTGGGTTCTGTGCCCCTGCGCTCCACAAAATCTTTTGCCATGTTAAGGTATTTCTCTTCTCCGGTAACTTCATAAAGTTTTACCAGCGCAAGTTCTATTTCCTCATGACCCGGCACGGCATTTTTATATTTTTCCGTATGGAATACTTCGCAGATTAAATCTGCGGTTTTTCTCATGATATTTAAGTATGCATCTTTTCCGGTAACTTTGTAATATGCCACTGCCGCCTCAATCATATGGCCTGCGGTGTAAAGTTCATGGCCTTCTTTTAAGTTGCAGAACTGTTTTCCCGGCTCTAATATGGTAAAATAGGTATCTAAATATCCGTTTTCCTCCTGAGCCCTGCCGATAAGTTCAATGGCCCCGTCCGCCATTTTTTCCAGTTCTTCATTTTTTTCATAGGAAAGGGAATATGCCACTGCCTCCAGCCATTTTGCCAAATCCGTATCCTGAAATACAAAGCCTTCAAATGTGCCTTCTTTTAATCCGGCTGCCACTTCAAAGTTTGTGATGCAGTGGCTTGGTTCTGCGTCTTCTACCTGGTCATGTAAGGCTTTCCACTGGTAGGGGATAATCTCTTTTGTCACCAGGGAAACATATTTGTTCCAAAACTCATCTTTTACCCGGATGTTGTTTAATTCTATGGTGTGTAATTTTTTCTTCTCCATTTAAACCTCCAATCAAAGCCCCCGCTGCAAGCAGTCACTTGGCTCGTTGCTCGCGGGAATAAAATAGATTTTGTCTTATTATACCCCAGGGCATACACATTTGCCAAATGATTTGCTGTTTTTTAGAAACAGAGAATATCCTGCGTTACCATTCATGGCCTAACCGCTCACTTGCTGAGCGGTAGGCCCAGAACATGATTCAAGTGTGAGCGAGCCCCAATTTGCGCAGCAAATTCTTAAAATGGGCTCGCGAAGTTGCAATTCATGGGATAACCGCTTGCGGTTAAACCGTGAATTGCAACTATCCTGCTGGCAAATCATTTGACTCACAAGAATATGTGAGGAATACTGCGGTGTGCAATATTATCTTATTTTCTTTTCCCTGCTGTGCTGTTATAATTAGGAAAACATGTTTTTCCAGGAAAGGAAGGTTCCCCATGAATAAAAATGATTTTGCCCCCACCCCTCCCATGGGATGGAACAGTTATGATTACTATGATACCACGGTAAACGAGGCCCAGGTGAAAGCCAATGCCAGGTATATGGCAGAGCATTTAAAACCCTATGGCTGGGAGTATATTGTTGTGGACATCCAGTGGTACGCCCACGGGGCAGGAAGCAGGCGCAGTGAATATCAGTATATTCCTTTTTCCAAACTGGAGACGGACGAATACTCCAGGCTTTTCCCAGACCCAGAGCGTTTTCCCTCTTCCACAGGGGGCGCCGGTTTTAAACCTTTAGCAGATTTTATCCACGGCCTGGGGTTAAAGTTTGGCATCCATATTATGCGGGGGATTCCAAGAATCTGCGCCCACAGCCATTCTGCCCTTTTGGGTACTTCTCTTACGGCAGATGAAATTGCAGACCCTTACTCCATATCCCGGTGGAATCCGGATATGTACGGCGTGAAAAACACCCGGGAAGGCCAGCTTTATTACGATTCCCTCTTTGCGCTTTACGCTTCCTGGGGAGTGGATTTTGTAAAATGTGATGATATCTGCAATACAAATATGTACCCTGCCAACCCCTACTCTGCCCGACATGAGGTGGAAATGATTGCACGTGCCATAAAAAAATGCGGCCGTCCTATTGTGTTATCCCTCTCCCCCGGCCCTGCCCTGATTGAGGAGGCATGGCATTATGAGACTTATGCCAATATGTGGCGGATTACCGATGATTTCTGGGATGATTGGGAACTGCTAAAAGATATGTTCCACCGCTGCAGGCTGTGGCAGTGCCATGTGAAACCCGGATGTTACCCGGACTGCGACATGCTGCCTTTAGGGAGTATCGGCAAGGGATTTGATGATTTGCACAACACCGACTTTACCAGGGAGGAACAGCGTACCATGATGACTTTGTGGTGCCTGTTTGGCTCCCCATTGATGCTGGGGGCAGAAATGACAAAACTGGACGAATTTACTCTTTCTCTTTTGACCAACCGGGAAGTTTTGGACATGCTGACTCCAGACTGTGTACCCCGGCTTCTGTGGCTGGACGAAGGAGCTTCCGTATGGACTGCATGGAATGAGAAACGCGGGGAGAAGTATCTGGCGCTGTTTAATCTGATGGATTTGGAATCGGATATCTCTTTTTCGGTAGACGGATTTTATAACAATAAAATGCGGGAGTTGTGGACCGGAGAAGTGGCTTCTTTTTGGAACGGGAAAATCTGCTGCCATATTCTGCCCCACGGATGTAAAGTTTACCGGATAGAAGAATAGAATCAAATCGTGCAAGCACGCAACAACTTCCATCCACGAAATTCTAAGGTGCTTGCACGGTTTGCGCGCCAGATGCGGCCGCGTCAGCGGCATCTTCCATACGCATCTGTGCGCATCCTGCCCGGAGGGCTTTTTATTCATAAGAAAATATGGGCCGCTCCTTATCATCCCACCGGATTTTCATTAGATGGGCATGGCGGTTAGGATTATACAGAGGATTTCCTTCTATTTTTTCCTCTGTTCTGGCATGATACACCATAATATCATTTCCTTCCTCGTCTGTGGTAAAGGAATTGTGCCCCGGCCCGTAAATTCCTTTGGAGGCGTCTGTTTTTAACACAGGATAACGCTCTTTTTTCCAGGAAAGAGGGTCCAGTAAATCCCTGCCGCTTTCCGTGCTAAGCATTCCCATGCAGTAATCTGCCCCTGTCTCGCTGGCAGAATAGGTAAGATAAATCTTATTTCCCCGCTTAATAACTGCAGGCCCTTCATTTACCCAGAAACCTACCCTCTCCCAGTCATAATCCGGAGTGGTAAGAAGTACCTGAACGGTTTTTAATTTGTAAGGGCTCTCCATCTGGGCAATGTAAAGATTGGAAATCTGCCTGCCAACCCCTACTTTTTCCGCCCATACATAAAAAAGCCTGCCATTATCTTCAAACACGGTAGCATCCAAAGAAAATGCCTCAAAGGAAAACTCATCTCCCTCTGCCCGCTGCATTTTCCCTATTTCCACCCAGGCATCCTTAATCGGGTCATCCCCCTGGCATTCTAACACATAGGGGCGTATCTTCCACACATCATCTTTCTCGCCGCCGGCAAAATAAATATACCATTTACCCAATACATAATGCAGTTCCGGCGCCCAGATATGTTCGCTCATAGGGCCGCTTTCATGTTTGTTCCAGATGGCGGTTTCTTCTGCCAAAGGCAGTTCCTGCAGACTTTTTGCCCGTCTGAGCACTATTTTATCATATTCAGGAACGGATGCGGTAAAATAGTACCATCCGTCTGTGTGATGATAAACATAAGGGTCTGCCCGCTGTAAAATCCAAGGTTCATTATACTTTAATGTTTTATCCATGTCTCTTTCCCACTTCCCCATTTTTAATTTTCTAAAATACTTTACTCACATATAAATTATAAATGGATTTTCCAATTTTGGCAACCTGTTTAGGGAAAATAGTTACACATGAATCAATTTCTTAATTTACCGCCCTGTTTCGGTCACTGCTTTTACCACAACGGACACGATTCCAAAAATAATTCCTGAAAGAGGCCAGATAACCCAGGAAATTCCCCAGGCGCTTCCCAGCAAACTCCATGCAAGATAAATAAAAGTTATAAACAGCCAATAAATGGAAGAGACCATTTCCATTACTTTATTTTTCTTTTTCGGCTCATGTATTTTCTTTAATCCCAGGACAACATCATATGCTTCTTTCCGCGTTCCTGCCGTAATAAAACATGCCACGCCGCAGGCAACCATAATAAACAGCAAAGTACCTGCTATATCTTCAATCCAGAATAATTTTGTCCCCCCTACCACTTCTTCTGCAATAAGACCCGGTACAACACTTAATATGCACAAACCCACGCCGATTGCAACGAATGCACCGAATTTAGGCATATAGGCATTCTTTTCACGCTCCATATAATCCCTGCCGGCATTGTCCAGCGAAATCTTTTTCCCTTTTATCTTTTCTACCCTGCCGTCATCGGCAATTCCTTTGATAATAAAAATTGCAACCCCGCAAGCCACCATGCAAAAAAGCGCCACTCCTCCCGCCATATCTGTAAAACGGGAGGATAAAATGCCTGCTTCCGAAAAAGCATCTAAAATACATGCGGTAACAGGGGATAAAATACACAGGGCAACTCCAAGGGCAATAAAATACCCAAAGGAAATCTTCCAGGAAACAAATTCTTTTGCCTGATCTGTATTCATAGGATAAACCTCTTCATATCCACCGGAATTTTCTTTGGATGTATTCCCGTCTTCCCCAAGCTCCAAGGCTATTTCATCCATATTGCCAAATTCGGATATGACCACGCCGATTGCCTCGTTTTCACTTTTTCCCTGGGATTTCAGCTCATGGTATTTATCTTCCATAATTGCCAGAAGTTCTTCCCTTGCCTTTCGTACCCTGGGTGTGTCGGGATAATTCCGAAACAGATTTTCAATGTAATTTATGATGGTTTCCATCCTGTATCTCCTTTCTTAGACCTTAAACTTTTCCACAAACTTTTTTTGTCAGTTTCCATTCCTTCCCTTGATAAACGAATGACATATAAAAAGTATTATGTTTATCGTACTACGTCTGTCGTAGTACTCTTGTAAAAGGAATATAACATAATTACTACGACAGGTCAAGTACTTTTTTACATATTCTCCAAAAGTTAAGTTTTGTTTACTATTCGCATGCAGCCTCTCATTCACCGTTTTTGCTGCATATCCCCTTCAGTCACTGCTATTACCACACCGGACATGATTTTATAAAAGAGTGCTGCCAATGGCCAGATAAACCAGATAACTCCCCAGGCATCTCCCATCAAAACAAATGTAAAATAAAAGAGTGTTATTATCATCCAATAAATGGGAGCAACAATTTCCATTACTTTATTTTTCTTTTTCTGCTTTCGTATTACCTTTAATCCCAGGACAGCATCATATGCTTCTTTCCGAATTTTTGCCATGACAAAACATGCCACGCCGCAGGCAACCATAATAAAAAGTAAAGCGCCTGATAAATTTTCTATCCAGAATAATTGTGTTCCATATACCATTTCTTCCGCAACATGCACCGGCACAACGCTCAATATGCACAAACCCACACCGCTTGCAATGAATGCGCCGAATTTAGGTATATAGGCATTCTTTTCACGCTCCATATAATCCCTGCCTGCATTATCCAGCAAAATCTTTTTGCCTTTCATTTTTTCCACCCTGGCGTCATCGGCAATCCGTTTGATAATAAAAACCGCCACCCCGGCAGCCACCATGCAAAACATTGCTGTTTCCCCCAATATGCTTGTAATACGGAAAGATAAAATTTCTGCGCTTGAGAAAGCATCTAAAATACATCCGGCAACAGGAGATAAAATACACAGGGCAGCTCCAAGGGCTATGAAATATCCAAAGGAAATCTTCCAGGAGACAAATTCTTTTGCCTGGTCAATATTCATAGGATAAACCTCTCCGTGTCCGCCGGAATTTTCTTTGGATGCATCCCTGCCTTCCCCAAGCTCCAAGTCTATTTCATCCATATTGCCAAATTCGGATATGACCACGCCGATTGCCTCGTTTTCACTTTTTCCCTGGGATTTCAGCTCGTGGTATTTATCTTCCATGATTGCCAGAAGTTCTTCCCTTGCCTTTCGTACCTCGGGTGTGCCGGGGTAATTTCGAAACAGATTATCAATGTAATTCACAAGGGTTTCCATCCTCTATCTCCTTTCTCAGGCCGTAAACTTTTCCACAACCTTTTTTGTCAGTTCCCATTCCCGGCACTTTTCCCGGTAATATTCCCTGCCGGTTTCCGTAATACGGTAGTAAGTCCTGCGCTTTCCGTTGGTTTCATTTCCGTAAAAAGATTGGATACAGCCGTTTTTTTCCAGCCTGGTAAAAGCGGAATATAAAGTTGTTTCTTTAATAATGTAGGCTCCTTCTGTCCGTTCCTTAATGGCTTTGGATATCTCATAGCCGTAAGAAGGTTTTTCCAGCACAAGATGCAGGATAATCATATCATTGTATCCCCGAATTCCATCACTGCTAATCACTGCATTCCCTCCCTTTATAATGTATACTGCTTTCCATGTAAAAAAGTATTTTGTTTATCGTACTACGTCTGTCGTAGTACTTATGTAAAAGGAATATAACATAATTACTACGACAGGTCAAGTACTTTTTCAAAAGAATATCGCAAATTTGGCGTAAAGGACTCAATTACCTTAACATATATCATATTACCCTTCCATCTCCAACATATATAAAAGTGCATTACAGATACACGCCGCAATATTGCTCCCCCCTTTTCTGCCTCTGGCCACAATATAGGGAGCCTTTGTTTCCATAATCAATTCCTTTGCCTGAACTACATTTACAAATCCCACCGGAGCACCGATAATTAATTCAGGATTTAACTCTCCATTCTCAATCAGTTCATACAAGCGTATCAATGCGGTGGGGGCATTGCCAATAGCAAATATTAACGGTTTATTTAACTTTGCAGCCTTATCCATGGAAACTGCCGCCCGGGTAGTTCCCTGCCTTTTTGCCTCCCCTGCCACATCCTCATCCGCCATAAAACAATAGACTTCTCCCCCAAACCGGGAGAGAAGCTTTTTGTTAATTCCTGCCTTTCCCATATTGGTATCCGTGACAATACATGCTCCTCTTTTTATGGATTCCAAAGATTTCTCCACCACATTCTCCGAAAACACCAGATTTTTGGCATAATCAAAATCTGCGCTTGTATGAATGCACCGTTTTACAATGGGTTCCGTCCCCGGCACAAGGGGCGTATTTCCTAATTCCCGGGTGATTATCTCAAAACTCTGCCTTTCAATATCTTCCGGCTTCATTTTTTCCAACTGGATTTTCATTTTAGCCCCATCCTTTCGTATACACCATGAATGTCCAACCCCATCCTGATTTCCTGTGCAAGACGGTCATACTGCATCTGCTTATATGCTTTTAAATCTATGGGAACAGTGTTTTTAAGGTCTATTCCCTTTGCCTTTCCCAATGCATGAATCAGTTTCCCTGCCATTTCCCCCTCATCAAAAATCCCATGAAGGTATGTGCCATACACATTCCCCGCCTGGCATCCGTCCGTCTTTTCTTCCCCGGAAATGCTCTCCGTCAGCATGCAAAAAGGACATGCACCGGAATGCAGCGTTGTATGCCCCATATGGATTTCATATCCCTCCACCGAAACGGATGAGAGATTTTGAAGCATTCCTTCTATATTTAATATTCTCCCCCTCGCCCGGGTACGAATTTTCTCCTCCCCAAAACAGGTATCCATGGGAAGAAGGCCCATGCCTGCAATCCGGCCTCCCCCCTCCATGTGGAACGGGTCAGAAATTTCCTCCCCCAGCATCTGAAATCCTCCGCAGATTCCAAAAATCACTTTTCCCTCTGCCGCCAGCCGGAGGATGGCTGCCTCTAACCCCTGCTGCCGAAGCCATTTCAAATCGGAAATTGTATTTTTTGTGCCGGGCAGAATTACCATATCGGGATTTTTAAGTTCCAAAACCCCTGAAATGTACCGTAACGACACCCCCTGCATACTTTCCAGTACAAAAAAATCCGTATAATTAGACATTCTGGGAAATCGAACCACTGCTATGTCAATGGGCGCTGCCTGGCAAGCCCCGGGAGAAAGACGTTCGCTTAAACTGTCTTCTTCCTCCAGGTCAATATGCATATAGGGAATTACGCCAAGCACCGGAATTTGAATTTTCTCTTCTATCATGGCAATTCCCGGCTGCAAAATAGACTTATCCCCCCGGAATTTATTAATCACCAGCCCGAAAATCCTCTGTCTTTCCTTTTCTTCCAAAAGCATAACCGTACCGTAAAGCTGGGCAAACACCCCGCCTCTGTCAATATCCCCTGCAAGAAGCACCGGAACGTCTAAAAGTTCCGCTAAACCCATATTTACAATGTCATTTTCTTTTAAATTGATTTCCGCCGGGCTGCCAGCCCCTTCAATAACGATAATATCCGCCATACTCTCCAATTTATGGTATGCGTTT
>CANRJF010000062.1 GCA_947630855.1 uncultured Lachnospiraceae bacterium
TTGCTGTTTGAGGCGTAAGAACATGATTCAGGTGTGCAAAAATGCCATCGCGAAGCGATTTTTATGCATTTTTGCATCGTATCTGTGAAGGTACTGAACAGATACGAATATGGTGGGTATAGCGCAGTTGGTTAGCGCGCCAGATTGTGGCTCTGGAGGCCCAGGGTTCGAATCCCTGTATCCACCCTCGCTGGTAATTCGGCGGAGGTACAAGTTAATGGGCTATCGCCAAGCGGTAAGGCACAGGACTTTGACTCCTGCAGTCACCAGTTCGAATCTGGTTAGCCCAGTTTTAATTTGGGGTATTAGCTCAGTTGGCAGAGCACTTGACTTTTAATCAAGTTGTCCGGGGTTCGAATCCCCGATGCCTCATTTTGGGAAACATTTTTTATATACATTGTATAAAAAATGTTTCTTTTTTTGTGCAGAAACACATTGAAATAATGGGATTGTGGCTTATCTGGGTATTGGAAACATGTTGAATAAGGGGATAAATACCCCTTTAATGCCCTCTGAAGATTTTGGTGGCATATTTTGGAAATTTATGCTACAATTAGAATAATAGAAATACAAAGGAGGATTTCATTTATGGCAGTTGTAGAATACTGGAAAATAGACAATGAAAAGGAAAAAAACGAACATACCATAACAGGCAAGGAGGTCGATTTACAAGTTTTTAGTTTTGTTGTAAAAAGAATGAAGGACCAATACACATACCAAGAAGTATTGAAAATTACCGCATACTATAAGGGCAATGAATATGGCACAATAGTTGCAAAAATGCAAAACCTGGATCAGGATATTAAACAACTGGCAAATATAGGAATATTCCTCAGCCCACTTGCATATAAAGAGCTGGGTGCTATTATAAGTTCCAATTACTATAAATTTACACCAATATTTGGAGAAGGAATTGAAAACAATATACCTGATAAAGTGGTGGAGGGCATCAGGGGGCTGCTGATGGACGCTGTTAAAGAATATGGGATACAAGAACAGAACGGTTTTTATGATATGCCTACTGATATTTTCAATAGTACAATAAATGAAAGTGCATTCAGGAAATATAACGTTTCAGACATAAAAGAAGCACTGAAAATCAGGAACCTAACTAAATGCAATCAAAACAGAAATGATTATGCAGTAAAGGTAGATGGGAAAACCAAAAGGTTTATAAGGATTTGTAAATGATAAAACAGTTTAGTGATACGAAGGTGGAAGCATATGAGTGAAGTAATTTTAAGCCCGTTCAGTTTCTATGGTGGGAAAAGCAGGATGGCATCCATGATATGTGGTATGCTTGACTATAAGAATACAGAATTGTACATAGAACCTTTTGGAGGGGCATGCAGGGTGCTGTTAAACAAGCCAAGGCATAAGGGAGAAATTTACAACGATTATGGATACGGGCTGTGTTCGTTCTTTCAAACAATAGGGAACCCCGAACTGTCAAAGGAACTGATACAAGAGCTTTATCGGATAAAGCCTGATAAAGCCGTGTTCCGTGAAAAGCAGAAATTTAAAGCATGGCATGAAATGTGGATTGACGAATGGATGAAGTACGATGCTAAAAAGTTTGTGTATAGCTGCAGTAAGAAGTACAAAAAACTGGAACTGGAACTAAAGAAACTCCATTCACAAATCTGTAAAAAGGATTACGGAAAAATCATCCCATCAATGCAATCCATTATAAATAGCAATTTATTAAATCATAATGATGTAAAAAGGATGGGAGAACTCATGAACCTGTATATACAATATTGGAAGATTGCAGAACCCAGCTATAAGAAGGCATACACAGAGGCATCCATTAAAGCCAATAAAAATAAAGTGCAGTTCAACAGTCAAAAGAAGATAAATGAATACTGCCACAACTGGGCGCTGGAACAGTTAAAGGACTGTATTTCTGATTATGACCCGAGCGGCGGCAGGGGACATGATGATGTGGAAATGGCAGTTGCAACATATATAACATATGCGTGGTCGAGGGACGGCATGGGCAAGGATTTTAGCAGTGCCAAGCTGAATAACTTGAATGCTTATTATAATTCCCTTGAAAAGCTGGACGTCATTGCCGAGAGAATGAAAGGCGTTGTAGTAACACAGACAGGTGCGATGGATTACATAATACAATATAAAGACAACCCGAAGGTTATGATGTATTTAGACCCCAGCTATCTGAATGACGATAGAAAAGACCTTGGAGCAGCCGTATATAACAGGTCGTCGGATTATAATGAACATAAAAGATATGCTAAACTCATTCAAAATTCAAAGGCTAAAATCATTCTTTCAAATTATGACATAGACCCATACAAAACATATCTGGATGAGGCACATGGATGGAAGAAGGAATACTTTGAAACGACAACGGGCGTAGGAAGCAAGAAAGACAACAAACGTACAGAAGTTTTATGGTACAATTATTAAAAGTTTATTGACATATATGCATAATCTGATATAATAATATTAGATGTCATATAGTTTATGGATGGTTGCCAAGTTGCCAAAGTTTCCAATAGGTTTTAAAGAGATAAGGCAATCAACATATAATATGCATAGAAATAAGATGTTGTGTACTCGAATAGAATATTGTGGAATAATATAGTGTCTGAATATGGCATAAATAATATGTGGAGAATCTGTATGGAATGACTGTACAGTTTCTCCACTTGCTTTTTTTACGGAAACATTAAACGTGTACCGAATAAATATATTTCTAAAAGTTGAAAAAATTGAAATATGAAAACGTACAAATATACATTTTGATATAATTAGTATAATTAAATATAAAGAATAATGGATATGTTTTTTCACGCATGTTATAAAGATGGCAAAGCATGTTTAAAAATGAAGGATTTAAGGGTTTTGTAAGTGCATTGCCAAAAATTCTAAGAAGTTGCAAAACTATAAGGATAATGTAAGAATTTATTTTAAATATTATAATTTTACAGCAGGCATGTTTTTGTGTTCTAAATGACTGGAGGTTAAATTATGTTTGAAAGTGATTATTATGATGATGAAATGCTGGGCAGGATAGCAGACGAGATGGCAAGGCAGAAACGTCAAAAGGATTTAAAATATGGTAAAAGGGATAAGCGCGGGCGTTTGAAAAAAGGTTCAAAAATAGCATCTAAACTCTGCTGTGACAAAAATGAAATCAGGAGACTGTATAAAGCAGGATATGACGTAAAGAAGATTACAGAACGCATGAACTGTTCAAAGTCAACAGTTTATAATGCAATAAAGGGCATAGAAAAAAGTGAAAGGGCAGATACGGATGAACTGCTCTCGATTTTTAAAATGGAATAGGCAGTAATGAACCGGACACGGCTTCTATTTTGGAAAATCAATGTTAAAACAGGCAGGCTTCTATTTTGGAACAGCCTCCTTATGTAAAAATGCGGACAACTTTACAATGCATATGTACACGCTGTCCGCATTTTCTAATTACATCATTTTATACATTATAATAATATAAGTATATAAGTTCAAGAGTTCTATAAGTAAAAATGAGGACTTGTTTATATTGATGTATTGACAAGAAGAAGCCAAAAAGTTACAACCTCCCAACTTGGAAAAGAAAGGGGGAGGCATTGAAAAGCGTCACCATGCTTGGCAGATGGGAATGGGTATGCAATTGTATAAAAATATACAGCAATTGTACTTTTGTAACAAACAATGTGTATAATTTAATGTTGCAATGTGTAACATACGGATGTTATACTGTTACAGTAATGGACAGGGCATCAGACAGGCAGGAGGCTCAGCTGTAACAATATAAGAAAATATATTGACAGTAAGAATCCAAAGCGTTACAATCCCCCAGCTTAGAAAAAGAAAGGGGGTATACATTAAAAAATGCCAGCATGTTTGGGAGAGGGGGGAGAGGAGCAGGGAAAAAGGCAGGTATATGCTATTGTATAAAATATACAGCTATTATACTTTTGTGTCAAACAATATGCATGACTTATAGTAACAATTCATTGCAAAATGTATCAATTGGGAATATAATGTTACAATAGGGGATAAAGGATTAGGCATGGAGGGAGGAAGCAAAACAGCAGTTAGAAAAATATTAGAAAAAATTTTTAAAAAACTGCAACCTTTTATACAAAAGGACACTCTATATAAGTGTAGGGAATGTTAAAAATTCAAACAATGAAAAAGGAGGATTACATATGAGAAGAAGAAAGTTTGTAATACCCACAATAACAATGGTAATGATAGCGAGTCAGTTAATGGGGTGTGCAGCTGCGAGTCAGAAGGAGTTATTGCAAATGATAAACAATGGAGAGGTTATAGAGATAGAAGTAGCCACTCCTGTAAACCAAGAGCAGGGTGAGGAAAAGCCCCTGGACTGGACACAGTTAGACCACCTGGAAACACAGCCTGAACTTAGAAAAGCACTGGATGACATATATAAAATCACCAAGTTTGGGGAGAACAGTAAGAATGGGGTTTTATATGTTAATTTAGAGGAGAAGCAGGAGGGGAACAACACCCTGTACAATGTATTTGCAAACAGTAAATTCAGAAGTGCATACTGGGAGAATGAAGACATACAGGAGAGCATAGCCACAGCAGCATCAGAGAATTATGCAGATATAGATTTTGAGGAGGACAATTATAAAAAAGCGGTATTAGCAGGGTTAAATGGATATTTTAACATCTTAAAAGATGGAGAAGTTGGATATGCGAACATGGACAGTACAGTTACAAGGTTAGAAGCAATGGCAGGGTTATTCAGGGCAGAAAGCCAGGTAACAGATACATTAACAGCAGATGAAGAATTCAATAGTTTAGTAGACCCAAACAGTAATAATGAAGAAACAATATATGCAAGTAATTTATCGGAGCAGAGTTATTTAGATACAGACAGTAAATCATTAGATGAATTGACAGCAAAAGGAACCATAACACGTGGAGAATTAGTTTATATGTTAGTACAGAAATACTTTGCGGATGAATACAGCAGTGCAGACATCAAAGGTGAATGTTACACAGATGCAAAAAATGGTGGAGACATAGCGACGGAATTAAAGTTTATCGAGGACGGAACCCCAAAAGACCACTGGAAGTCCTATGAACTCACCTATGCATTACAAAATCCTGATAAAGGATGCCCGGAATCCATGTATAAAGCATTAGTAGTAGCAAAAGAAAAAGGAATCATCACAACAGAGGAGAGTAGATGGGATGAAGGTGTCACGAAATCAGACTTCCTAGAGATGTTAACAAACAGTTACCTAGCCCTCCCAGCACAGGTCTCAGCGGACTTAGGCAAAGGCGCGCCCCAGCCTACAATAGATGAAAAAGGAAATACAATATATCCAGATTACCCCGAAGATTATGTTAAATTTGAGAGCATGGAAGAAAAGACCATGTACGTAATAAAAATGGGTACACTTTTCTTCAATCCCAATATGTTTGAGGGTCAGTTAAATAAGTGGGGTGAAGCATATCCCAAAGGAGAGTTAGAATCAGATGGAGAGATGATAGTCAATGGAAAATGTGAGATAGACGGTGTAGAATATTATAGATCAGAGGTACAAAACAATACTACAGAAAACCTAACAGTCATCATTGAAGCATCTTGTTTATCAGACACTCCACCAGCAGAAGAGTCAAACTCCACAGATGTTTCATCAAACACTTCCACAGACACATCCTTTGATTATTCAGGTTATACACAAGAAGAAATAGACATGTTAAATAATGACCCAAATTTAGACCCCGCTTACAACTTCGACAACATCCCATATTTTGAACCTAATACAGAATGGACTGAAGAACAATTAGATGCAGCAGATGGAATGATAACATATTAGAAACATATAATATATATTTTGATTGTTGCATCTGTAAAAACAGTTTTGATAATGAAAAAATTTAAATTATTTTAAAAATTTAAATATACTTATAAGTAGTATAAAGCAAAAAGAGTTTAAATAGCAAAACATCATAGAAACCAACTTATATAATGTATAATAAGCAGTAGATTTATATAAAACAAAGTAACACACCACAAAAATTCATAAAATTAGCAAATAAAAAGCAGTAATCTAAAAATTAAATAAATAATATAAACACTTAAAAATGTGCATTCTTACGAGAGTGTGCATTTTTATTTATCTAAAATACCACTTTTAATACTTAAAAATCATAAGAAATAAATTAATTTTATAAATAAATAAACAAGGAGGATACAATATGCAAATAGCAACACATAAAACAGATAAATTAAAATTATTGCTAATAGCAATATTTATTACCCTGTTTTCACTGCTATTATTAAATCACCCATTACAAGTTCAAGCCACAAGTGTAGAGACAGGTGGAAATGGAATTGATGAAGTTGTAAGCGAAAACTTAATAGTAGAGGGTGGACAATCAGAAATAGCAAACAATGTATTTCAGCATGGAAAATTCCAAGGAAATGGCTGGTTAGTTTACTTGGTAGATGATGATGGTAACGTTGTCTCCGATGTAGTACTAGCCACAGCCATAGGCACTCCAAATGGATTTGGTACAGCTTTTTGTTATACACGGTATGGTAATCTTAGGCCAAACAAAACAACAAAGGCAACCTGGACACCAGCATACCCATTTGACTATACCAACCAAGGAATGTATGGAGAGGAAGTCAAAAACTGGATGAATGAGCCCTGTGAAATACAGGGCAGGCACATGACCAATGCATGTAAAGTGGTGCATGACATGTTAGGAAATGATGCATTCAAACTCTTCACAGAAGAATGGGAAGACCACTACCTAGTCCTAGACGTAGTAGCCTGGACCCCCGTAGTAGTAGCATACCGTAATGGACATGCAAGAGTTAACAACATATGTGCATCAGCAATTGGATGGTCACATTATACAATATTAAATGATGTTGGAGTATCAAATTTATTAAAAGATGATGCTATAATAGAAGCAGTAGATACCAGCTGGATAACACACAGAGCATGTCAATTAAGTGCATTTCTTGACCTAAAGTGGGATGGTTTAGCAGACCCACCTGGAGATACATCAGCTGATAAAGATGGTTTAGGTCGTGTGAATAGATCAGCCATACAAAATAAAGGATACGGTGAAATAGCCATAGAGGGGCGTATGCCCGAAGGAATCCATACATATAATGGTAAAGATTCACCTGGACCTCCTGAACGTCCAGACAAGTATACACCACCACATGATGGAAAAAGCCAAATGGTAAAAACTTATTATACAGAAAATGAAGATACAGGCGAGATAACAGAAGATGGTACATTTTCACAAGACAAAACAACACCAACGATTCATGTAGATGCAGAGCCAGTATATCAAATAGTAGCATGGAAATCATCTAAGAATACAGTTAATAGTGGAATAACTTCTAAAAACTGGTACAGTGCCACAGGAGCAGCAATACAAAGTGGAGATGGGCCATGTACAGTAGAATTAAAAGAAAGTGATGGAGAGAAAACAGTTTATGTTTTATTAAAAAGGGTTATAGGAGAAGAAGAGGATGACATAAAAGTTGATTTTGTATTAAACCAATCAGAAATTACACGGCGAGTAAGGTTAAGCAAATCCAAAATACCAGAAAACAGAATAGATAAAAAGGTATTCCAATGGATATCGGCAGCACACATCAGCTGTCCCGGACACCCCAAAACAACAGGATATAACGATGATGGTACTGCAATACAACACTTAGAGAAGTGTGACTTAAACTGGAAAGACAATCAAGTTACATTTTCATTAAAACCTGACATAAATCAGGACAATAGTAAAAAGATAATAGCCACAACTGGTTTATTTAAATCAGAATTAATAAAAAAAGGAGACCCTGACCCAGTAACAAGGCGAGTAATATCAACAACAAGAACATCTAAGAGTGGAACAAAACTTCCAAAAGGTTCAAAAAAGAAAAACTGGGATTACATGCTAATCATAATGAGAGGCGAAGACAAACTAACACTTGCCAAATGGAAGAACAAAGGCAGTGACACTCCATTAACAGCTGAAGGCTTTGTATCAAGTAATGACTTAAGAGCAGGTGGTGGACGAAAGACAGAGGATTACACAAGCAGTTGTACAGTAACTTTATCAGATGATTCACCTGACCCCTTCACACAAGTTGAACCAACTAAATTTGCAGATTCAGATGGTGAGCATTGCAACTTAGACACAAAGACGTTCATGTTAAGTCCACTAGCAACAAAATTAATAAATATAGGCGTCAAGGTAAAAGTGTTTAGTGGAGAAGGCAAGGGAATGGCTAACATGCCAACTAAAGAAACAGGTTCAATAGGAATAGGAGCAGCTAGAAAGCAAGGATACACAGTAGGATTTACACCATATATCCAAATGCAATATGATAACAGAATCAGTCCATCAGCAAAAGGCAGTCGAAACATAGCATATGTATTATCTGAAAACAATAAGAGTTTAAATGTTTATGACTATGCCACAGTAGATTTTAAATCAGCGAGCTCAGCCAATTTAGATATAACAAGTTCACAATTTTCAATGCACAACCAAGCAGCATTAGACACAAACAATGGAGAAGTATTACCAGGCGGAGCGTCATATAATATAGAGCCGACAGGCCAATCAGAAAAGACCTTTACAATAACAACATATCAAGTAGTATTGGAACAAGGTACTCCTGGATATGAACAAGTAGAAAAAACCGGAACAATACCACAAGGAATATGTACCACAGTAGAAGAAGCAAAAAACAGACATTTAGGACTGCATAACCAAGTATATGGAATATTAAGCAGCACATACATGGAGCAGTTAGTAGATAAAGACGTGCAAAGCAGTCTTTTAGACTGTGGTGAGAACAAAGTAGTAACAAAGGGTTCAGACATAGGCTTTTTAGAAAATGGTTCAACCAACGCAAGTGAGGATAAAAAATATTGGTTAGTAAGAGGCGCAATAGGTATAAGTGGTGACACATTTAATATAAAGGATACAAAACCTGTATTAGAAAGTCAAGCAGAATGCTATGCTAAATCAGACGGCGGAGACATAGTAACAACAGGAAATGTTTATGATGAATATACAAACGTATCATCAGCAGTCAAAGCAGCCTTAGAAAGAGGTACAGGAAATGACAGCAGGTCAGGATGGGGAACTAAGTGGTATAATGAAGCATTTGACGGTATCAAAGTAGTCAAATATAAATCAACAATAACATTAGGTTTATGGGACCAAAGGGCGCGAACCACATTACTTGACACTAAGCTGATACCACGAAACAAAGGAAAAGCAGAATTGTTTAAAGACTACAATACATCCCAATACAGGACACATAAAAAAGAAACACTTGGAACCTGGGGTGGGTCAATAAAAATAAGTCCATCAGCATTCCAAAAACTGTTTTACAGTGACCCATTCTATATCCCGAACGTCACAGTCCAAGACTTGCATTAACATTAATGGCAGGTTAATCAAGAGACACATCTATTATAGGTGTGTCTCTTTTTAAATTATTTAGATAACCTCTTTTTATACATATAAATAACTATAAATAGATTTTATTTTTTTAAAATTTTTTTATGTTTAGAGGGGGTGACCACATGATAATCACTCAAAAAGTAGCCTTGAAACCAAACAAAGAACAGGAGCAATTCTTTTGGAACTGTTCCAATGCATCCCGATTTATTTATAATTTTTCATTAGACATTAAAGCAAAAATATATAAAGAAAATGGAACCAACCTAAACTGAATTAACAGCAAAGGGAACCATAACACGTGGAGAATTAGTTTATATGTTAGTACAGAAATACTTTGCAGATGAATACAGCAGTGCAGACATCAAAGGTGAATGTTACACAGATGCAAAAAATGGTGGAGACATAGCGACGGAATTAAAGTTTATCGAGGACGGAACCCCAAAAGACCACTGGAAGTCCTATGAACTCACCTATGCATTACAAAATCCTGATAAAGGATGCCCGGAATCCATGTATAAAGCATTAATCAGCCATTTAAAGGCTGTTTTTTTTATTGTTTCAAAAGTTTCAATTAATTTTTAAATTTGTATGAATGAAATTATGTACACAATCAATAAATTTTTAGAAGCATTATTTATTTTCAGTTAATACAATATTATCAGTACATTTAAGAAATTTAACATACATTCCATGACACATCAGGGTGTATGCCGGCAAAAAAGGGAAATAGGGAACAAGGTTAAAGGTTTAGAGATAAGGAAATGTTTTTTAAAACGGCTTAAAAACGGAGAGTGCATACATAGGCTTAAAATCAATATAAGCATGGGGCAGAAATAAGGCAGGCATCCGGGGTTCTAAAATGGGGAGAAAAAAAGAAGGATTTTGTGTGGTGGTTTAGATTTCTGGTGGCAGGAATTTTAGGGCAAAATTTTGGGGGAAGAATGGATAGTGGTGGAATAGTTTTTAAAACTAATAGAATGGGCCAAAATGGGGTTTTATATGATTAAAGGATAAAATAATAGGGTTAGATAAAAAAATCAATACTGAATGTTTAAAACTGTACAGAATAAGTAAAAGGTTCATTGTGCAGGCAGGCTTATCTGGTTTATGACTGCATTTGTAAAATACAGGCATATCTGTATATCTTCTACATACCCACTAAATTCAATGTTTATTTCCCTTGCATAACGTCAATAGACGGCAGTGTAATTTACCGGAATATTTGTCACAAAAGTAC
Organism: uncultured Lachnospiraceae bacterium; assembly: GCA_947630855.1. Classification (GTDB taxonomy): domain Bacteria; phylum Bacillota; class Clostridia; order Lachnospirales; family Lachnospiraceae; genus Roseburia_B. The sequence continues at coordinate 10,691 of CANRJF010000062.1, forward strand.
AGTTATTTCGAGAATTGTAGAACAATTGTGGGATATCATGGGAAACCCCGAAATTACTAGGGAATAAGCGAACCAAAAAGAGATAAATTGACTTTTTTGTGACAGCGATTTTGAAAATGTCAAACAATTTACATCACACGTTAAAGTGCAAAAGTAAAAAGCAAATCAAAATTGAGAAAACACTGGATTTTAAAGAGATTCAAAGAAAAACAGTGTTTTTTTGCATTTTAAAAATAATAGAATTGTATTAGAAATGTCGAATGGCAATATTGGGTGTTATAACGTGGCGTTACAGCGTCACTTTTTTTGTGTATTCATAAACTATTAGTCCTTAAACTCCTATAAAATGGGCTTTTATGAAAGTAACGTTTGTTTTCAAAGTGCTATTTAATCCAGAATAAAACTAGAAAAATGAGAGAATTTCAAACGGACAAAAAGCAACCTTAGAAAAAACATGTCCGTTTGGCGAATTTTAGCAGTTTAAGGCATTTTTATGGTAAATTTTTGCCTAGAAAGCAAACGGACAAAAAATGAATTAAAAATAACCCAAAACAAGTAAAAATTTATGCTGTTTTAGAAGGTAGATCATCGTTTTTTAAAAGGGATGATTCTGTATTGTTTTGTCTTTTTTCTTTGCTTGCTTTCATTTCTGCTATAAGTAAAAAATCTTCTTGGTCTATCTCAGACATATTGTGATAATATTCAATAATTTTTGCCTCATCGTTTGGCAAAGATGCGCTTTTACCAAACAAAAGATAATCAGATGAAATTGCGAAATTTTCGCACAATGTGATTATTTGCTCTAATGTAGGTTTAGATTTATGATTTTTCCAATCTGTTAAAGGACTTTTCTTTAAATTAAGTATCTGGGCTAGTTCTTTGCTAGAAATATCAAGTCTTTTGGTTTGTTCGATAATTCTGTTATAAATATCTTTCATATATTCTCCTTTATAAAATGCGAAAAATTCGCAAAATTATATTGATAATGCGAAATTTTCGCATTATAATGATTTTAGGGTTAATACTAAACCACTTCAAAAATACCATATCCTAAAGATTTCCACAATCTGAAAACAGCCGTTCGGCTGATGGAAATGTTAAGAGGGAATTGTACAATAAAAGCAGCCGGAGGTGCCCCCTTTTTAGGCATCATTAGACGTGTAGGCACACGCCCGGTTTTATCAGACATTCAAAATTCGTAGTGGCATTGCATATCAGCCTTGCCTTTGTAAGTTAGGTTTAATGATGTTCTTGTTTTATTTTTCCGGCTGCTTTTCTTGTGCAATTCCCATCCGGGGACCTTATGCCCCCGGTGGAAGCACCATGTTAGATGATGCTGAAGGAAATAGATTCCTTTTGCGGCGTAACCACTTTGGTCATGTGGTACTTACGTTCAGAATATATGCCTGGTAGCTTACATTCATACTCGGAAGTAACACAATCCGCTTCAGTGCTGGAGGAAACAAGTTTCCACCGCAGTTTGAGGCTTTCAAGGGAAGCAACCACAGGAATCACCCCCTTTCAGGATTTAGAAAATCCTTCAGCATCTATTCTAGCACAAATCGTAACCCAATAACAGAACTATGTTTAAAAGTGAGAGGAGGAAAGAACAGATAAAAAACTGCCAGCCAATAAATTCAGACTAGCTGGCAGACTACGGTGTCTATATGACACCAAAAGATAAGTGTACTCCATCCGGAGTAACAAATTTTGACAGATGATACTTTTTATATGAGTTGGAGATTGGAGCCTCATACTCATAAGTAACACTGTCACAACGTTATTTATATAAAGTCCACCAGAGGGAGCGTATGCTCCCTCTGGTGGCAGCACCATGTTAGATGATGCTGAAGGAAATGGATTCCTTCTGTGGTGTAACCACTTTAGTCATGTGGTACTTACGAGAATCAGAATAATTCTTTGGAAGGGAACATTCATACTCGGAAGTAACACAATCCGCTTCATCTTTGAAGGAAACAAGTTTCCACCGCAGTTTGAAGCTTTCAAGGGAAGCAACCACAGGAATCACCCCCTTTCAGGATTTAGAAAATCCTTCAGCATCTATTCTAGCACAAATTGTAACCTTATAACAGAATTATATTTAAAAGGAGGCGGGATGGATGGAAATTACCGTTGATGTTTCTAAGGAAATCAAAAGTGTAGAGGATTTAATACTTTTGATAGATTCCCTTAAGGAAACAAAGCCACAGATGGAACAAAAAAAGAGAGGAGACAGATATGAAGAATGGCAAAGCCCCAACACTAAGCCAGAAGAAACTGATAAGGAGCCACGGGCTGGATCCGGGCAACTACCTGGTTGTAAAGAATACGGCAGAGTATTTAGAGGTTGTCAGCCGGACAGCATTAAAAAAGCTGGATTTATACGGAAAGAAACCAAGGACAAGGAAACTAAACAAAGATTAGGTGGCAGAGCAGTGGAAATATTGATGGGAATATCAGCTGAAGATATTGAGGTGATAAGAGAACTGGAAGTTATTACTGAAGAACAGTGTAAATTCTATGAAAACAAGGAGGATGCGGAAGGGCTTTCAAAAGAGGAATATGAGGAATTTAGCAGGTGGATATTAAGGGAAAGTTTGTTTCGTAGGATGGAAGCTTTGGTGGATAATCAAATGATTCTGCAAAAGCCGGCTGTTTCAGCCAGAGATGTTGCAGAGACATGTGAAAATTGTTCTGGGGCATTAAAAGAACACTACCAGAGGATGAAAAGGTTGGCAGAGCATGACAGGAAAGCACTTGAAATTGCTGAAGGGCGCATGGATGTGGGTGTCCCTTCCTGAAAATTATTATACAGACAGGCGGTGATGAAAATGGGCCAGCTAAAAACAAGGAACTATTCGGCATTCGGGAAAAAGATTGTTAAGCGGCTGGTGGACAAGGATATGACGGCGAAGCAGCTTGCAGACGCACTCGGCACCACACCGCAGTACCTGAACAAGATTATCCACGGGGAGAGGAGTGGCAGGAAGTATATCGAGGCAATAAAAAGCATACTGGACATAGCTGCATGAAGGGAGGTATATGATGGTGGAAGCATATGTCACACTCAATGAGGCTGCTAAGTTGGAAGGCATAGGTTATGATACTATGCAAAAGAAAGTGAAAAGGGCTCCGGAAAGATTTTCCGTCATGATGGGACAGCATGGCGGAGGCGGAAAGGAACTGGTGATGGTAGCGGTATCCTCCTTGTCCAGGAAGGCAAGGACAGCCTGGAAGGAGAGGGAGAGGCTTAAGGACCTTGCCGGAAGCCCGGACTTGGAAACAGGAGAAGGGGCGGCGGTACCCTGGTATGTGTCGGAGGATGTGGACTGGTTCATAGAAAACCACAGGAGCGAATGGTATAAGGCCATGGAATTAGGCAATATCGTCCGGGAATTCATGGCATATGACGAAAAAGGCAGGACGGAGTACGCCGAAACTTTTGCACAGGAGAGGCTGGGGAAAGGGAAACGGACTTTGTACCGTTATGTAAAGTCATATATGGAAGCCGAAGCATGGGCGGACAGGCTGCATAAGCAGGATGGGGGCAGTTATGATTTTTTCAAAGTGCTGTGCCTCTGCAGGAAGCCCAAAGAGGCGGGGACGTTCCCCAGTTTTACGCCGGAGGTCAGACAGGCCATTAAAAATATATGGTTCAACCCGGGGTTTGCACAGAATCAGGGAACCAGGGAGATGCTCTATGAGAAGCTCACTGCCCTTAAGAACATTAATAAGTGGGAGAAGATACCCTCTTATCAGTCAGTTGCCAGATACATCAACTACCTGATGGAAGATGAGAACATGAAAAATGCCTGGTACCTGGCAAGCCGGGGCGAGCGTGAGTACAGGAACAAGGTTATGGTCAAGGGGGAGCGCAGCACAAAGGACCTGAAGGTCATGGAAGTTGTCATGGGTGATGAGCATACTTTTGACTGCTGGGTGGCATATACGCTCCCGAACGGGAGAGTGACAGCCATCAAGCCCCACCTTGCGGCATGGGTGGATATTAAGAGCAGGATGATTTTAGGGGATGTCATGTGCAAGGATGCAAACAGCGACATTTTGAAACAGTCCATCCTAAAGATGCTCTACCATGATGCAGGGAGCGTCCCCCAGTATATCTACATAGATAACGGGAAAGACTTCACTTCCAAGGGGATGACCGGGTATGCAAGGAATGACCGCCGGAGGGAGGCGGGCCATGCGGATGAAGGGCGCAGGCCGGCATTTGACGATTCCGCAAAAGGGTTTTACCGTGCCATAGGAATTGTAGACCACCACAGGGCCCTTCCATATTACGCATGGACGAAAGGGCAGATAGAGCGTTTTTTCGGAACGGTATGCAGCCAGTTTACAAAGTGGTTTACAAGCTATACCGGGACGCTGACAGGCTCAAAGACATTTGCAAAGGTGGAGAAGGATGTCAAAGGGATGCTGGAGCGCGGGGAACTTTTGACAATGGAAGAGTTTTATGCAGAATGGACGGAGTGGCTGCACAATGTCTACATGGTAAAGCCCCATGGCGGTCTGAAAAGGCAGGGCGAGGAGTTTTCCACCCCGAAGGGCTGCTTTGAAAATGCAGAGAGATATGAGAAAGCCCTCCCGCCAAAGAGTTATGCAACGCTTCTTATGATGAAGTCGGAACGGCGTTTTGTCAGGAATGTCGGCATCCAGATGGAAGGGCTTTCCTACATGTCAGATGAACTATGCGCCTATATTAACAGCTACGTGGATGTGAAGTATGACCCCCACGACATGAAAACCATCTATGTATTTAAAAACGGGAAACAGGTGTGCGAGGCATATGCACAGGAACTGCTTGTGTTTGCGTCAGAGAACGGCGTGGAGCAGAAAGCTCTGAAAGAACATCTCAGGAGGCAGAAAAGGCAGATACAGCAGGATAAGGAGATACTTAAAGATTGCGGAAGAAATGAGGGTGACTGAAAGGCAGATTTACCAGTGCATCCGCTATCAGAGGAGTAAAAACAATCCGGATATTGAGCCGGACGGAAAGGAGCAGGAAGATGAAGAATAATTACAAAAAAGTGTCCAGCCATGGCTCTATTAATATTCCTGTGGCAATGAGGAGGGAGATGGGAATCCAGGGGGGCGACCCGATGGAATTGTCTCTCCATAATGGAGTAGTTACAGTTACACCTTACATGCCGCGCTGTATTTTCTGCGAAACTATGGAGAATGTGAAAAGGATGTCAGGCAAAGGAATCTGCCCGGAATGTGTTAAAAAGGCGGTAAAACTTATGGAAGGAAGCGGTGAATCATGAATACAGAAAATTTAAAAGGAATGGAAGAGAAGGCATTAGTCAGTGAAGCGGTGAAACTGGATAAGCAGCAGAAACGGCTTAAAATGGAGCTGGATGCGGTAAAGGCGGAACTTCAGGCAAGGGGGCTTTCGGTTCTTGAGGACAGAAACACAAAGTACATTAAATATTATTCCCCAGAGGGAAGTGCGGCAGTGGCAGATACCCAGAGCCTGGAAGTCTTAAATGTGGACAAGCTGAAAGAGCTGCTTTCGGAAGGCGTATGGAAGCAGAATGTGGTGGAAACTACAAAAACAGATTACAAGTACAAGCCGGCATTGGAACGTGTCCTGAAGGCAGTTTTTACAGGGGATTATACTTTTGAGTATTCCCTGGAGGAATTTATAGACGGGCATATGTCTGTAAAACCGGATGCAAAGCAGAAAAGGCTGCTGTTAAAGAAGCTGAAAGGCGATTATGTGAAAGACAGGGATACCCTGCTTGGCATATTGGGGTATGGGAACAAAGAGGACGCTCCTGATTTTGATGTGGAGCTGTGGTATATTTACAAAATTAAAAACGGAGAGATGATACGGGCTGTTCTTCCGGAGGAATTTCTGGAACAGACAATCCAGGACATAAAGAAATGCCTGATTGTTGAATATAAGACGAGCATCACGATTGATTATGACAAGGAGGAATCATTATGAAAGATATTTCAAGCGAAGCAAAAAAAGCAGGTTTAAGAGAGCCGGAGAAACCGGCAGGTGAGATGGATGAAAAGGAACTGAAGAAGTTCAGGGCTTCTTTTGACCCGGATATGATGGGGTTTGACGGGGAGGAAGGCATTGATGAAGAGGAAGGGGATGATGACAATGGCAGTAAGTAAACCGGATATCCACAAATTAATTACCAAAGTAAATTTCAGCGATTCAAACAGAAGCAGGGGGCAGATTAAGTACCTTGTAAAGCATTATGTCGGGGCAACGGGAGGGGCTGAGGCCAACTGCAGATATTTTTATGATACATACAGAGGGGCTTCGGCGCATTTCTTTGTCGGGCACAGCGGGGAAATCTGGCAGTGCGTGGAGGAAAACGACACTGCATGGCATTGCGGGGCAAAGTCATATAAACACAAAGAATGCCGCAACAGCAATTCCATCGGGGTGGAGCTCTGCGTCAAAAAAGATGCAAAGGGCAGATGGTATTATACGGATGAGACAAAGAAAGCGGCAGTTGTTCTTTTTGCCTATCTAATGGAAAAATACGACATCGGCATTGACCATGTGCTCAGGCATTTTGATGTGACAGGGAAGACATGCGGCGAGCCGGATGTGCGTTCCGGGAACCATGTATGGGCGCAGTTTAAGAAAGATGTCAGCGTAGCCATTGGCGGTGCAGAGAAAAGCATGCTGACTCGGATCGAAGGGGAGGCACAGGCAACGGCTCTTCAGATGGAAAATTATATTTTATCCAGAAACAGTTCTGTGCCGAAGAGCGTAAGGGATATGATTCCATATTTCCTTTCTGAGGGGAAAGCAGAAGGAATCAGGGGAGATATCGCATTTGCCCAGAGCTGTCTGGAAACGGGGAATTTTACCTTCAGGGACAGTGCCGTTACTTTAGACCAGAATAATTTTTGCGGCATGGGCGTGACATCCAATGGGATGAAGGGAAATTCTTTTGATACGCCGCAGCTTGGCATACGGGCGCAGATACAGCACCTTAAGGCATATGCATGCAGCAGCAGCTTAAACAAAACATGTATTGACCCGCGGTTCGGGTATGTAGAACGCGGGTGTGCGCCCTATGTGGAGTATCTTGGCATACAGGAAAATCCAAAGAAAAAGGGATGGGCTGCCGGTGGGGGATACGGCGGGAAAATATTGTCTATACTGGATGGCATCATGAAAGCGGACGCTGGGAACACTCATGCAGAAGACATTAAAGAAAACAGTGTATTCCAGCCATATACTATTGTTACGACTTGTGATGCCCTCCGCATTCGCGCCGGAGCAGGGATAAATTACCAGATAACCGGCCATATCAGGGAGACCGATGGAAACAAAAAACTGTATACCATTGTGGAAGAAAGGAACGGCTGGGGCAGGCTGAAAAGCGGGATTGGCTGGATAGCATTGGCATATACAAAGAAAGCAGGGTAAGGAAAGGCGGGCTGCAATGGATGAAAAACTGTTGAATGAATTGATTGAGGATACTGTTATTGAGGACATCGGGGAGAGATACAAAGAAATCGTTGAACTGATTGGCATCAGGAAGTTCATACTGCTGAGTAATTATGCGAGGGGAGATGAATTGTATTTCCCCAAAGTTGAGAACGTGGTCGGCCCGGCAAGGAACCGGAGAATCAAGAAAGAATTCAATGGTTATAACACCAAGGAACTGGCAGATAAATATAACCTGACTGTAAAACAGATACAAAACATCTTGAAAGATGAACCGCCTGCCGGCCAGATGAATATTGAGGACTGGATGAACGGTGCCGGATTTAATTCCGGCACAGAAAGTCCAGTGTGACGTTCATTGCATCAGCCAGTTTAATGAGCGTGGAGACCCTCCCGTCTCCGCGCTTTTCTAAATCTTCAATAGTTCGGACTGACACGCCGGAAAGCCGGGAGAGTTCCGGGACAGTCAGGTTCTTTTGTTTGCGTATTTCTCTGAGTTTCATAAAGCCTCCTAAAAAAGGAAATGGTAAAGTGCAGCCAGCAGGATGATTGGAAGCACAAACAACGGAATACGGATGATAAAACGGAAAAATTCTTTTAATAATTCTTTCATGGTTGAATTCTTGAGGGAATGGTGGTATTTTTATTATAGATAAGGTTCAGGGGCTTTTGCCCCTTTGCCTTATTTGGTAAGCGAGTAGATGATGAAGAGTATCACACCGGCAAGTGAGGATATCTTCCAAGCGAGCTTGATAAGCTGGTCAAACAGTTTATTGAGCTCCTTGATTACTCCAGTCATCTCTCTTATTATGTCCCTCAAGGGTATCACCTCCTTACAAGTATATAATACCACGTAAATACGTGGTTGTCAATGGAAATATTATATTTTTTTCGGTTTCCGGAAAATATTTTCCCTAAATGCTTCCCCTAAAAACTTCACGGCAGAAGCCATAAAATATGCATGTAAAAAATTTACATGCATATTTTTTTCATCATTTTGCCCGGAAGGAGGAAAATATTTATGACAGAAATTTTGACACAGGCAGGAATAAAAAATATGACATCGGCACTTGGAATTCTTATGGCTTTTATTGGTGTGTGTGCATTTGTGACGTCGATTGTTACAGAAGCACTAAAGAGCATTGCCATAGTGGACCGGCTTCCTACAAAGCTGGTGTGCTATATAGTGGCCATGGTTTTAACAACGCCGGTATTTTGCGCAATGATGGCGTATATGAACCAGCCGGTTGAATGGTTTATGGTGTTTGCATCATTCCTTGCTTCATTTGTGGTGGCTAAAGTCAGCATGAATGGATGGGATGATGTGACAGAACTTGCACAAAGGCTGATTTTGAGATAAGAGGTGGCTGTATGGATTATGTAATCACTTTTTCAGATGTAATGGCTGGAGTGACTGCCCTTGGAATCAGTGGAATGGGTTTTCTTATCAAACGCTGGTTTGGGGGGATTGAACAGAAGAACAAGGAAACGCAACAGAAAATTGAAGAGGGCAATGCGGCAATTCAGGAGAAAATCGAAAAAAATGATGCAAAAGTAAATGAGCGCATAGACAAACTGGAAGAAAAGACGGAAAAAGATATCCAGAACATTAAGCAGGAAATCAACGACATCAAAGGGGATTTTGCAACAACCTTTGTGCTCAGGGAAGACTTTTTTCGGTCAATGAATGGAGTAGAGGACAAAATCAAGGGCATAGATTCCAAAATAGACAGGCTGCTCTTGATGAACAAAGAAAACAAGTGAGGTGAACAGCAGTGACAGATATTGAACAGGCAGAGGCCGGCAGGAACAAGGCTATCAGGGGATATATCATACGCTGCCTGGTAAAAGGCTATAACAATACGGCTCTTGTCAGGCAGATTTCAAATTCAATGATGGCAGCCGGACTTATAATATCCCCGGATATCAGCAAATACCTCGATTATCTTCAGGGAGCGGGATATATTGAGTTTACGAATGAAAAAGTCACAGCCTATACAGCTTATGCAAAGGATGCGGTCATAAGACTTACAAAGCTGGGGGTTGACCTTGCAGAAGGAACCATTAATGACCGGGGAGTGGATGTTTAATGGCAAAGCAGCGTATACGTAAAAGAATATCCTCTAAAATTGACGAGCTCCCGGAGGAATTGAGGCTGCAGGTGGATGTAATGCTTGCAGATACTTCCAATACCTATGCTTATATCAGTGAATAAAAGATGAAGTGTTAATGCATAAAAGAATACAGCATGGAACACAGAATATGATTTTTACGAATAAAGAAGGATGTGTACATAATAAGAGGACTTTATACCACAGCTTAAGAAATTTTTTGGAGCGGAACAGTGGTTTAGATGTCAGACTGCATATGCTTAGGCATACATTTGCTTCCCTAATGTGCAATGAAACTAGAATTGAAGAAGTGTCAGAAACTTTAGGGCATAAGGATATTGCAATCACTCTTAAATATTATAAATCAACAACACAGGAACAGAAACAACGGTTAAGTAAAGGTGTAAATCACATGATGAACAAGTTAAGGGGGGAAGAAGATAGTTAGATTAAATATAAAATTATAAATGCATCTGTTAAGTGGAATAGCAGGTGCTTTTATTTTGAAAAAAATGCTCTGGAATTGCCTTTAAAACGCCCTTACGCTATTATAATATAAAAAATGTTGATATTTTAGGGGTTTCCAAGTTGCCAAAATTGCCTTTTAATCAAGTTGTCCGGGGTTCGAATCCCCGATGCCTCATGTGTGAGAGATAGCGGAAATCCTTTTAAAGGCAGGGATTTCCGCTGTTTTTTTTATGAAATCCTATTGACAAGCAGAAATGACAAGAGTATAATGCATTATGACAATGATAGTTGTCAATAAGACAAAGGAGATTGTCATATGGAGGTGCTGTATGATATTGCGAAACCGTTTAAAAGAACGCAGAGCCGCACTGAATGTCAATCAACAGGAAATGGGGCGCTTATGCGGCGTTTCAAGGCAGACAATCAG
>CANRJF010000063.1 GCA_947630855.1 uncultured Lachnospiraceae bacterium
GAGGCGGTGGAATCCGTGAGAAAGAACGAGAAATGGAGGTTGGATTATATGACATTGCAGATGCATTATCAGGAGAAATACGAAGAGGGGCTAGAGCAAGGATTAGAGCAAGGGCTGGAACGAGGAGCTGAACAAGAAAAAGTAGAATCTGCAAAAAGGATGCTTGAAGATGGGAATTTATCAGCAGATAAGATAGCACTGTTTTCCGGGCTTGCATTAGAGAAGGTATTGGAGATAGAAAAGACGTTGCAGTTAGTGTAGGATTTTTACGCCTACTTTATGCCTAAAAGAAAAAACGTGGTCAAGTTAGCAATTAAGATAAAAAAGGGACAAGCACTTTTATATAAATTTAACGGAGGAAACATAATGGAGATAAAAAAAGCATTGTAAACGACGCAGCAACATTAAAGCTTGCCGGGGGGAGGGGGTTGATTTTAATAATACGGTTATAAGTATAGATTTGATGCGATGAAAAGATAAAGAAAGAAGGAAAAAACATGCAGATATATCAATTTGAAAGAATATATTCACAGATGGAAAAAGAATTTGGTAAGATTCGAAAAGGCGAAGAAGAGGGTTATTCCATGCTTTTGTTCCCGATGGAAGGAAATGTATTGAAAATACATCGGGAATTCCCTTTATCAAACAGCAGACGATTAAGGGAAGCTATTGCCCTGGCACTGTTTGATATAAAAGAGAAGTATACCGGGGAAGCGGCAGATACTGAAAAATTTAGAAATGAAGATAATGAAAAACTGGAGAAAGCACTTCTCATGGCATTTGATCCATATACAAATGTGGAAGTAATGGAGGTTTTAAAGCAGCAGACCAAGACAGATAAATTCACTCAGGAAATGCTTAAAAACTATTATAAACTTCCTGTTATGTGTTTGTTAAGGATTAAGGATTCAATAGACACATGGGAAAAGCGGTCTGGGGCAGATGGGTACTTTGATTTTATTGAAAGTTACATGGGAAATCATATAAAAGGGGTGGAAATGAACTTTAGCATCATGTATCCTGCAGTGGGTGAAATGTAGTAAATTTTCAGTTTTACAGAATAAGAATACAGCGTCAGATAATGCTCTGACGCGTGTTTTTTTAACGACAAAATAAGAAAGGAAGTTTATTATTGAGATGAAAATAAGCAAGAAAGATAGAATAAGAAATATCTGTAATTTAGTATTAGGAATATTATAAACCACAAATAAAATTGCAAATCTCCCTCACCTATGCTATCATACCACTCATAAGAACCACCATCCCCCAAAACAGCATTATTGCCCGAGAGAGTCCGGATGCTTCATTATCCGGCAAAGGAGCTGCCCCATGTCAGTTACCCTGAGAGAACTGTACGAAAATATCAAAGAAAAAGAAGAAATCCGCATAGCCGCCGGAGCCTCCGGCTTAGACCACATCGTCCGATGGGTACATATGGTAGAGGGCGTCGGCATTTCATCTTTCTTAGAGGGAGACGAAATTGCATTCACCACAGGCATTGCCCTGTCGGATGCTGCCGAACTTTTGGAACTGGCAGAGTACAACTACCGTCAGCAGGCAGCGGGAATGGTCATTAACGTGGGACCTTACATTAAAGAAATCCCCCAGGAAGTCCTTGATTTTGGAGACAACAACGACTTTCCGATTTTTCGTGTACCCTGGCGTGTGCATATGGCAAATATCATGCGCGAGTTCACTAACCAGATACATTTAGATGAACAAAAGAAAATGGAAGTAGAAGTTGCAGTAAAAAATGCCTTTTACTTTCCGGATAATCAGGAAATGTATCTTCCCGCCCTGCTTCGTCATGGTTATAAAAAAGAGTGGTCTTACTGTGTGGCAGAAATTGAAATCCTGTCCGGTGACGGTCTTGCCATTGGTGAGGAAGAGAAAAAGAAACTGCTTCGATTTGCCCGGGAAACCATGCACCGATGGCAGAAGGCAGCGCTTATTATGGAAAATGGCGGAGACATCCAGATACTCTGTGTCAATGTGACGGAGCAGCAGATGCAGGAGAAATTAAATGCTTTCTGGCAGGAAGTGGAAAAGTACCGGATTTGTGAGGGAAGCTTTTATGGCGGTGTGGGAAGTGTGGCAGAGCATATTGGCGATATTGGGAAAAGCTTTGCTGCGGTAGAACAGATTAAGAGGCTGCAGAAAAAGCGTCACCGGAAAAACCAGATTATGACCTATGGAGAAATGGGGCTTTATAAGCTTTTGTTTTCTTTGGAGGGACAGGATGTTTTAGCGGAATATTATGAAGAAATCTTAGGGGCATTAGCAAAATACGATTATGCCAATGAGACGGATTACGGCTATTTTTTGAAAAAATATTTTGGACTCGGATGCAGCGTACAGGAGTTAGCGGCAGAACTTCATATGCACCGAAATTCCGTCACCTATAAAATTCACAAGATAGAGGAAATCTTAGGGCTGTCTTTAAACAGTCAGGAAAACAGGACGAAAATAATCATTGCGTTTATGATAGAGGAAATTTGCGGATAGATTGTCTGCACTGAGGAAATTATGTGGAACGAGATTTTATTTCAGATTGTACTTTTTATATCAAATACTATACAGACCATTACAGGATTTGCGGGAACCCTGCTGGCAATGCCCTTTTCCATCAGGCTGGTGGGGATTGAGGAAGCAAAAGCAGTTTTAAATATTTTTACCATAATGGCTTGTTCCGTCATTGCAGTACAGAATTACCGCCATATTAATTACAAGGTACTGATGAAAATGGTGGCGGGCATGACCGTGGGAATGGTGTTCGGCATCTGGCTTTTTGAGCGGCTGCCCCTTGAGATACTGCTGAATTTCTATGCAGTATTGGTAATTTTGGTGGCGTTAAAGAAAATGTTTGTAAAAAAGGAACTGACCCTTCCGGCATGGGCAATGCTCTTTGTGCTGCTTGCAGCAGGCATCATTCACGGTATGTTTTTATCCGGCGGAGCGTTGTTAGTGATTTATGCAGTCAGTGTCTTAAAAGACAAGAACGAGTTCCGGGCTACCATGTCCCCGGTGTGGATAATCCTAAATGCGTTTTTAATCGTGTCTCATTACAGGGCGGGATATTATACAGCCCAGACATTACGGGCGATTGCAATCAGTGTTTTGCCCTTAGCTGCATCTATCCTTATTGGAAATATTCTTTACCGGAAAATGAACCAGCAGCAGTTTTTAAAACTGACCTATGTACTGCTGATTATTGCGGGAGCGTCACTATTGATTTAGAAAATGGATTTGTGCACATGCACAAAAAATTTTGGAAATAAAACCCTTGTACCTTGAAAAAAGATAACTTATGATAACTACAACAAAGAAATACGGGAAACGGAATAGAAACGGCAAAGGCGTCGATTGCTAAGAAATTTAGCAGTTGGCGCCTTTTTCTATTCTAGCCCAATTTCCCTGATAGATTAGGGGAAATGACACTGATAGCAGTCCCTAAGATTTATGGGAAAAGAAAGCGGGCAGTCAGAAAGTGAGGAAATGAACATGGGTTTAACAGGAAAAGAAGTGGCAGAAATGCACAAACAGTATATTATGCAGTCATGGAGCAAATCCGGTGGAGAGGCACTCCCGGTGGAGCGGGCGAAAGGGATTTACTTCTGGGATTATGACGGGAAAAAATATGCGGATATGGCATCCCTTTTGGTTTGTTCTAATTTAGGTCATGAGCTGCCGGAAATTGTGGAGGCAATCAAGGCACAAGCGGATAAAATGTGTTTTATGGCTCCGGCATACGCTTCCGAGCCAAAGAGTGTGTTAGCGAAAATGTTGGTGGAGGCAGCAGGGGCAGATGTCTTTAGGCGGGTATTTTTCACCAACGGCGGTGCGGAGTCAAATGAAAATGCTATTAAAATGGCAAGAATGGTAACGGGAAGAACCAAAATTTTCTCCTGTTACCGCAGCTACCACGGAGCGACGTTAGCTGCGTCCAATGCCTCCGGCGACTGGAGAAGATTTGCAGCGGAAATCGGCGGTGCCAACGGATTTGTAAAATTTATGAATCCCCAGATGTACCGTGATGGATATACGAAAGGCGTAGATGATGCCGAGGTAACGAGGAAAGCTTTGGCAGACCTGGACTTGCAGCTTCGTTATGAGGGACCGGGCAATGTGGCAGCTATTTTAATGGAATCCATCGTAGGAGCCAACGGTGTCATTCTTCCGCCGGATGGTTACATGGAGGGAGTCCGGGTACTCTGTGATAAATACGGGATTCTTATGATTTGTGATGAAGTGATGGCTGGTTTCTTCCGTACTGGAAAATGGTTTGCATGGCAGAATTTTGACATAAAACCGGATATGATTACTTTTGCAAAAGGTGTTACCTGCGGCTATGTGCAGCTTGGGGGTGTCATTGTAAACGAGCGGGTGGCAAAATATTTTGAGGAAAATGTATTACAGTGCGGACTGACCTATTCCGGTCATACCTTAGCCTGTGCCGCAGGAGTTGCCGCATTAAATTATTATATAGACCATGAAATCGGAAATCATGTGGCAGAAATGCACGGGATTGTGGCGCCTTTCTTAGATAAGATGGTGGAGAAACATGCCTGTATCGGTGAGGCGAGATGTATCGGACTTTTCGGTGCCCTTGAGGTGGTGAAGAACAAGGAAACCAGAGAGCCTATGCAGGAGTACGGCGTACCGGGTCCCTGGATGCCCTGGATATTTGCAGAGTTAAAGAAACGCGGCTTTGCCACCTTCGGAAGAGAAAATTTTATTGAGGTTTGTCCGCCGCTCATCATCACCAAAGAAGAATTAGAAGAGTATCTTCCAATTTTAGATGAGGTTCTTACTATGGTGGATGAAAAATTAGCCTCTGGGGAAATTCAGTAAAATGCTTTAGGGAGGGATATTATGAACTGGGAATATTTACAGCCGGTAGTCATCAAATTTGGCTGTGGCATACACAGGGAAATCAAAGCGGCGGCGGAAGCCTTAGGCTGCGAAAATGGACTGCTGGTCAGTGACCCGTTTTTCGTCAGCAGCGGGTTAGCGGAACAACTGGTGTCCGAAAGTGAAGGGATTTTGACAGGGATTTTCGGAGAGGTATCTCCCAATCCAGATGTGACGGAGGTGGATGCCTGTGCAAAGATGATAAAAGAGAGGGGACATGGTTTCGTCGTGGCGCTTGGCGGAGGAAGTGCCTTAGACTGTGCAAAGGCAGCAGCAAGTATCTGTCTTACAGGGGACTCTATTCGGAAATACCATGGCACCGGGGAGAAAATGCCAAAGGAGCATCTGCCCCTGATTGCAGTTCCCACTACGGCGGGAACCGGAAGTGAAGTGACCTGTGTGGCGGTGCTTACCGACCATGCCAATGGGAAAAAATCCCCGATTGTCTCTGACGGGTTTTATCCTGCCATGGCGATGATTGACCCGGAACTGACCTGCTCCATGCCGCCGAAGGTGACGGCAAGTACCGGAATTGATGTGCTCTGTCATGCTTTAGAGGGCTTTTGGAGCAAGGGACATCAGCCGGTCTGTGATGCTTTGGCACTTCATGCCTGTAAATTAGTGTTCACCTATTTAAAGCGTGCTTACGAGGACGGCAGTGACAAAGAGGCAAGAGAGAAAATGGCGGAGGCATCGGTGATTGCAGGAATGGCATTTACTCTGCCAAAGACAACGGCATCCCACGCCTGTTCCTTTCCCCTCACCAATCTGCACCGTATTCCCCACGGGGAAGCCTGTGGATTAACCTTAGATTACTTTGCAAGAATCAATGCGGAGGCGGAAAACGGAAGGTTGAAAGGTTTTGCAAAAGAGCTTGGATTTGAGAGTGTGGAGGTGATGGCAGATGCTATTTACAATCTGAAAAAGGAATTGGGACTGCGCAATGACTTAAAGGATTTGTCTCTGACCGAAGAGCAGATTGCAGAACTGGTGCGTATCAGCCGTCATCCTAATCTTTACAACAATCCGGTGGAGATTACGGATGAGATGTTAAGTAACATGTATCATCAGTTGGCATAAAAGAAAGAGGTGATTGTATGTACAGTATCGTTGTAGCATTTGGAATAGCAAGCGTTATGTTATGTCTTGGAATGTTCCTGCGGGGAAAATGTAAACCGTTTCAGCATATGCTGATGCCTGTCAGCGTCATTGGAGGCGTTTTAGGATTACTGTTTGTGAATCTGGTTCTTGCAAGAGTGGATATTGCAGGGGTGACAGTGAAAGATTTCAGCAGCATTGTAGATGTATTTTTCACCATGTCTTTTATTTCTATCGGGCTGACCGGAGGAAAAAAGAAGGGTAAAAAGACGGTAAGCAGAGAAGAGAAAAAGAAATCCGGCGGTTCTGTTTCGGGAGCTATGGGAATGGCATTAATCTGGTGTATGCTCTATGCCATTACTCCTGTGGCAGGCATCCTGATTGTATACCTGATTGGCGGTGCCTTCGGTATGGAATCGATGTATGGAATTTTAATACCGTTTGCATTTTGTCAGGGACCGGGACAGTCTTCTACTTATGGAAAATTGTTTGAGGGCACTTATGGATTTGAAAATGCGGAGATGGTAGCGCTGACCTTCGCTGTATGCGGATTTCTGGCAGCATTTCTTGTGGGAGTACCCTTAGCAAGATACGGTCTTAAGAAAGGGCTTGCAAGAAATAAGAGTAAAATCAATGAGGCAGTGGAGCGGGGGTATTTCGTACCGGAAGAACAAAGAGAGGCCTTAGGGAAAACCACATTCCACAGTGCCAATATCGAAACGGTGGCAGCACATTTTGCCATTATGGGAGTAACCTATTTATTAGCATTGGTTTTAGCGAAAATGGTTTCCTATATTCCGGCGTTAGGCTCAACCTTTAGCGCCATGCTTTTTATGTGGGGCATGTTTGCGGCTTACATTGTAAAAGCTATTATGAGAAAGCTGAAAATTGACTACTTAATTAACAACGTATTTCAGAGCAGAATCACCGGATTTCTCTCAGATTACTTAGTAGTATGTTCCTTTATGGCAATTCAGATTAGTGTCATTGGAAAATGGATGGTTCCGATTATTGTCGTTAGTGTAGTAGGTATGATACTTACGTTTCTGGTATGCCTCTATTTTGGCTCAAGACTTGGAAGCGATCACGATTTTGAACGGGTGTTGGGAGTATATGGAACCTGTACGGGAACGACGCCGAGCGGTGTTACTCTGGTGAGAATGGTAGACCCGAGATTACAGACGCCTACCGGAGTAGAGCTTGGAGTTATGAATGCAGCGATGATTTTTTCTACGCCGACAATGCTTTTGATTACCTTTGCGGGACTTAAAATGATAAGTCTTCCGGTTGCATGTGTGGGAATGATAGCTACCATATTTATTTATATGATATTGCTGAAGGTGTTCCGGGTTTGGAGAAAACCGACCTTTACACTGATAAAGGGACGTATTTCCGATGGCGTGGAAGATGAAGCGGAAATTCCGTTTTTACGTGGATATCTGCACAATGTGGCAGCCGAGGGAGAAGCGGATATTGAGAAAACGCTTCAAAACAGTTGGAGTTAAGGATAATGGCTGAAAAAGAGCCAGATAGGGAGAGAACTTTGTAAATCAGAGGAAGCTAAGAAAGGGAAAGGTGACAGATTATGAAAATGGTATTTGCGATTGTAAGACCGGAAAAGGCATATGAGGTAAATGGAGCTTTGGCGGAGGCGGGATTTTTTGCTTCCACAAAGTGGAATGTTTCAGGGCGCGGCAGACAGCACGGTATACAGGTAGGTGACGTGGTTTATGATGAGATGTCTAAGGTTGTGATTATGGTGGCATGTGATGAGGAGGATAAAAACGAAATTATTGATATTATGATTGACCACGCACAGACCGGGGAAACGGGAAATTCCGGTGACGGAAAAATTTTTGTGGTTCCGGTGGAGGAAAGCTATACGATTTCCACTTCATCAAAGGATGATAAATAGAAATTGGGATAAAATAAAAGAGGAAAGGGGAGAGCCTCATGCGGAAACTATTTTATGGCGGAGATATTCTTACTATGAAAAACGAGGAGGAGGCACCGGAAGCCGTTCTGGTAACCGATGGTAAGATTGCTTATGTTGGAACCAGAAAAGAGGCGGAAAAACTTGCGGGAGCAGAGGCAGAGAGGGTGGACTTACAGGGAAAAACACTGATGCCTTCTTTTATTGACCCTCACAGCCATATTGCCATGTACTCCCAGTTTTCTTCTTTTGCAGATCTCTCGGAGTGTGAGGATTTTGAAGAAATCATAGCCGTATTAAAAAAATATATGGAGGAACACCCGGTGGGGGAGGATGGCGCAGTGATGGCAAGAGGATATGACCATAATTTTTTAAAGGAAGAAGCCCATCCCACCGCTGAGGTGTTAGACCGGATATCGGATAAAATCCCTATCTGCCTGTTTCACACCTCCGGCCATATGGCAGTGGTAAATACACCGTTGCTTGCGGCAGCAGGCATTACAAAAGAAACGAAAGAACCAAAGAGCGGGCGTATCGGAAGATACGAAGACGGAACACCAAACGGTTACTTAGAGGAATTAGAAGTTATGACCCCGGTGTTGATGAATGTATTTTCCAGAATGAAGATGAATCCGGTGCAGCAGATGGCAGAGGTACAGAACATCTATTTGAAATATGGAATCACTACGGCGCAGGACGGCGGAGCCACCAGGGAGAGCGTGGAAGGCTTTTTGCAGATGGCAGCTAACGGAATATTTAAAATCGACGTGATTGCCTATGTCATTAGTGATGAAAAGGGCATCGAAGGGCTGTTAAGGGAGCACCCCGAGGCGGCGGGAAGATATACCAACCGGTTTCAAATCGGCGGCGGTAAAATTATTTTAGACGGCTCTCCACAGGGAAAAACCGCCTGGCTTACCAGCCCTTATGAGGGAGAAGAAACTTACTGCGGTTATCCCACACATTCGGATGAAGCTGTGGAGGGAGCGATAAAGGCAGCTATTACCGGAAACTATCAGTTGTTGGCACACTGCAACGGTGATGCGGCGGCAGACCAGTATCTCCGCTGCTATAAAAAGGCATTGGGAGAGACAGGAAACCCCAAAGAAGATTTGCGCCCGGTTATGATACATTGCCAGACCGTCAGGGATGATCAGTTAGACGAAATGAAAGAAATAGGGATGATACCGTCTATCTTTGTTGCCCACACTTACTACTGGGGAGATGTGCATTTAAAGAACCTTGGAGAAAGGCGCGGTGCGCGTATCAGTCCGGTGAGGTCGGCATTGGAGCGGGGGCTGCCCTATAATTTCCATCAGGATTGCCCGGTGTTAAAGCCGGATATGATGCAGACCGTATGGTGTGCGGTGAACCGTCAGACGAAAAAAGGAGTTAAAATCGGGGAAGAACAATGTGTTTCTGTATTTGATGCCCTAAAGGGAATCACCGTCAACGCGGCTTTTGCCTATCATGAGGAAGAAAGAAAGGGAACGATTGAGGCAGGTAAGCTGGCTGACCTGGTAATCTTAGAAAAGAATCCGTTGAAGGTGGATAAAATGGCGATAAAGGATATTGCAGTGGCAGAAACCATGAAAGAGGGCGTGACGCTTTATAAAAAGATTTAAGGCTCTGCGTCTGGCCTTTGATGATATGTTGTTCTGGTCGATAAATGGGAAGCCTCCTTTTGTCCCGAATATTATGTAATATTCGGGACAATTTTTCAATAATCCTAGCGCGTTTCATTTGTAGTATTCCATGCAAAAATATATTATGCATCCCGATAACAATGCTACTATTAAACCTAAAACAATTCCAACACAAGCACCTCTCACATGGAACATATAATCTTTATATTCTTTTTCCATATCTTCTGTGCCAGATATTCTTAGCTTTTTACTATGGCAGAAAATCCCCCAATCTAAGACAATCAAATCATAGATATTCACAACGAGGAATAATATAAATACATGAATAAAGGTTGTGCTAAAACTCCTGCATCCGCTCAAATAGGCAACGCCGGATAAAATAATCACAAAAAATATCAACCCAAATATTTTTTTGCTTACATGAGCTTTTTCTCTTTTCTTAATCGTTCCTTTGTATTGCGGTAATTCTTCCACTCTTTGTCTAATCTTAGGCGGATAAGACATAATCATATTGATAGGATCTTTATATTGTGCCGGTAGAATTGCTAATGTTAAAAACAAACAGCACACCACACACTGAATAAATAAAATCATTTCTTTTGCCTCACACATATAGGGAATTGTTAAAAAAGTTTACTCATCACGATTGCAATAATCAATGAAATGATAGCGAAGCCAACAATCGTGCCAACCCATTTTACTATTTTTATTTTTTTAGGAATATATGGTTTCAAATCTTCAGTATTAGGTATATTCCATGCTTTGGTATGTTCTACCCAATACCAATCAATAAAAAACCTATCAAACAATCCCATAATATATAAAATTGACAAGCTTTGAATAAATATCTCACCAAACTCTTTTGCACCATTTATTGAACAAACCATTAACGGAACCAAAGTAAAGCAAGGCAAATATAAAACTAGTACAGATATTATTGTTTGTTTCTTTATTTGCTCTTTCGTAGTATAACCCAACTCGATTGCTCTGTCTTGAACATCTTTTTCATAAAATACTGTAAACTTTTCTGGTCCGTTTGATATGCCAATAACACAAAATATCAAAAGTATAAAGCATAATGCGATACCCTCTATTATAATTAACATAAATGAACCTTCCTTACAAGTTTCAACTTTGTTGCTTTGATAATCAGTTCTGCGTTTTAGCTTCCATTCCTTTAATAACCGTTACCTGTAAATACTTTGCATCAATCAAACTTTTATCTAATTCTGCAAATTTCTTTCTTCATATTACCAGCCTAATATTTGTCTTGCTTACCAAACAGGAAGTTGCTTACACTTTCTATTTAGGCACTTTGGTATTAAAAAGCTTCCCAATACATATATGCTGCATAGATATACAAACATATTACCTATATGTGAGTATAAGGTAAAACGCCCATTTGTGATGACCTGTGCAGCTAAAGTTTTTGTATCTGATTGGAAATAGTTTGTCTGTGCAAGGATATTCCCTCTATTGTCAGCCGCAATCGACATTCCATTGTTTGTGTGCCTGATGATATTGCTTCCATTTTCAACGGCACGTACAATCGCAGTTTTTGTCGCAAGCAATGTCATTTCCTGCCAATCAGAAGATGGAACCAGCAAAATATCTACATTGCTTTTTCCTGCCTGCCGTATCTTAGATGCAAAAGCCATATCAGAGCATATGAACGATGCAAGCCTCCCATATTCCGTATCGAAGCTTTGCAGCTCTCCGTCACCCTTTTGACACAATTCTCCAATAGAACGCCCATACTTAAAATATTCCGCAACCTGCTCCCCTTGCGGATTAAATGCAACTGTTTTATTTTCTTTTAAGCTTTCATAAGGCGTTTTCACTAAGAGAGAAACAACCAGATAAATTCCTTCTTCTTTTGCAGTAGTTGACGCTTTCTGTAAAAGTGACGCTTCATCCTGCTTGAGAACTGCCCCATTCAGTTCAGACCAAAAAACAATCTTGGCGCCTGCTTCTGCCTCTTGTTTTGTTTTGGTGAAAAGCGCATCCGCCACAGCTTCCAGTTTATCTTGTGTGTTTGTTATATTTTCATCTGTAAAGGTATCTGTATAAAATGTGGCATACACATCTTCATCATCATTTAAAAGATGAGAAACCGGTACTGTCACACCGGCTATTCTGACACTTTCTTCTGGATTTCCTGCAAAATGATACATGACAACACCGTAAACAAATACCAGCCCCATGACCAAACCAAATACTGTAACATACTTTTTTAACGCCTTTTGATTGCTCCTGTTGTTCCAAATCCATATCACCATTGCCGCAGTCCAATACATGATAAAGGTAATCCCGTAAATCCCGGTTACTGTCACGATTTGCAGCAGATACAGATTTTGAAATTGTGTATAAGCATCAGACAATCCACCTAAAATCGGATAAATTAAGTAAATAATATATTCAATCATCACCATGACACTTGCAAAGATAACGGTATCTTGAAATCTCATTTTTGATTTTGACCAATAGATATATGGCAAAACTTTTAGGAGAGATAGCAAAAGAGCTGCCACGATACATACTTTTATATCCATCCCAATGATTTTTGCAAACTGGACAACAAATCCAACGGCATATATCGAACCAATTATAAGATATATTTTTCGAGTATGATTGAAATAAATCATGCTCAGAAACAAAATTGGATAAATCCACGCAAAAATCGGAATACACCATTCTCCGTTTGACATTACATAGACTAAACAACTTAAGATTATGAAAACTGTAAAATATGTATTTTTCAAAGGATTATCATTATTTTTTCCCATCTAAAATTCAAACCTCCATTAAATAAATCTTCGGCATTTCATTCCGATATCAGCTCTGCGTCTGTGCGTCTGGCTCTTTGATGATGTGTTTGTTCTGTGCGATAAACTTGAAATAGTATGTATAATCCAACTCGGAATTATTGAGCCATTGGAATACTTTTCATTGATATATCCCATAAACCATGCAATGACACCCGTAAACACAATTATCAAAATAGCTTTTAATATCCCTACAAGTAAAAAGAACATTACTCCATGCAACAACCCAAATAGTAATGCTTGAATGATATTGGCTATATTAAAACCAAACTTATTTGTAAATCTCTTCAGTAAGAATCCTCTGAATAAAAGTTCTTCTGGAAATGCAGTATTAAAAGTTGCATAGACAACTATTGCCGGAATTGCCATGATGCCAAGTCCTGTAAATTCAGAAGTCGCTGTTTCAATACCTTTTATCGCATAAAGGGTTAGTGCTCCCGAAAATAAAAATGCAATAGATACAATAATATACCTCCAAATTCATGCTTTTTTATTTTATCACATCATGTCTAGATATTCTACCAATATCTCATCGGAAAATCATTTGCTAAATCACCAAACTTCCAAATCCATCAATCGTATCCTCCCAAGCCTGCATTTCTCTATCTAAAGCAAGTCTAGCATATTCAAGTGGCTCATCTATTGCCAAAGCATTAAATGAATTTTGTGAGCAAGGAGTAGTTCTTAATCCATCCTTGGCCTTATTACAATCAATTTGCAATATGTAATTCTCAAATGTGGATACATCATTGCTGTTCGTTTGAGGGTTATTCTTTCCCTTATGAGGATTCGTAAACAAGGTTAGAACGATATAATACAATACAAGATGTTATGGAGAGGACTCCCACGAAAACTTTAATGTTTTCAAGGGTTTGACGAGATTTTTATAACAAAATATACAGTTATTAAATCCCTTAAAATACCTCAAGTGAGAATTTCACTTTATCTTGCTTCGTATCTACAATATCTCCCCGTTGTAACTATATCTCCACCGTTACATTCATAGGGTACCTCTTTTATAAATTGAAACCCTAATTTTTGAAGCACACGACCGGAGGCCGGATTATCTACCGCATACGTTGTACTGATTTCTTTTATTTTCATTACTTCAACTGCATATTTCATAACTGAACGCAGAGCTTCCGTTACATATCCGTTACCCCAAAACTTCTTTCCTAAATTGTAGGAAATGTCCCAATGTCCCTCGTCATCATTAAAAAAAATCAAACTTCACAAAGTCTTTTGCTTCAATTCCTTTAATAACTGTTACCTGTAAATTCTTTACATCAATCAAACTTTCCTGCCTGCACTTCGGACAGTAGATGGGAAAGTTTTTCAGTTCATTCCTTAATGAGAGAATACGCCGTGATCCTTTTGATAGGACGACACAGTATCACTCCAATCATCACATTCACTGCCGTCAATATCACAGCCATGATAAGCAGCAGATACAGCGGTATTTCAAAATTATTCTTTATAGCCCCAATAACGCCGAATATACCGTTAAACATAGCAGGCAGATAAACAACTCCAAGAACCGAGGAGAGGAAAGCCCCAAGCAGTACCACGGGCGTAATGCTGCCCACGGTCTGAATAATAAGTTGTCTGCTTGTGAAACCCATTGCCTTGTAAATGCCAAAATCTGTTTTCAGGCTGGTAATCATCGAGCGCAGGATCACATAGAGGATCAGCAGGATAATGAGGACTGTGATAATGAACAACGAGGTGGCGACAATCGTGATCAGCGAGGAATACATCCTCTGCATACTCTCCGTTTCCTTTGATGCGTTACTGACGCTGACGGTATATTCATCATAGTCATGATCCAGCTTATTAACAAAAGAAGGAATATCTGCGTTTTCGTCCATATACAAGTTCAGCGAATAAAGCGGAATGTCGGACAGATTGGCATATCCCTCATCGGTGATCTCCGCAATTAATCCGTTGTTGTTTACGCTCTGGATATATCCCGTTACCGTATAGGTATATTTGCTGCCGCTTCGTGTAAGCGTGAAGGTATCGCCGATTTCATAATCAGCAGCGAACGCATTGCCAACCGCTATTTCATCTGCTGTTTCTGGGTGCCGTCCCCTGTAAGCAATATTATTTTCAAGGGCTGAAAAATCTTCACAAACGATGGCGGGAATACTTCCGTCTGAATACTCCACCATGGAAATGCCGTAACTTACCGCCCTGACATTTTCTTTTTCAAGAATCGTCTTTAATTCTTCAAAATGCTCACCATCCGATTGAACCCTTATGTCGGGCAGCTCCTCGGAAAGCGTGGTAAGGAAATTATCAGGACAAATATTAACATTATAGAGTAAAACGCCCGTAAATGTCAGCAGTATCATCATCACGAATGTGACCGCAAACAAGAGAATATTCCGTCCTGCCGATACGCTTGCCTGTTTGAGTATCAAATTAAATCCCACTGTCCCACTTGACGTATCCAGGGGAAAGTGATTTCTGCCCACAGGCTTTAACGGGTCGATACCTCTGATTGCGTTGATCGGCTCAAGCCGTTTGATTTTCTTCGACGCCAGCACAGTAAATACAAATACTGCTGTCAAAACAGATATTATCGTAATGCAGGCGGCAGAAATATCAAATACCGGCGCATAGGAAAAGCCTGACTGAATGGCAAGTACATTTGCGACAACAGGAATGAGCGCATAAGACAGAGCGATACCCACGAAAAGACCGATACCGCAAACCAAAATATACGGTACTACCTGGCTGAGCATGAGCATTCTGCTTGTGTAGCCAATCCCTTTCAGTACGCCCATTTCATTGATTTCTTCATCAATCGTATTCTTGATCTTGAAACGGGCAAGGAATATGCTGACAATCAGTACAAGCAGGGCAAAAACCGCAAGAAACAGCACGATTGTATTGGATACCATAGTTCTGCTGCCTTTTGTAGTTTCACGGTCAAGGAACGATATTGTGGAGACATTCTTATCCTTGAGGAGCCTGCTGACCGCCGTTTTAACTTCGGACAGCTTTACATTTTCTTCTGCCTTTATCAGATATTCGGTGACGGAAGTAAAATTTTCATCCTCTTTCAGCGCATCATAGGCTTCGTCCGAGAGGTACATACCGATAAAGCCAGTCCCGTAGTTTCCATACTGCATTTCACTGATGACGCCGCTGACCGTGAAGGCGTACTCCTTACCGTCAAGCATATATCTTATGCTTTCGCCTGTTTTATAACCGCCAAGCTCTGACAGATACAGGGGGATATACGCGTTTCTCTTATCTGCTGTTTCGGTTTGTTCAGCGACCGTGTGCTTTGTCAGCTCCCGTTCGTCCCCCATACGATAGAAGTATGTATTCATCGTAAATTCAGAGTCCTGAAAATCCTGCAAAGCGGCAGACGCAAAAAGGGCTTCGTGTGTGTTTGTTTTGGAAACTCCGTCTATCTCTGAAATCTCATGCAAAAGCTCGTCAGAAGATAATAGGGAAGGTACTGTCACACTGAAATCCGAGGTGTTCAACTCATCAAACAGCGAATCGTATGCCTCCCCGGTCTGAAACAGGAGTACAAGGGCAGTATTCAGAATAACGGCGGTAATCAGCATAACGACAGCAAAGGATAGAAACTGTCCCTTTGCTTTTTTCAAATTATGAAGGATGAGACTGCCCATATTACCACCCCATTTCCTTCAAAAAATCTTCCAGCCTCTTTGTACGTTTCGTATCATCTGCGGAATATGTTCCAAGATCACAGTCACCGTAAATGGTACCGTCCTTGATATACACAACTCTGTTGCCCCTGAGTGCGGATTTTTTGTCATGGGTTACCATAATGATACTTTGCCCCGTGGCGCCCAGCATGGAAAACACATCTAATACAGCATCGGAATTATTGGAATTGAGAGCGCCTGTCGGCTCGTCAGCAAAAATAGCCGACGGTCTGTTGATAGCCGCCCTGACAATGTCTGCCCTTTGCGCTTCACCGCCCGATATAAGGGATGGCAGTTTCTTTCTTGTTGCCGCAGGGATATTCACCATATCGAACAGCCTGTTTGCCCGCTCCACGATGTCGGCGTTGTTCCTGCTTGTCAGACTTCCGGCAGCAATCACATTATCAAGCAGATTCATTTTGTCGATCAAATAAATCTGCTGAAAAACAAATCCGCAGTTTTTTCTTCTGAACACCGCAAGTTCATCACTATTCATTCCTGTAATCTCTGTGTTGCAGAAGGTAATCGTGCCTGCGTCCGGGGTATCCATGCCCGAAAGAGAGTACATCAGCGTTGACTTTCCCGCACCGGAAGCCCCCATGATAACTGTAAAATCGCCCTTGTAAATGTCAATATTGAAATCGGAATAAACAACCTGCTCACTGTCACCGGAGCCAAATACCTTTTTCAAATGCCTTGCAGAAATAATAATCTCTTTTTCCATAATTCCCATTAGCTCCTTTCCCTCGTTTTCTCAATTTCTATCCTTTCATCAGCTCTGCGTCTGTGCGTCTGGCTTTTTGATGATATGTTGTTCTGTCCGATAATCAGGAATTGTCACGTTTTTTCAAATCTTTTGTCTTTTCTTTAAGTAAGAAGTAATCCAGTATGAGGGCAACAACTACAGCAATAAGGCAGCCAATCCCTCTTGACAGCCAAACATTTAAGCCTGCCTTCTCCAGTACATTCACATCAATAAATGTTCCAACTCCCACTGATACAACAATCATAATTATCCACTTTAACGTGCTCATAATAGTCCTTCCTTTCTTGTGCTATTTCCTAATTTTATGATTTTGACAAACTTAGGCTTGTCAATAAGAATTAACGGCATTCCGCCATTAAATTTTTTCAATGATTTATCATTTATTTGTCTTCTCTTTAGCTCCTTTCCCTGTCCGTACAGATGACAAGCTCGCTTTTGATGCCGTTCAGCTCGATCATATTCTCTGCACCCGGCGTGTCAAACCGTTCCGTCTGCTGACCGTCTCTCTCATAAGAGATGTGCGTTTCAATGCCCTTTGTAACAGCGGTAAAGACAGCATCCTCTGGAATATGGATTCTTGAAGTTGCCGATATTTGGTTGATGTCCACCTCGCCTTTTAAGGAATGGCAAACCACTTCCATATCAAGATTGCAGTTGATCTCTACCGTCCCAGAAATGTCCTCCAAAATAATATTTGGCGTCTTTACATCAAGCTCTATGCTGTCACATTCTAAAGAACGGATTTCCACGGTTTCCGCATGGACGGCACACTCAATTTTTCCGATATAGGGCGATGGGATTTGGACGAAGATACTGACCGCTTCCTTTGCCACCGCTTCGGATACGCCGTTTTTGCGGTTTACATCCACATCAATCCGCTTTCGGATGTCGTCAATCTTGACCTTAAAATCGCTCTGGAGCGTAGAAAGAGTATTGGATGCCAGACGGACACGGATTTTCTCGCCTTCATAGCCCGACAACAGGAATTGCTTTGCCCCGCCAAACTTCATGTCATAGCGTTTCGGCTCGTCAATATCGTACTCCGTGACGCTCTCAAAAAGATACTCTGTCGGTTTTATCGCTCCTCTTTCATTGGAGAGCAGCTCGTCAATGGAAATGTCAAACAGTGCGGAAATTGCCATGATGTTTTCAATGTCGGGGATGCCTGCATCCGTTTCCCACTTCGTAACCGCCTGTCTGGACACGCCGAGCTTTTCCGCCAACTGTTCCTGCGACAGACCTGCCTGCTTGCGGATAGATTTCAGTTTTTCTGCAAATGCCATATTCGTGACCTCCTTGTTTTGCTCTGTCCAGTATAGGAAAACGCATTTTGCATTACAAGCAAGCAGAGATTACATTCCCGATTTTCCTGCTACTTTGCGTGGCATTTCTGAATTTTAGGCGTTTTTTTACTGTTTGAAGTCCTGCCTTATTTGCACAGACAGGGTAGCGTATCCATTCTGTTTTATTGTGCATATCCATAAGATACCTTGCCCGATAAACACCGATTTGTCGCTTTCTTAATCAGCTCTGCGTTTTTGCTTCAAGCCCTTTAATAACCGTTACCTGTAAATCCTTTGCGTCAATTAAACTTTCCTGCTTGCACTTCGGACAGTAAAGAGGGTAGTTTCTCAGAATTGTATCTTCCCTTACTCTATTACGGGTTTTGTTGCCGCATACTGGGCACAATATCCATTCTGATTTTTTCATTACATCCCTGCCTTTCATTTTAATCTGCTGAAAATTTTTCGAAAATATATCTTGTACTAATAGCAATCGTAAACGACACAACACCCGAAAATAAAACAGCAGCATATTCAAACCCTTTACAAATTTCAAACAAGACACCATATAATGCATTGCCCAATGGCTATGCACACATGGAAACGGTAAGAATAACAGTAATCACCTTTTTTTACCTTATCGTAAATTCGCAAGATAAATTATATATATCGTAATCCCAATCTCTCTCATTCTCAAAGAAAGCAAATTGTTTAATCAAACGATAGTGTCCGGCAGGCAACTCTCCATAAAAACTCTTAACATCAATTTCTAATGTTAGGCGTTCATCAGGCTTAATAATGCAATCCTCTTCATTGTCCTTTGAGGGGTCATCAAGCTGTTTAAGCTGATACCAAGTACCGGTTTGTTCAGCTTCTATTTCAAAATAATCTGGTGAGTATCGGTATTCTTTATCAGAATTATTTTCTATTAGAAATGAAAGGTGCTTTAAGTCTAAATCCTTTTCCGTACTCATTAAAATCTTTAAATCAGCCAAAACATCAAGTTCTTCTTCACTTCCATAAGGAGAAGCCTCATATTCTTCGGAATAATCTTGTACTACATGATTATCACTGTCCTCTTCTTGACTACACCCAACAATACACACCAGTAATGATAAGGTTATAAACATACATATTATTTTTTTCATTTGCCCTTATCTCCTTTCTTTTGAATATATCTTAGCAACAAAATATCTATTTTCAATCAACTTTCACTACAATTTATTTTTACTGTAACACATGCTCCTCCTTCTTTATTTTATCGATTTGAATATTTCCGTCATGTCTTTCGCTTAAAATTTTGCAGATATTCAGCCCTAACCCCAAATGTTCAGTGGATATATCTTTCGATGATTTATAAAATGGTAATGTTGCTTTTTCAATATCACTATTTTTAAAACCGCAACCATCGTCTGAAACAGATATAACTAAATCATTATTCTTTATTACTACGCTATCATCAACTTTGTAGTCATTCCATGTATCGTTAATAATTGTCTTGCCGTTTTGAACTGCTGTCACCTGACAGATATTTGACTGGTTATCTGCAACATAACTGTGAAATTCTGATAAATTTATCATTTTTACTCCTTATCTGGTTTTTCATAAAGCTTTGTTTTCCCTCCAAAGTGTAGTTACAAGTTCATCGGCTCTGCGTCTGTGTGTCTGGCTCTTTAATGATAGTTACCTGTAAATTCATTGCGTTAATCAAACTTTCCTGCTTGCATTTCAGGCAATAGAGGGGAAAGTTTTTCAATTCCGTATCTTCCCGTATCTGCAGCCTCGTTTTGTTCCCGCAGACAGGGCAGCGTACCCATTCTGAAATCACTCTCGTCATATCATTTATCCTGATTTAAAAGAATACAAATACGGCTATAAGAGATATTGTGTTTCCGAGAATGTGGGAAAAGGTGCTGATAACGCAGTTGCCCGATTTATGATAAATCACCGAAAAAATCAAGCTGTCGATGAATACACCGACAACATCGTAAACTACGACCATTATGTTTCCTGCGGCAATATGCCCTGTCGCAAAACAAGCAGACGAAGCAAGCGCACAGAGCCAAACCGGAAATAATTTTGAGGCTTTCCCAAAGAAAAATCCACGGTATGCGATTTCTTCACCAAATGCCGCAATGATAACCTGAACTATCAGCAGTGCTGTTTTATCGAAGGACAGGATAGAACCCGTCCGCCCCATTACATGGGCAACAAATTCTCCGCTGAAAATCAGATTTCCCACAACAAGCGATGCAATACCACTCACACTTGGCAGCAGCATCCAAAAAATCACACCCGGCTTTTTGAGATCTGCCGCAATCGTTGTGAAACGCAAACCTGATTCGGGATCTTTTGTTTTGGCGACAGCTTCCGTTATAAAGAAAAAAGCAATCCCCACAAACACGGAATATCCTGCTATTTTCGAGGATGGTACTACTTTCGTTACCGTCAACAGGATCATTACGATGATACCTATGAGCGTGAGAACAGCACTCCTTTTGTTATTACCTGCAATTTGCTGATTTTTCATTTCATTTCCTCCTAGTAATGCAAATATTGTTCCAATATAAACATTCTCTAAATGGGCTGCCACAACAGCTTCGTCAAATTCCAATGAATTATTGGTAATTATACTTGCATATCCATGAACGAATAAAGCAAGTGTTAGACAAATCTCTTTTGTCTGCTCTTCATTTAACTTCATTGTCAACCTGTCTGGACACGCCGAGCTTTTCCGCCAACTGTTCCTGAGACATACCTGCCTGCTTGCGGATGGATTTCATTTTTTCTGCAAATGCCATATTCGTGACCTCCTTGTTTTGCTATGCCCAGTATAGGAAAACTCATTTTGCATTACAAGCAACCAGGGATTACATTCTCGATTTTCCTGCTGCTTTGCG
>CANRJF010000064.1 GCA_947630855.1 uncultured Lachnospiraceae bacterium
ACAGACAGAGCTGGTAAAGCTGTTGGTATCCTCCAATCCCAAAGAAATGAGAGTCCTTTATGAAACAGGCATTACGGCAGTGGTTCTGCCGGAGTTTGATGCAATGATGGAGACGGAACAGATAAACCCCCATCACATGTATACCGTGGGGGAGCATACCATACAGGCTATGCAGCAGGTCCCTCCTGATAAGGTTCTCCGGCTTGCCATGCTGTTCCATGACGTGGCAAAACCTGTATGCAAAACAGTGGACGAAAAAGGAATCAGCCATTTTTACGGACATCCCGCTATGGGCAGCAAGATGACAAGAACCATTTTAAGACGGCTGAAATTTGACAACGATACCATTGATAAGGTTTGCCGGCTGGTAGCAGGCCATGATGATAATCCGCCTTTGGACGAGAGAAATGTGCGCCGCGCCATAGTCAGGATTGGGGCGGAGGCCTACCCGGATATTTTTGAGGTAAAGCGGGCGGATATTCTGGCTCAAAGTGAATACAAACGGCAGGAAAAACTGCAGTATCTGGAAGAATATAAACGGTGTTACAGGCAGATTATCGAGAAAAAACAGTGCCTTACCCTAAAAGATCTGGCAGTAAACGGCAGGGACTTAATAGAAGCCGGAATCCCCTCAGGGCCGAAATTAGGGGAAATCTTAAAAAAATTATTGGATTTGGTGTTGGACGAGCCTTCCAGAAATACAAAAGAATATCTTCTTGGGGCTGTAAAAGAATATGGCATACTTTAAACTTTCCCTTCATATGTTATACTCCAGAGCATACACATTTGCCAAATGATTTGCTGTTTTTTGGAAACAGAGAATACATTCTGGCAAATCATTTGGCTCACGGGTATAAATA
The DNA here is from genome assembly GCA_947630855.1 of uncultured Lachnospiraceae bacterium. Lineage (GTDB taxonomy): Bacteria > Bacillota > Clostridia > Lachnospirales > Lachnospiraceae > Roseburia_B. The sequence goes on from CANRJF010000064.1 coordinate 861, forward strand.
GACGTAATAGGTATTAAAAAAGTTACGTGGCATATGGAGGGGTTTTTGTGTATAATCGGGAAGAAGAAATTCTGGAGCAGTATGAAATTGAGATTCGTAACACCACAAGAGGCAGGGGAGCGTTTATCTGCGATACAAACCGGGGAACCATGCTGTTAAAGGAATTTCGCGGTTCAAAAGAGCGGGCGGCATTTTTGTATGGCATATTGGAATATTTATCCGGGGAGGGTTTTTTGGCGGAGTCCATTGTTCCCACGAAAGACGGAGAACTGCTTTCCCGGGACGAGGCGGAAGATAAATTCTATATCTTAAAAAACTGGTATCTGGGAAAAGAATGTGATGTAAAAAACAGGGAAGATATTCTTGCCACAGTAAATAAGCTGGCATATTTCCATACGTTAAGCCGCCGTTATGATAAGGAGATTCCCCGGTTTTTGGTGGCACAGCAGGACGGACTGTTGCAGGAGTATGAAAAACATAACAGAGAACTGAATAAAGTTAAAAATTATATCCGCAGCAAGCACAAGAAAAATCAGTTTGAAGTGCTTTTTATGCAGGTTTATGACAGCTACCGCAGCCAGGCAATGGAAGTGACAAATCAGTTAAAGGAGCAGCTTGCCTTTTTGTCCGGGGAGGATAAAAAGCAGATGTACGGCCTCTGCCACGGGGATTATAACCAGCATAACGTTGTTTTTTCCCAGGGGGAGTGCGCCCTTTTAAATTTTGAGCAGATGAATTATGACATGCTGGTATCGGATTTGGCTAATTTTACAAGAAAAATCCTGGAAAAATATAATTGGAACACAGGACTGGGCATGGACATTATCACTGCATACGACAAAGTGCGGAAACTTCTGCCGGGAGAGTGCCGGCAGTTGTACTTCAGGCTGGCATACCCTCAAAAATACTGGAAAATTGCCAATCACTATTATAATTCCAAGAAAGCCTGGATTTCCGGCAGGGATATTGAAAAACTGGGAAAAGTTATGGAACAGGAAGATGAGAGAAGACAGTTTTTAGAGATGTTATTTCATTTCACAAGTTGATTGCAGCAGCAGAAATATGTTATAATACATCTGGACACCAAGTAACGTTTTTATGGAGAAAAAAATATGAGAATACAAAAAAAATTTATGATAACGGCATTTCTGCTGTCTGTCATGCTTTTTGCAGGCGCATGCGGCAGCAGAAGGCAGGGAACTATTATGCAGGGGCGTATGGGAAGCGCCAGCACACTTAAGCAGAAAACGGAAGAGGTTCTCACACAAGAGGAAGAGAGTACCCAGGAACAGGAGAACCAGGGGGATTTATCCGGCATTTATCTCTTAAAGCAGATCGATACGGCGAACAAGACGGTATATCTTATGAAAGCGGGGAACGGCAGGCAGGTGCAGTATGGTTTTACCACCACCACCCTGTTTTTAGATAAATACGGCAACTCCAAGTCCCAGACATCCTTTCTCCCCGGAGAGGCAGTGGAGATACAGACCGATTCTAAGACTGAGGAGCTTAAAAAACTGTGGATAACTGACCGGGTGTGGGTACAGGATGAAATTACAAATTATTCCGTAGCGCCTGATTCCCATGCCATTACCATAGGTAAGACAAAGTATTCCTATGACGGGGATTTGCCTATTTTTTCCGGCGCTGAGGTATTAGGGCAGGATATGATAGATTCCGGTGATGAAATCCGGGTTGTGGGAATGGATAAAAAAATTTTATCCTTAAGCATTATAAAGGGCCATGGTTATTTACAGCTTGTGAACACGGAGATTTTTGACGGAAGTTTTATCTGTATCGGAGATAAGATTTTTGAAGAGGTGGAGCCGGACAGTAAAATCACGGTGCCGGAGGGGACATATCTGGTGACAGTGGCAAATAACGGTTACGGCGGAAGCCGGGAGGTAACCATTGAGAGGAATATGACGGTCAGCCTGAACTTAGACGAATTAAAGGGTGAAGGGCCTAAAATCTGTAAAATCACGTTCTATGTGGGGATTGAAGGGGCAGTCCTGTTAATTGACGGTAAGGCAGTGGACTATTCACAGCCTGTGGAAGTGCAGTATGGCGTTCACAGCATATCGGTTAGTGCGGAAGGGTATGATACGGTAAGGAATAAGCTGGTAGTAAATTCAGAGGAGGCAGAGATTGAAATCGGACTGACAAAAACAGATACATCTGAGAACCAGGATAATTCCGGCACAAATACCGGTGGCAACAGTGGGAATGTTAATAATAACGTAAATAATAACAATAACGTCAATAATAACATTAACAATAATACCAACAATACTAATAATGCCAATAACGGCACATATAATAACAACACCACAAACAACAACACGAACAGCAGCAATAATACAAATAACAATAACAATAATAATAACAGTACATCCACCGATTATCTGACCACATTGTACAATCTGCTCACATCCATTAATGAAAGCGGGACAGGCAGCAGCGAAAGGTCGGCATCAAGTATTTTAGACAGTTATGATGATTTGAGAGATCAGTAGTAACCAAGAGCGGGTATCCGCCTTAGGATAAAATGGTTAAAACCAAATAAATCAGGAGGTATTATCAATGGATTACAAAAAAGTGTATGAGGAGTGGCTTGCAAATCCTTATTTTGACGAGGAAACTAAAGCGGAATTAAAAGGAATTGCAGGGGATGAAAAGGAAATTGAGGACAGATTCTATATGGAATTGGAGTTCGGGACTGCAGGTTTAAGGGGTGTAATCGGGGCAGGCATGAACCGTATGAATATTTATACTGTCCGCAAGGCAACCCAGGGTCTTGCCAACTATATTAAAAAAGTGGGGGGGCAGGCAAGGGGTGTTGCCATTGCCTATGATTCCAGAAGGATGTCTCCGGAATTTGCGGATGAGGCGGCACTTTGCTTAGCGGCAAACGGAATCAAGGCATATGTATTTGAATCCCTTCGTCCCACGCCGGAATTATCTTATGCAGTGCGGAAGTTAAACTGTATTGCAGGTATCAATGTAACTGCCAGCCACAATCCGGCAGAATACAACGGATACAAGGTGTACTGGGAGGACGGCGCCCAGATTACTCCGCCCCATGATACAGGCATTATGGATGAAGTTAAAGCGGTAACGGATTTTAACACGGTGCTTACCATGGACAAGCAGAAGGCAGTGGATGAGAATCTCTATGTGGTTATCGGTGAGGATATCGACCGTCCTTACATGGAGGAGATTAAGAAACTTGTTATCCATCAGGATGCCATTGATGCGGTAAAAGATGATTTAAGAATTGTGTACACGCCTTTACACGGCACGGGTAACATTCCTGTCCGCACAATTTTAAAAGAGCTGGGATTTAAGCATGTATTTGTGGTAAAAGAGCAGGAACTTCCCGACGGCAACTTCCCTACCGTGGATTATCCCAATCCTGAAGCCCCGGCAGCATATAAGCTGGCATTACAGCTTGCCGAAAAAGAAAATGCAGATTTAATTCTTGCCACAGACCCTGATGCAGACAGGCTTGGCGTTTATGTCAAAGACCAGAAAACGGGAGAGTACCATATGCTTACCGGCAATATGTCCGGCTGTCTTATCGGAGATTATATTATCGGGGAGACAAAGGCAGTAAAAGGCAGCCTTCCAAAAGACGGGGCATTTATCCGTTCCATTGTATCAACCAATATGGCAGACGCCATTGCAAAATACTATGGGGTAGAGTTAATCGAAGTACTTACCGGGTTTAAGTTTATCGGACAGAAGATTTTGGAATTTGAGAATACAGGTAAGGGAACATACCTTTTCGGAATGGAAGAAAGTTACGGATGCCTGCCAGGCACTTATGCAAGGGATAAAGATGCGGTTGCGGCAACCATGTTCTTATGTGAGGCGGCAGCATTCTATAAGACAAAAGGCAAGACATTGTGGGATGCTATGCTGGATATGTATGAGCGTTACGGCTATTATCAGGACCATGTGGAGTCCATTACATTAAAGGGCATTGAAGGGTTAGAAAAGATTAAAAATGTATTGGAGACATTGAGAAAAGAGCCTCCTGCAAAAATCGGGGATTATCAGGTGTTAAAAGTAAGGGATTACCAGAAAGATACCGTTACGGATATTAACACGAAAGATGTAAAACCCACCGGACTTCCCAAATCCAATGTACTTTATTATGAATTGAATGATGACGCATGGGTTTGTGTAAGACCTTCCGGAACGGAACCAAAAGTGAAATTTTATATCGGCGTAAAGGGAGATACCATGGAAGATTCCCTGGAGAAGTCCAAAAAATTAGGTCAATCTGCCTTAGAACTGGTACAAAAACTGATATAATTACCAAAAATACCAAAATTCCATGATTTTCCTTGACAAATTCGAATAAAACAAGTATAAATAGACTTGAAGTTGTTTTCGGGGATTTGATACAATCCCAAATATTTGAAGGATTTATAGGAGGAATTTTATGAACAAAGCAGAATTAGTATCAGCAATGGCTGAGAAAACCGAATTATCCAAAAAAGACGCTGAGGCAGCATTAAAGGCTTTTACAGATGTTGTTGCAGAAGAATTAAAGAAAGGTGAGAAAATTCAGTTAGTTGGATTTGGAACTTTTGAGGTATCCGAGAGAGCTGCAAGAACAGGAAGAAATCCGCAGACAGGAAAAGAGATGACAATTCCGGCTTCCAAATCACCAAAATTCAAAGCAGGAAAGGCATTAAAAGATTTAGTGAATGCATAAGATACAATGTAAATGTGAGGGCGTTATGTGACGCCCTCATTTTTTGCCTTTGCTATGTTATGCCCTCCGGGCAGGATGGGCGCAAAAAAGTAAGAAAGAGGAGTAATATGAGATTAGATAAGTTTTTAAAAGTATCACGCCTGATAAAAAGGCGTACCGTGGCAAATGAGGCATGTGATGCAGGCAGGGTTACGGTAAACGGAAAAGTGGCAAAAGCCTCCGTAAATGTAAAACCGGGGGATATTATTGAAATACAGTTCGGGCAGAAAGCCGTTAAAGTGGAAGTGCTGTCTTTGGCGGAATCAAAAAGGAAAGAGGATGCAAAAGACATGTTCAAATATCTCTAGGTCATATTTGGAACAACCCTCTCATATACTGAAATGGGAGGATGAAAATATGGAAGAAAAAACAGTAAATAAATCACACAAAGTATTGCTTAGCAACCGGAAAACAGGTAATTTCAGCGGAATCGTGGATGTGCTCTCCTTTGACGTGTCGGAGATTCTTTTGGAGACAGAGCAGGGAATGCTTTTAATTAAGGGCAACGACCTTCATGTGAACCGTTTAAGTTTAGAGAAAGGCGAGATTGATATAGAGGGAAGAATTGATTCCATGGCGTATTCGGATGTAAAAGATTACGGCAAGCAGACAGAATCCTTTTTCGGACGGTTATTTAAATGAGCGGGGCGGTAAGCGGAACCATTACCCAGGAGGGAGGATTGCTTTTACTGTCCTTTGGCGTTGGAATCCTGCTTATGCTCTCCTATGACGTTTTACGCATATTTCGGCAGGTGGTGGCTCACGGCCCCATTCTTTTAGGCGTGGAGGATGTGATATACTGGCTGTCCTGCGCCCTTTTGATATTTGCCATGCTCTACCAGGAAAACGACGGGCTGCTGCGGTGGTTTGTGCTGGCGGGGATTGCTTTGGGTATGATGGCGGAAAATCATTTTTTAAGCCCTTATATAGTAAAGCTCATATCATTTATTATAAAAAAGATAATCTGGATTTTTTCAAGGCCTTTTAAGGCAGCGGCAGGAAAAGCGAAAAAAATATATCTCTTTTTTCAAAAACGGTTGAAAAAAATTGGAAAAGCAATTAAGATAGGTATAAGGAAACTTTAAAAATGCAAAAAAGGGGGCAGAAGCTATGGGCAGAGGTTACAGGAGAAGAAAAAAGAATAAGGCCGGTGAGGCAAGCATAGCCTGTATTGTTATGCTGCTGCTGATAGTGATGTCAACCCAGATTGTGCGTCTCTACAATAAGAATCAGGAATATATTGCACGGGAGACGGAACTTAAGGAGCAGTTAGAGGAAGAGACGGAGCGCCAGGCACAGATTTCGGACTATGAGGAATATATTGGCAGCAAAGAGTATATTGAAGATACTGCCAAAAGCAAATTAGGCCTTGTCTATGATAATGAGATTATATTTAAAGAAAAATAGAAGAAATTCCTAAAAAGGTTAAATGCCCTCGAATCTACAATTCGAGGGCATTTTTGGCGAAAACTTTTTTCTTTCCTTTCAATGTTTTGACAAAGATTGCGGTAAAGGAATCGTATAATCGTGGTCACGAAAAAGAAAGAGAGGAACTGAAAATGAAAAAAGCAGGATGGAAGCAATTTGTATTGGGTGTCGTGGGAGCGTTGTTGTGCCGGGTGGGTATTCTTGGCTGTTATCCTCTGATACCTTCCTATTTTGCAGCGGTATACCTGGAGGAATCCGGCAGGAATTTCTTATCTATTGGCATGCTGGTGGGACTGGTGGCATTCCTGCCCGTTACCGCTGTTGCAAAATATGGAATGTCAATTCTGTTTATTGTGGCTGTCATCCGTTTATCCGAGTGGGTGGACAAGCGGTGTTTTACGGCGGCGGCAGCATTGGCGGCATCGGGAGGCACGTTGGCACTGTCTGTCTTTGGGGGAATCTTTGATATGAAAAACCAGGTTTCCGCTTTTACGGCAGTTTTGGAAGCGGTATTTATTTTTGGGTTTGTCATACTGGCGGCAAGAGGGGTACATATGTTCCTGGAGGAAAAAGAACTGCCCCGGGAGGAAGAATATGTCATGGAGGGATACCAGGAACAGAAACTTTTAAATTATGCAAAAAGTTTTGAGGGCCTGGCACATACATTTTTATCCATGAGTAAAAAAACCCAGTTTTCCACAGAGGAAGTGGGGAGGATGCAGGCAGAGATTACAGGGAACATATGCAGCTGCTGCGACACCTGTGCCGTGTGCTGGGAGCCTGCCAACCACACCATGTACCATATTTTCAGAAATTTATTTCAGGGATTTGTAAAAAACGGCAGTGCAGACAGTAAGGCCGCCGAGGAACTAGAGACTCATTGCCGGTATGCCAAACATGTGGAGGCGGAGGCATTGCATGTGTTTGAGCGGGCAAGTGTGAACCGGGCATGGTATAACCGTCTGCTGGAAAACAGGGAAGTAATTGCCCAGCAGTTGGACGCCATGGCATTTATAATGCAGGACTGTGCCAGCGAATCCAGGCTTTTGGACAGGGAGGAAAAAAACAGGCTGGCGGAAATACGTTACCGGGGCAAAGAGTGTGGGATTGTGATAGAGGAAATCCATCTCTACGAAAAAAACGACGGCCATAAGCAGATACAGTTGAAAACCCGTTCCCGGTGGGGAAACTGTATTGCAGTAAAACAGCTTACAAAAGCCATAAGCGGGATTATGGAGTGCAATATGCATCCCCATAAGGAGGACAGGACGTTTATCGGGCGGGAATCCATGGAGCTGACCTATGAGGAGGAACCCCCATTCCATACCATATCAGGGGTGGCAAAGTTTACAAAGGATGGGGCGGCTGTATCCGGGGACAATTTTTCCCTTTTGGAAAAAGAAAGCGGGGAATGTGTGCTGTCCTTATCGGACGGCATGGGCTCCGGCGTGGCGGCATGCAAAGAGAGCGAGACGGTGGTGGAACTGCTGGAAAAATTTATCGAGGCAGGGTTTACAAAAGAGACGGCAATCAAAATGTTAAATTCCGCCATGGTGTTAAGGGGGGCGGACGAAAGTTATTCCACTGTGGATATGGCCTCCGTAAATCTTTATACAGGCGTGGCGGATTTTTATAAAATAGGGGCGGCGGCAACATTTTTGCGCCATAAAAATGGGGAAGTGGAATGCCTGTTGTCCACATCCCTTCCGGTAGGGGTATGCTGTGAAATGGAAATCTGGAAAGATAAAAGACAGCTTTGTAACGGAGATTTCCTTGTCATGGTTACGGATGGTGTGTTAGAATATTTGAATACAAATGAGCCGGAGGAGAAAATGGCAAGGATTATTCAAAGCATTACCACAAACCATCCGGGACTTATGGCAAAAAAGATTTTAGAATGCGTAATGGAGGAAACCGGCGGGGCAATTCCCGATGACATGACAGTTTTATCGGCAGCCCTGTGGGAAAAGTCATGACAGAGAAAGTAATGCATTATTTGAAACAACATCATATGATAGAAGAAAACGACCATGTGATAGCAGGGGTATCCGGAGGGGCAGATTCTGTCTGCCTGTTTCTGGTGTTAATAAAGCTGGGGGAAAGAATGGGGTTTACTGTGTCTGTGGTTCATGTGGAGCATGGCATCCGGGGGGAGGAGAGCCTTAGGGACGCGGATTTTGTGAAAAAACTGGCAGACGCCTACGGCATTGATTGCAGGGTATACTCCTGCCCTGTGCCGGAACTTGCCAGGCAGCAGGGACTATCTTTGGAGGAGGCGGCCAGGAAGGCACGGTATGATGCATTTAGGGCCCAGGCGCTTAAGGAGGAAAAACGTTATGGAATAGAAAGCCGTCAGGTAAAGATTGCGGTGGCGCACCACAGGGAGGACCAGGCGGAGACCATGCTGTTTCATTTGTGCCGGGGGAGCGGAATCGACGGGCTCAGGGGCATGCATCCTGTGAGGGGCAATATTATCCGCCCGTTTTTATGTGTTTCCAGACAGGAGATAGAAGGGTATTTAAAAGGGATAAACCAGGATTTTTGCAGGGATGCAACAAATGACAGCACAGATTACAGCAGGAATTTTATCCGCCATGAGATTATTCCAGGGATGGAGGAGGTAAATCCCGGCTCCGTGTCCCATATGGCAAAGACGGCGGAGGAATTGTCAGAGATTGCAGATTATCTGGAGGATCAGACACAGGCGGCATTTATACAGGCAGTAAAAAAGGAAAAAGAAGGAAAGTATTTCTGTGATACAAAAAAGCTTAAAAATTATCCCAGGGTGATTGTGTGCCGTGTGTTGAAAATGGCGTTGGAGCAGGCGGCAGGAAGCAGTAAAAACATTTCCAGGGAGCATGTAAATGCCCTGGAGGATTTGGCAGGGGGAAGGGTGAGCAGAAGGATAAGCCTGCCTTACCGCTTGACGGCAGAGCGGACGTATGACGGAATACGGATTTTTCCCGAAATAAAGGAGCATATGCAGCAGGAAAATGTATTTGGAATGCTTCATGAAGAGGCGGCAATCCGCGGGGAAGGGGAAGAAATTGATGTGCCGGGAGGGAAAATCCGGTGTTATATTTGGCAAAATGTGAAAAAAGACTTAAATTTTCCCAAAAATCAGTATACGAAATGGTTAGATTATGATAAGATAAAAAATGGACTTTTGTTTCGTTCCAGGAAATCCGGGGATTACATTACAATAGATGCAATGGGACATAAGAAAAAGCTGAAAGAGTTTTTTATTCATGAGAAAGTGCCCAGGGACTGCCGCAGCAGAGTTGTGCTGGCAGCGGACGGTTCCCATATTGTATGGGCAGTAGGTTATCGGATTAGTGAGGAGTACAAAGTAACGGCAGACACAAGAAGAATATTACAGATGCAATGGACGGAGGATAAAAATGAGTGAGACAATTCGCGTACTTTTGTCGGAAGAAGAGGTGGATAAGAGGATAGCAGAGATTGCCGGACAGATAAGCGGGGATTATAAAGGGGAGCAGGTACATTTAGTCTGCGTGTTAAAAGGCGGCGTGTTTTTTACCTGTGAGCTGGCAAAACGTTTGGAGATTCCGGTTTCTTTGGATTTTATGTCTGTTTCCAGCTACGGTTCGGACACGAAATCAAGCGGCGTAGTAAAAATCATTAAAGATTTAGATGAAGGAATAGAAGGAAAACATGTTCTGGTAGTGGAAGATATTATTGATTCCGGCAGGACGTTAAGTTATCTGCTGGATAATTTAAAAAGCAGAAATCCAAAGAGCCTTAGGCTCTGTACCCTTTTGGACAAACCACAGCGGCGGGTGGTGGATGTGAAGGTGGATTATACCTGTTTTTGCATTCCCGATGAGTTTGTTGTGGGATATGGGCTGGATTATGCACAGAAGTACCGGAATTTACCATATATCGGTATAGTTGAATTTGATTAACTAAAAAGGAGGTTTCCAGTGAAAAAGCAAAATTATAAAGGACTCTACTGGTTATTAGTAATTGGAGTAGTCATTGTGGCGCTGTGTTTTTTAGATTCCGGCAAAAATTCATCAGATGACTATTCAATGGCAGAATTTCAGGCTGCCCTGGCATCAGATAATATAGTATCTGTGGAGATAGAGCAAAATCGTGAAATCCCTACGGGTACGCTGCTTATCCGTATGAAGAATTCATCCATGAAAAAGCTGTGTGTATCGGATGTAAACGAAGTCCAGAAAATGTTTGAAGAGGAAGGATTCTATAATTATGTATTGCAGGATGTGCCCCAGGAAAGCTGGCTTTTAAATCTTCTGCCCCTTTTGATTGTGCTTGCCAGCATGTTCATTTTGTTTATGATTTTAAGCAACCAGGCGGCAGCAGGAGGCGGCGGCAGCAGAATGATGAATTTCGGCAAAAGCAGGGCCAGATTATCCACAGACGCCAACAAAATGAATTTTGCCAGTGTGGCAGGGCTTAAGGAAGAAAAAGAAGAACTGGAAGAGCTGGTGGACTTTTTAAAAGACCCAAGGAAATATACAAGGCTTGGGGCAAGGATTCCCAAAGGCGTGCTGCTTGTAGGCCCTCCCGGAACAGGTAAAACCCTCCTTGCCAAAGCGGTGGCAGGGGAAGCGGGCGTACCGTTTTTTAGTATTTCCGGCTCCGATTTTGTGGAGATGTTTGTAGGTGTAGGCGCTTCCCGTGTCCGGGATTTGTTTGAGGAGGCCAAGAGAAATGCCCCCTGTATTGTGTTTATTGATGAGATTGACGCCGTGGCAAGACGCCGTGGTACCGGTATGGGCGGCGGACATGACGAGAGAGAGCAGACCTTAAACCAGATGCTTGTGGAGATGGACGGTTTTGGCATTAATGAAGGAATTATCGTTATGGCAGCCACAAACCGGGTGGATATCTTAGACCCGGCAATTATGCGTCCGGGGCGTTTTGACAGGAAGATTCATGTGGGAAGGCCGGATATCGGCGGCAGGGAAGAAATTTTAGGCGTCCATGCCAGGAATAAACCATTGGGTGATGACGTAAACTTAAAACAGATTGCCCAGACAACGGCAGGATTTACCGGGGCGGATTTGGAAAATCTGTTAAATGAGGCGGCAATTGTGGCAGCCAAGGAGAACCGGGCTTATATTATACAAAGCGACATCAAAAAGTCCTTTGTGAAAGTGGGCATCGGTGCAGAGAAAAGAAGCAGGATTATCACGGAGAAAGAAAAAAGGATTACGGCCTTCCATGAGGCGGGCCACGCCATTTTATTCCATGTCCTGCCGGATGTGGGGCCTGTGTACTCCGTTTCCATTATTCCTACGGGAGCCGGTGCGGCAGGATATACCATGCCCATTAACGAAAGAGACGAAATGTTTAATACAAAAGGGAAAATGCTCCAGGAAATCATTGTGGATTTAGGAGGACGCGTGGCGGAAGAGATGGTGTTTGACGATATCACCACAGGGGCTTCCCAGGATATTAAGCAGGCAACACATCTTGCAAAAGCCATGATTACAAAATACGGAATGTCCGAGAACGTGGGACTGATTAATTACGACAGTGACGGCGACGAGGTGTTTATCGGAAGGGATTTGGCACATGCCAGAGGATACAGTGAGACGGTAGCTGCCCGTATTGACGAGGAAGTAAAGCGGATTATCGACGAGTGTTACCTGAAAGCAAAAAGTATTATTAAAGAGCATGAAAGTATATTGAACCGGTGTGCAGAAATGTTACTGGAAAAAGAAAAAATCAGCAGGGAGGAATTTGAGTCGCTTTTCAGCAATAGTATTTTATAATAAGAGGATTAAGAAAAAGCAGTCAAAAAGGGAGCAGGGTTGTGCAGAATTTTGAATGATTTGAATTTTTAGGAAATGGGGAAAGTAAAATTGCACAAAAAATAGTTGCTATTTTTGTTAAGTTTGTGCACACTTATTTGTAGAAAGGTGGTACTATAATAACTGTAAAAACCCCCAATACATTATATAGTTTTTGCTATACCCCATAGTAAAAATACCTTCTCCTAAAAAGGCAGCTTTTGAAAGCTGCCTTTTTACTGTATAAGGCAGAAAAAGAGACCAGGAGGCAATTATGAAATATCAGTCGGTTTATGAATTAAACAAAGTGCAGCAGTACATTATGCAGATGCGTCCTATTTTACGGAAACATGCGCTTTTTTCGGACGGAACAAAAGATTACCGGATTCCCATGGAGCCTAAGGAAAATGAAACGGTAACCATTCGTTTCCGTACCTATAAGAACAATGTGGACGTGGTGTGGCTTTGCAGCGGCGGGAAAAAATACCAGATGGCAAAGGCGGAGACTACGGAGACATTTGACTATTATTCGGTGGATATTAAACTGGGAACAGAAATGTTTTGCTACTATTTTGAGATTGTATCCGGTGTGCTGCAATGCAGGTATGACAGGTATGGGGTGACAGAGGATATAAGAGAGCAGTATTTTTTCAAAATCGTTCCGGGATTTTCCACTCCCGAATGGTCAAAAGGGGCGGTAATGTACCAGATTATGGTGGACCGTTTTTATAATGGGGATGTCAGCAATGACGTGCTGGACAGGGAGTATTATTATATTAAAACTTTAAGTTCCAGGATTGCGCCGGAACAGTGGGATAAGGTTCCGGAAAATTTTGGCGTGGGGGAATTTTACGGGGGAGATATAGCAGGCGTGTGGAAAAAGCTGGATTATCTGGCGGAACTGGGCGTGGAGGTTATCTATTTTAACCCTGTATTTGTGTCTCCTTCCAGCCATAAATACGATATTCAGGATTATGACCATATCGACCCCCATCTGGGAAAAATCATTGAAGATGAAGGGGAGCTTTTGATTGAGGGAGAGACAGACAATCGGAAAGCCACAAGGTATCAGACCAGGGTTACAAGCCAGAAAAATTTGGATGCCAGCAATGCTTTTTTTGCGGATTTTGTCAGGGAAGTGCATAAGCGGGGCATGAAAGTGATTTTGGACGGTGTGTTTAACCACTGCGGTTCTTTTAACTGCTGGCTGGATCGGGAAGGAATCTATAAGGAAAAAGAAGGTTTTCACACAGGAGCTTATATATCAAAGGACAGCCCGTACCATACGTATTTCGGCTTTCGTGACAATGAGGAGAAATATTGGCCGGGTAACAAGTCCTATGAGGGCTGGTGGGGCTTTGACACGCTGCCCAAGTTAAATTATGAGGGTTCCAGGGAATTGTATGAAGATGTGATGCGTATCGGGAAAAAGTGGGTTTCGCCCCCTTACAATGCAGACGGATGGCGTCTGGACGTGGCGGAGGATTTGGGCCACAGCCGGGAGTTAAATCATCAGTTCTGGAGAGATTTCCGTAATGCGGTAAAAGAGGCAAATCCCAATGCGGTGATTCTGGCGGAACATTATGGGGACCCTAAGGAATGGCTGGCAGGCGACCAGTGGGATACTATTATGAATTATGCCGCATTTATGGAACCTTTGACATGGTTTTTAACGGGAATGGAAAAACACAGTGATGAGTTCCACCCGGAGCGTATAGGGAAAATAGGGGATTTTGAGGGTTCTATGCGGCATTTTATGGCAAGTTTTATGATGCCCTCCCTGCAGTGCGCCATGAATCAGTTGTCCAATCATGACCACTCCCGTTTCCTTACCAGAACAAACCATAAGGTGGGGCGCGTGGAGTCTTTAGGCGCAAAGGCGGCGGAAGAAGGCGTTGACCTTCGGGTTATGCGGGAAGCGGTGGTAATCCAGATGACCTGGCCGGGAGCCCCCACGTTGTATTACGGGGATGAAGCGGGACTGTGTGGATTTACGGACCCGGACGACCGCAGGACTTACCCCTGGGGACATGAAAATCAGGATTTAATTGATTTCCACAGGGAATTAATCTGGCTTCACAGGAAAAATGAGGCATTGCGCACAGGCTCTTTCAAGTTTTTAGAGGGTGAAGACCAGCTTTTGTGTTATGCCAGATTTAACAGAAAACAGCAGTTTGTGGTGATTGTAAATAATGATGACAGGGAGCGCAGCAAGATACTGAATATTTTAGGCGGGGGAATACCTTTAGATGCAAAACTGCGCCAGATATTTACCACCACACCCAGGGGATATTCTTTAATGCCCAGGGATTATCAGGCGGAGCAGGGTAAAATCAGGGTTACACTCCAGGAAAAGACGGCAGTGATTTTAGAGGTCCTTCACTGATAATTGAGGTCTCTCTTTTCCTGAAACTTGAGGGCATGGCATGAAATTTTTTCTTAAAGTGGAGATAAAAATGATTACGGTTTTTAAACCCTAATTCATATGCTATTTCCGTAATGGATAAGTCGCTGGTTTTTATAAGTTCCAGTGCCCGGTTCATGCGGAAATTCATGCAGTAACCGGAAAGATTCATGCCGGAATATTTTTTGATGATTCTGTTTATGTAGTCTCCGCTGTACAGCAGTTGTTTTGATAATTCTGCTCTTGATACCATGCCGTAAGTATCTTCAATAATGTGTGATGCGGTAGCAAAAATCAGGAAGTCATTGCCGTAATCAAGTTTCATATTTGTCACATGATAGGCATTCGGGTCGCTCAATACAGAAAAAAGGGAGGAAATGTATCCGTTTATTAAATGGGAACTGCCGTAATGGGGGGATAACATAGTTTTTGCTATATTTTCCCCCAGCTCATATATTTTATCATATCCATAACTGTTTCCCCGGACAGGAAACAGGTCTAAATATTCTTTTACATTGGCATATTTTTCCGTTTCATTATTTTCCCAGAACTTAAATATGGTATTGTTCAGTTCTAAAAGTTCTTCTTTAAAATAAATGCCGGAAGATGTGTCATTGATTTTTTTAATGTAATCTTTTGACAAATTCAGAAAAAATACCCGAAAGTTTCCCTCAAATTTTTCTGCATGGCGCAAATTTCTGTTTAAGATACATCCGGAGCCTTTTGTGTATGTATGCTGGATATTTTCGATGAAATTTGTAACGGAACCGTTTAGTACAAACATAAGCTCGTAGTAGTCATGCTGGTGCAGGCATCTGTTTTTGGAAGCTGCAATCCGTTCCGAATCCTTTATAATGGTATGCTTGATGTCATTTGGGGTAAAACTTACAATGTTAATGTATTCATTGCCTTCTGTGTTGTTGTAGGTTTCCAAGACGAAGCTAAAGGGAGAGTCCAGGTGGTAATACTGGTTGAAGCGGCTTTTTTTTCCATGAATGGTAAGCAGTTCTTCATAGTTGATATTAAAAGATACTTTTGGCATAATCTATCTCCTTTTCCCACATTTGTTACTAATTATACCATATTTCACACAATAATAATATTGAAAATAGAAATAAAAGAGATACAATACTGATAACAATAAAAATATCCATAAGCCGGCAAAATGGATGGAATCAGGAGGAAAATTATGAGTGAAACTGCTTCAGAAAAAAAATATTTAAAATTTTACCAGAAAATGGCATATGGCGCCGGTGATTTGGCATCAAACTGCAGTTATGGGTTAGTGTCAAGTTTTATGCTGATTTACCTTACCAGTATAATGGGAATGGATAGCGGGATTATCGGTACGTTGATGCTGCTGTCAAAACTTCTTGACGGGGTTACAGATGTGTTTTTCGGAACTATGATAGACAGGACACACAGTAAAATGGGCAAGGCAAGGCCATGGATGTTTTTTGCACAGATTGGGGTGTCTGTCTGCTTAATCCTTCTGTTTTCTGTGCCGGGAGGTATGGGAAGCACCGGACAGTATGCTTATTTCTTTGTATTTTACACCTGTTTAAATGCTGTTTTCTACACGGCAAACGGTATTGCATATTCTGCATTGACTGCTTTGATTACGAAAAATCCAAGTGAACGTGTACAGTTAGGCTCTTTCCGTTTTATGTTTGCCGTTGTAACAAATATTGTAATTGGATTTGCCGTAACTTCTCTTGTTTCCGGTTTTGGAGGCGGCGCCGTGGGCTGGAGAAACACTGCCGTTATCTTTGCCCTTATTGCACTTGTGGTAAATTCCATTAGCTGTCTGGCAGTGAAGGAACTGCCGGAGGATGATTATGAAGCCCAAAAGCAGGAAGATAAAAAAGAAAATGATACAGTCAGTTTTTGGGAGACATTAAAAATTCTGGCAAAAAACAAGTATTACTTAATAATTGTAGCAATTTATATTGTCTACTATATTATGAGCAACCTTGTAACAGGCTCAGGAGTATTCTTTGCCCAGTATGTGCTGGGGGATGAAAACATATATGGAAAATTAAATATGATGAAAATGTTTCCGGTGGTCATTGCCCTTGTAATAGCCCCTATTATAATAAAAAAGGTGGGAAATATGCAAAAAGTAAATACCGCGGCTTACGGGCTTAGCTGTGTAATGGGTATTCCTCTTATTTATGCGGCAGTCACCAAAAACGTGGGCCTGCTTTTGGGGGTAATGTTTATAAAAGGTATTTTCGGCGGATTTTTAAGCGGTTCCTTAAATGCTTTTATAGCGGAGGCAAGCGGCTACACAACAAGAACTACGGGAATACATATGGACGGGACCATGTACAGTTGCTCTTCCCTGGGTGTAAAAGTCGGCGGCGGCATAGGAACGGCGGCAGTGGGCTGGTTGTTAAAATTAGGAGGTTTTGTGGGAACTGCCGCAGAGCAGACTGCCGGGGCAGAAAATATGATATTATGGATTTATATTATTATTCCTGTGATTATCGGCGTATTTATTACATTGCTTTTATCAAGGCTTGACGTTGAGCGGGCAAACAAAAAATGGGATGAAGAACATAAAGAGGCATAGGAGGATATTGTGGAGAAAATAAAATTATTGGAAGGTTGGAAATTTGCAAAAGGATGCGTTTCGTCTTTAAATATTCTGGCAATGTCAGGGAAAAAACCGGATGAGATAGATTTGCCCCATGATGCTATGATATTGGAGGAACGCAGGAAGGATACAAAAAACGGCAGCCAGACAGGATTTTACCCGGGGGGAATTTACACTTATTTCAAAGAGCTTCATGTGCCAGAAGACTGGAAGGATAAGAAGATTATACTTGAATTTGAAGGGGTATATGAGACTGCAATGGTTTATATTAACGGAGGCCTCTTAGCCACAAATCTTTATGGATATTCCGGCTTTTTCGTGGAGATAGAAGAATATCTGAATTTTAGGGAAGTAAATGAAATAAAAGTTATTGCAGACAATTCTTCCGAGGAAAATTCCCGATGGTATACGGGAAGCGGTATTTACAGGGATGTAAATTTATATATTGGAGAAAAAACATATATTCCTCCGGAGGCAGTGAAGATAAGCACGGAAAATATAGAAAAAGGACAGGCACAAATCCGTGTACTTACAAATGCAGTGGTGGCAGCAGGGGAAGCAGGGGAGTATCAGGCAGGTTTTAAAGTATTTTACCGCGGGGTCAGTGTATTAAAAGAGAATCAAAGTTTTTTGGCAGGGGAAGGGGAACAGGAAATTATACAAACACTGCATATTGAAAATCCTCTTCTCTGGGATACCCAATCTCCTAATTTGTATAGTATGGAAATTACCCTGGAAAGGGATGGTGAAATTTTAGATACGGCAAGGGAACAGTTTGGAATCAGAACTATAAAAGCGGACTCTAAACAGGGATTTTTATTAAATGACAAGGTTATGAATCTCCGGGGCACCTGCCTGCATCATGATAATGGAATTACCGGGGCAGCCACATTTGAGGATGCGGAGAGAAGAAAGCTGGAATTGGTGAAATCGGCAGGATTTAACAGTATCAGAAGTTCCCATCATCCTATGAGTAAAGCGATGCTAAGACTTTGTGACGAAATGGGGCTTCTCGTAATGGATGAATTGTTTGATATGTGGACAGTTCACAAAAACAATAAAGATTTTGCCCTTCATTTCCTGGATGAGTGGGAGGGCATTACGGAACGAATGGTAAACAAAGATTTTAACCATCCCTGTGTTATTATGTATTCCATCGGAAATGAAATACCGGAGCTGGGAACTTTAAGGGGGGTGGAAATCGGCAGAAAAATTTGTGAAAAACTTCACAGCCTTGATAATGGCAGGTACACTACATGCGGTGTCAATGGCTTAAACGCCGCAGGGAAGAGATTATTTCAGATTATGAAAGATGTTGCCCCGTTAATCGAAAATAAGGCAGATTCTATGGCAGCAGATTCCAGCCAGGAAGGAAAGTCCATGGGAAGCAATGCCTTAAACAGCATTATGGAGTTTATGTCGGGAAAGGCGGGTGATGCATTTGCCACACATCCCAAACTTACGGAGGCCATTGCAGGAATCAGTGATGCCACAGATATTATAGGATTAAATTATATGACAGGCAGGCATGTCCTGGAAGCAGAACTTCACCCTGATAAGACGGTGGTAGGCACCGAGACGTTTCCGGCAGATATTTTCAGGTTATGGACGCTGGTGGAGAAGTATCCCCATATTATTGGCGACTTTACCTGGACGGGGTATGATTATCTGGGTGAAGCGGGATGCGGTATCTTTTACTATGACGGTAAAAAGAATTTTAGCAGTTCCTATCCTGACAGACTGGCATACATAGGGGATATAACCATTACGGGAGAAAGGCGTCCTATCAGTTTTTACAGGGAAATTGTTTACGGTTTAAGGCATATGCCTTATATAGCAGTGGAGAGGGTAAACAGGAATGGGCAGAAGGCATCTTTTACGCCATGGATGTTTAAGGATAATATTTCCAGTTGGACATGGAAGGGTTATGAACATGAGATGGCCCATGTGGATGTATATTCGGATGCCCAGGAGGTAGAACTTTTTTTAAATAAAAAAAGCATGGGCAAAAAAGGAGCCGGAGCGGACAATCAGTATATGGCAGGTTTTGATGTGCCCTATGAGGCAGGTGAACTGGCTGTGGTAGATTATGTGGAGGGGAAGGAAAGAGGGAAATATTCTCTGAAAACGGCAGAAGGAATAAAGAAGATAATTGCCAGGGCAGATAAAACTGTTTTAAGGCCAAACGGTGAGGACTTGTGTTATATCAGTGTGTATCTTGCAGATGAAAATGGAATATTCAATATGCAGGAGGAAAAAGAAATCTGTGTAACCGTAGAGGGAGCCGGCGTGCTTTTGGGGTTAGGCAGCGGCAATCCTTCCAATGAGGAGGATTACTTTTCTGACAGATGCACCACTTTTGACGGAAATGCACTTGCATGTATCCGTGCCGGGCATGAGCCGGGAAAAATTGATGTTAAAATCCTGGCAGAAGGATGTGATGATATAAGCATAAAATTGGAGGTAAAAGAATGTTAGCCAAATATTTTTCCGAAAAATATGCTTGCAATTAGAAAAGGGTTATGCTATAATTAGTCCTTGTCAAGGCGTAAAAATTTTACGCCTTGCAGGATGGGCAGATTCCCGAGTGGCCAAAGGGGACAGACTGTAAATCTGCTGCAAATTGCTTCGGTGGTTCGAATCCACCTCTGCCCACTACCGTCCAGTAGGTATCGGTTTTTATGTAGCTTGTAAGCGGTGGATACGAACGTAGGAGGCGGTAATGAAACGCCCGCGTGGCGGAACTGGCAGACGCGCAGGACTTAAAATCCTGTGGTGGCGACATCGTACCGGTTCGATTCCGGTCGCGGGCAGTTGAGTGTTGAGCCGAATATACAATTCCGAAAAGGTCCTTGTCGATAAGACGAGAATTTTTTTGTTTTGGTGTTACAATTCACGGTTTAACCGCAAGCGGTTATCCCATGAATTGCAACTTCGCGAGCCCTTTTTAAGAATTTGCTACGCAAATTGGGG
>CANRJF010000065.1 GCA_947630855.1 uncultured Lachnospiraceae bacterium
ACTTCCCGCACGCCCTCTCCAATGGCATAAATGTCATTTGGCGTCTGGTCAGGGTAGTAAGGGATTCCCACTCCCCCGGATAAATTGATAAAACGGATGTCACAGCCTGTCTCTTTTTTCAGTTCCACAACCATCTCAAATAAAGTCTTAGCCAGCATGGGATAATAATCGTTCGTTACCGTATTGCTTGCCAGAAATGCATGGACGCCAAAACATTCCGCTCCTTTTTCCTTTAAAATTTTAAACCCTTCAAACAACTGCTCTTTTGTAAAACCGTATTTTGCATCTCCCGGATTATCCATAATGCCGTTGCTGATTTTAAACACCCCTCCGGGATTAAAACGGCAGCTTATAGTCTTTGGAATCCTGCCAATGGTTTTTTCCAAGAAATCAATGTGGGTAAAATCATCTAAATTAATAACCGCCCCGATTTTATCTGCAAACACAAATTCTTCCGCCGGAGTATCATTGGAGGAAAACATAATTTCCTCCCCGGAAAATCCCAGTGCATCTGACAACATCAGTTCCGTCAGGGAAGAACAATCCACGCCGCAGCCGTATTCCTTTAAAATATGAATGATAAACGGATTTGGATTTGCTTTTACTGCAAAGTATTCACGAAATCCCTTATTCCAGGAAAAGGCTTTTTGCACTGCCTTTGCATTTTCCCGGATTCCTTTCTCATCATATAAATGAAAGGGTGTTGGATATTCCTTAATAATTTCCTCTAATTTCTCTTTTGTAACGAATGGTTGTTTCTTCACTTTTGTGCTCTCCTCTCTTGGCCTACAAACTTCTTTTTCCATCTACGCTTTCCCTGACTTTTTCCTCCTGATAACAGGAAACTTCCTCCGGTTTTATACGGCTGACAAAATGGGCACGGTTTTCCCCTGCCCCTTCCCCTGTGCTTTCAAATTCTCCGAAATACAAAGTATCATGGGCATGGGTTTTCCCCCAGTCATGAAATCCATCCGGGTGGATGTGGCCGCCTAAATTACAGTTTAACAACACACACCTGCCATAATCCCTCCAGGGACGTCCCAGATAAACGGAAGCCCTGGGGCATTCGCCTGTAAATGTGCAATTCTGGAATACAAATCCATAGGGCTGGCCCTGGGGAGTGGAAGGGGCTGTCACATAGCCCTGGTCTTTTAAAATATTTCCCTCCTTATCGCACCTTAGCCGTGATACAATCTCACAATCCTTAAAAAATGCTGTCCCGCTGCCAAAAATAAAGTCCACATCTCCGGCAATTTTACAGTTTTTGTAACTCTGGTATCCGTTGACTCTGGGAGCAAATTCCGTAGGGCCTAAAAAACCTCCCGGCTCATATTCCTTTGGGGGCAGGGGGCCTATAAATAAAGTATCCTGATACCCTAAAATATGGCAGTTTTCTGCAAATATATGATTCCCCTCCGCGTACAGTGCCACTGCCTGTCCCTTGTCACAGGAAGGGGCGGAAGGATTTTCAATGGTAAGATTGCGCAACGTCACATCATGGGTAAACACCAGAAATGTATAGGAACGGAATGTTCCCCGTTTACTGCCGTCAGGAAACCGGAAAAAACCATACTCATCATAGGTAATCACCGTATCACCAGGGTTCTCTCCCATTCCCTCAAACATGACATTTGCCCTTCTTAATTCCAGCTTCTCAAAATATGTCCCTTTGCCGATTTTTATAACCGCCGGAATTTCCTCTTCTTTCGGCAGCGCATGAATAGCTTCTCCAATTGTCTTAAAATCTGCCTTATCTTCCTCATTGGCAGACACATAATAAATGATTTTCTCCTGCATATTGTCTCCTAATAGTATAATCCGGCAAAATAGGGTATGCTCCTATGAGCATACCCTATTTGGTATGAACCGGTTTAAGCCGGCCAGAAAATTTCATTGCCGACTTCCTGCCCCAGACCTGAAATAATCTCTTTTGCCAGCTCTGCTTTTCCCAAATGGGTAATGATAACGCAAACTTCCCTGGCGCCGTTATACCGCTTCCGTTTCATAAGGGATACTTTTTCCCATTCTTCCGCGTAAGGCACCCCTGCTTTCATTAAAGCATACATTATTTTTTCTTTTACATTTACATCTGTAACTCTGCATATCTCTACATCTGTTGCTGCTTTCATTTTTAACACCAATACCTATTCTGCCGCCTGTTCACTGCTATGCTCTGCGTCATGTGATACGCGGTGCATGGAAAACCTGCCCATGTCATATTTCTTAAGATTGTCTACAATACCCCGGTCATCTGCCCCGCTTATCAATGCATCTCTGTCTTTCTTTGCAGCCGCCTGATCTTTAAATGCACTTGGCCCGCCTACGCAGCCGCCTACACATGCCATTCCTTCTATAAAGTCTTCCTGCAGCCTTCCGGCTTTTAACAGCAGCAATGCCTTCTTACATTCTGCCGCTCCGTTTGCCTTACATACTTTGGGGTCGCAGTCGTAATCTTTTTCTTTCATGTACTCTACCACTGCTGCCGTAACTCCCCCTGAATTACCGAAACGCTTTCCATAAACGGAAGATTCCTGGTATGTATTATCTGAGGGCATTAACTCTACGCCCTTTGCCTTCATAATGGCACGAATCTCGCTGTATGTTAATGCGTAATCCACATTTCCTTCAATCTTATGGTCTTTTGCCTCCGACTTCTTGGCGATACAGGGCCCGATAAATACGGTTACCGCATTGGGCTGTTTTGCCTTTATCATACGGGAAACGGCACACATGGGAGAAACTGCGGTGGAAACTTTATCAAGAAGTTCCGGATAATGATTCTTTATCATATTTACAAAACCGGGACAGCAGGATGTTGTTTTCTTTTCACCTTTCTGATATGCCTCGTACCACTCATCACCTTCTGCCTGGGTGGTCATATCCCCTCCTAATCCTGCCTCGATTAAATCGTCAAATCCCACCAATTTAGCGGCTTTTTTCCAGCTCTCCATGGTGATATCCGCCCCAAACTGTCCCTCTGTGGAAGGAGCTAAAATTGCATACACCGGTTTGTCGGATTTAATTGCCTCAATAACATCCACAATAAATGTCTTGGAGCCGATGGCGCCAAATGGGCATTTATGTATACACAGACCGCAGCGGATACATTTCTTCTCATCAATAACAGAAATTCCGTTCTCGTCATATGTAATGGCATTCACCGGACAGTTATATTTACAGGGACGCTTCAATCCTGCAATGGCATGGTAAGGGCAGGCGCTGGCACATTTGCCGCACTCTTTACACTTTGATGCATCAATGTGGGAACGGAAATCCCCGATGGATATGGCTCCGAACTTACATGCATTGATACATGCCTTGCCAAGGCAGTTCTGGCAGTTATCCGTTACAACATAACTGGATATGGGACAATCCTCACATGCTGAACTGATAACCTGGATAATATTCCCGTCATCCACGGCACCCGGGGCTTTGCCCTCCGCAAGGCGGACCCTCTGGCGGATAATCTCTCTCTCTTTGTAAATACAGCAACGGAACTGTGGTTTGGGACCCGGAATCAGTTTGGTGGCAATATGCTCCTTTTCCTCTTGCAGTTTCCCTTTAAATGCCAGTTTTGCCACTTCATACAAAACTTCATGCTTGATTTTAATCACATTTTCGTCAGCGTACATGGTATTCTCCTTTTTCCCTATCCTGTTTTTATAATGTGATTATTATAACATCTTGAAAGGAATTTTTCAAGAGAGGGAGAGAAAGATAAAATATGCCGCATACCCTGCCAGCATGATAAAACCTGTTATCCGGCTCAGGCGGTATTTCCTCATAACACCGCACAATAGCAAAATACCTGCTCCTGCCGCAATCAACGTATCCACCACAAAACCGGGGGCAAAGACAACAGGCGTAATCAAGGACGCCGTTCCCACCACAAACAGTATGTTAAAAATGTTGCTCCCCACAATGTTTCCGATGGCAATATCCGCATTTCCTTTTTTTGCCGCCGCAACGGAAGTCACAAGTTCCGGCAGGGAAGTTCCCAGAGCAACTATGGTAAGGCCGATAAACCTTTCGCTGATTCCCATTATCCTGGCAAGCCCCGTGGCGCCGTCCACAGATATATTACTGCCCAATATAATTAAAAACATTCCTACCACAATAAGTCCTAAAAGACTTACAATGGATTTATCTTTGCTTTTTTCATCCTCTTCTTCTTTATTGTTTTTTGCCATAAAAAACAGATATGTCAGATATGCTATAAAAAGCACCCACAGCACTATGCCCTCATACCATGTAATTTCATTTCCCGTATGGCCTAAGAAAATAAGGATAAAAGTAATTGCAATCATATAAGGGATTTCATACCGAACCGTTGATTTTGCAACTTTAATGGGTATTATGGCAGCCGTCAGACCAAGAATTATCAATATATTGAGAATATTGCTGCCCACAATATTACCGATGGTAATATCTGCACTTCCTTTTAATGCAGACGAAATACTTACCGCCGCCTCTGGAGCGCTTGTTCCCATTGCCACAATGGTAAGCCCAATCACCAACTGGGGAATCCCCAGTTTTGATGCAATGCCTGCCGCGCCGTCCACAAAAAAGTCCGCCCCTTTAATAAGCATTACAAATCCCAGCACCAAACAAACAATCTGAATCAATATCTCCATATTTACCTTCCTTTCTGCAACAAAAAAGCGAGTTTTTTGTTGCACTAAAATTAATTAATGCAACAAAAGTCTCGCTACTTAGTTACATACCGGATTATAAATAATCGTATTGACGATATGCAAACATGACACGCCCCATGTCAGCTACTCCCTTTTGTCTGAAAATACTATAACAGCATTTCACGGGTTTTGTCAATATGTAATAAATAATTTTCCCCCTATTTTTCTTCCTTTTCGTACAAAAACTCCTCCGGCAGTTCCACCTCAAATGCCTTTGCCAGTTCCCGGAACTCCTGAGGCTTTATGGTCTGCCGTTTTGTGGGTGCCATGGACAGCACTTTTACCAGAATTTCCGCAGACTTTTCTATGGTGTGCATTAACCCGAAAGTGGTATGGGCGCCTTCCCCTGCACAGAAAATCCCATGATGCGCCCAGATTGCCGCATCGTACTTTTCCATAAGTTTACTGGTTTCCTGGGCTATTTCCCTGCCCCCGGGCACCATCCAGCCCACAACGCCGATACCGTCCGGGAACACCACCGGGCACTCCGTTGCCATCTCCCACAATTCCCTTGTAAAAATTTTATCCTCCAAAGGAAGCACAAATGTCAGGGCGATGATATTTGCCGGATGGGCATGATAGATGACACGGTATCTGCCGTTTGTCACCCTCTTTTTCACCGCATGGTTCATTAAATGGCTGGGCAGTTCGCTGGTGGGTTTTCCACCTTCCACAAGCCCCCATTTCAACTGGTAATTTTCCCCCTTATCGTCCACCTCAATAATTGCCAGGGTTGCCTCCGGGTCTTCTTTAATATCCCGGAAAAATTTGCCGCTGCCGGTAACAAGGAAATATTCTCCTGCCAGCTCCGGCACGCTTGCCCCAATGGGTACCCAGGGACCGTCATTTTTTAAACGGTTTTTTATCATTTCCACTTCTTCCGGTTTAATCCGGTAAGAAAGGTTTCCCCCGTTCCTCTCGTGCCATCCCATACGGAACCCGTCGTCCGCCATGCGGATAAACCCCTGTACAAATGTCATATCCAATATTTTCATATCTTTAACCTCCTTGTATATTGTTTTTATGTTAATTTAAAAATCAAAATCTGTATACGTATATCAAATAAATATCCTCCTGCCCTGCCCTTTCAAAGCCGCAGGATTCCGCTGTTTTTACGGAAGGAAAATTGGCAGAGAGAATACGAAGCCTTGCTCCCCTGCAAAACGGGCACTGATACAGCCAGTCAAGATATGCATTCAGTCCCTCCGCCATATAGCCCATTCTCCTGTATTCCTTTGCCATGCCGTAGCCAAGTTCCACGAATCCGTCTTCCCCCGGCAGCCCCTTAGAGCCCACCAGCCCCATACCCATGCCGTCCTCTTTCTTTAAAATGCGCCAGTAGGTAAACCAGGAATGGACGTCCTTTGGCATTTGTTCCATTTTCAGTATTTTATTTCTTACTGCCTTTCGGATAATATCCGATAAAACGGATTCCGGCAGAAGTTTCTGCCCTTCTTTTTGCAATTCCTTTAATTCCTGCAGGGACATGGGAGAGAGCACAAGCCGCCTGCTTTCCATACGATCCGGCATGGAAAAACTATTGTCCTGCAATGTTTTTTAACTCCTGAAACAATTCCAAATCCTCCGCCGTAATCTTTAAATTGGAGGCAATGGAATCTCCGTTTGATTTTGTAATCTTTATTTCAATGACGGTTCCCTCATCCACGGAAGAGGCTGCCGCCGCCTGCAGGAATTTAGGAAACTTGGGATGGTTTGCGGTAAATCTGTCCCAGAGGGCTTTCATCTGAAATATTGCTGCGGGATTCATCATAACGGTATCTCCTTTATATAATTTCTTCTATTTTTTTCAATGTCTCCTCCAACTGCTCTTTTGTGTGTGCCATAGAAAGAAACATTGCCTCAAACTGGGAGGGCGCCACATAGATGCCTTTTTTTATCATTGCCCTGGCATATCTGCCAAAAGCCTGTGTGTCTGCCGTTTTTGCGGTAACATAATCCAGTACCCTCTCCCCGGTAAAAAAAATACTGCCCAAAGATGCAATATGGTTTACCCGGTAATTTTTCCCTTTATTTTTTATGATTTCTTTTATTTTACCAAAAAATGCGTCCGATGTCTCATTTAACTTTTTATAATATTCCGGGTGTTCTTTTAAAATGCGAAGCAGGGTAATTCCCGCCGCCATTGCCACCGGATTGCCGCTTAATGTTCCTGCCTGATACACCGGGCCTAAAGGGGCTGCCATCTCCATAATCTCCCTTTTCCCCCCGTAAGCCCCCACAGGCATGCCTGCTCCTATAATTTTTCCCAGAGTGGTAAGGTCCGGGGTAACATGAAAATATTCCTGCGCCCCGCCGGGGCCAAGCCGAAACCCTGTAATCACTTCATCAAAAATCAGCACTGCCCCGTAGGCATTGCACAGCTTCCTAAGCCCTTCCAAAAATCCAGGCTCAGGCAGGATAACGCCCATATTGGCTGCCACCGGCTCCACTACCACTGCCGCAATTTCCTCTCCCCGGCGTTTAAAATGGGCCTCCACTTCCTCCAAACGGTTGTAGGATGCCGTAAGGGTATCTTTTGTCACATTTTCCGGTACTCCTGCACAATCCGGCACGCCTGCTGTCATAACCCCGGAGCCTGCCGCCACCAAAAGCCCGTCAGAATGGCCATGGTAACACCCGTCAAATTTAATGATTTTATTCCTGTGGGTATATCCTCTTGCCACACGCACGGCGCTCATCACTGCCTCCGTTCCTGAATTTACCATGCGTACCATCTCTATGGAAGGAACCATTTCGCAGATTAATTTTGCCATGTCCACTTCTATTTTTGTCGCCGCCCCGAAACTTAAGCCGCATCCTGCAGCTTCCACTACGCTTTTATACACTAAAGGATGATTATGCCCTAAAATCATAGGCCCCCAGGAGCCTACAAAATCAATATACGAATTGCCGTCTTCATCCCACAAAACTGCCTTGTCTGCTTTTTTTATCACAGGGGGCGTGCTTTCAATGGATGCAAATGCCCGAACCGGGGAATTTACTCCCCCGGGAATATATTTTTTCCCTTCAGAAAATATCTGTTCCGATTTATCCATGTCTTCTCCTTCGACTGCGGCACTGTTTTTTCATGCTGCAAGCCTATCCGATTATGCCCTTATCCATGCATTTTGCAAGTTCTTTGGCATAATACGTGATATAGATATCTGTTCCTGCCCGGTAAGCGGATGCTGCCATCTCACACATGATTTTCTCTTCCTCTATCCAGCCTGCCCCTGCCGCCGCTTTTACCATGGCATACTCCCCGCTGACACTGTAAGAAGCCACGGGAACATTTACCATATCTTTTACTTCCCTGATTAAATCACCATATGCCATGGCAGGCTTTACCATCACAATATCCGCTCCCTCTTCCACGTCCATGGCGGCTTCTTTTAGTGCTTCCCTTCTGTTGTGGAAATCCATCTGGTATGTTTTTCTGTCCCCAAATGCCGGAGCGGAATCTGCCGCATCCCTGAAAGGCCCGTAAAATGAGGAGGCAAATTTTACGGAATATGCCATGATGGGAGTATTCTCATAACCGTTTTTATCTAATGCGCTGCGGATTGCCCCTACCCTGCCGTCCATCATATCGGAAGGGGCTACCATGTCCGCTCCCGCCTGTACCTGGGAAAGAGCTGTTTTTGCAAGCAATTCCAAAGTCCTGTCATTGTCCACATCATGCCCCTTAAGGACGCCGCAGTGCCCATGGGATGTATATTCACACATGCACACATCACCGATTAGATACATCTGGGGGAACTCCTTTTTTGCCCTGGAAAACGCCTTCTGCACAATTCCGTCTTCACAGTACGCCAAAGAGCCCAATTCGTCTTTTTTATCGGGTATGCCGAAAAACATAAGGGATGAAACTCCTGCGTCCGCCAATTCCTGAAGTTTTTCCCCCATGCGGTCTATACTGTAACGATACTGCCCCGGCATGGAAGGGATTTCTTCTTTTATATTACTGCCCTCCCTTACAAATAAAGGATATACAAGAGAAGATTTATCCATTCTTGTCTCCCGCACCATTTTCCGCAATATTTCGCTGCTTCTAAGCCTTCTCGGGCGTTTTGTCAAGTCCATTGTTTCCTCCATCTTTTCTTAAAATCTATTGTCTAATATGGCCTGTACCAAAGCATCTACCGTTGCCTCTTTGGCTATCACACATTTCATCCCTGCTTTTTTTGCCTCCGCGGCAGTTTTCTCCCCGATACAATATGCAGTGATTTTTGTCACATCTTCCGTTCCCGCCGCCCCCACAAATCCTTTCACCGTGGAGGCGCTGGTAAATACCCCTTCTCTTATCTCACCGTTTTTGATTTCTTCCCACACTGAAATAACGGAATTTGTCTCAAACACCGTATCGTACAGGGGAATTTCCGTCAGGGTAATGTCTTTTCGCTTTGAAAGCTCCTCCGTCAGTTCCCTACTTCCCTCTCTCGCCCTGGGAAGCAGGATAAAACCCTGCTTTGGCGCCACTTCACACAATAATTTACCCAGGAATACACTGTTATATGTCTCCGGCACATAATCTGCCATAAGTCCTCTTTTTTCTAATGCCTTCGCCGTCCCTGCCCCCATAGCCGCCAGTTTTATCTGGCCAAGGCAGCGGATATCTTTTTGTATTTCCCTTAAATAGTCAAAAAAATACTCTGCCCCTGCCGGGGATGTAAACGCAAGGATGTCATAACGATGTATGTTATCTATGGCTTCCTTAAGCTGTATGTTATCTTTGCAGAAAACGGTTTTAACCGCAGGAATCTCTATTACTTCCGCCCCCAGTTCCCGCAGGCTCTCCGACAGGCTAAAAGCCCGCTCCCTTGGCCTGGTGACCACATAACGCCTTCCTGAGAGGGGAAGAAACTGACGCCAGTTTAACGTTTCCATACAGGCGCACACATCCCCCGCCACAATCACCGCAGGGGCATCCAGGCTGCTTTCTGCTGCTTTATCAGTAAGTGTGGAAACAGTTGCCAAAATCCCTTTTTCCATGGCAGTTGTGCCCCGGCTTATCACTGCCGCCGGAGTACTGCCCGGCAATCCTCCCTCCATAGGCCCCTGGCAGATTTGAGGAAGGGAAGAAAGCCCCATGAGAAATACATATGTGCCCCCCGCCTTTACCAATGCAGAAAAATCTATATGAAGAGGCTCATCTCCTTTTTTATGCCCGGTAATCACATGCACCATGGATGCCATGCTGCGGTGGGTTACGGGGATTCCGGCATAGGCGGGAACCGCAAAAGCCGCCGTCACTCCCGGGATGACCTCAAAGGGAATCCCCTCCCGCATCAGCGCCTCCCCTTCCTCACCCCCACGTCCAAACAGAAAAGGGTCGCCTCCTTTTAACCGCACCACACGTTTCCCCCGGCGTGCCATTTTTATCAGAAGCTCATTTATCTGTTCCTGGGTCATGGTATGGCGTCCTGCCCTCTTTCCCACATAAACCCTCTGGGCTTCCTTGGGAATCATTGCAAGGATTGCCTTTCCCACCAAACTGTCATAAACCACCGTTTCCGCCGATTCCAATACCTTCTTTGCCTTAAGGGTTAAAAGTCCCGCATCCCCCGGGCCTGCCCCTGCAAGCCAGACTTTTCCTGCCATAACAACTATCCTTTCTGAAGATTTCCCGACTACGGCATATTTCTCAATTACAATTCCATCATCTTATGTGCAAGAGTTTTTCCCAGCTCCCTGCACAAAGAAACTTTTCCTTCTATACTAAGGCGAAATTGTCTTTTCGTATCTTCCCTGTAATAAAATCCCGTCAAAAACAAATCCGTTCCCTGCACTCTTGCATAAGCCGCCGCCGGGGAAGTGCATCCTCCCCCCAAAGTTTCGATAAAGCTTCGCTCCGCCAAAGCCGCATAGGTTGTGTCTTCATGGAAAAAACCTTTAAGGAACTCATAATCTTCCCCCGCTATTCCCTGCACTGCCAGCACTCCCTGGCCTGCTGCCGGAACCATCTCTTCCGGGGAAAAATACCTGCTGATGCGGTGTTCCAAACCCAGCCGCTTTAATCCTGCCGCCGCAAGCACCAGGGCAGAATATTCTCCTGCATCTAACTTTTTTAACCTTGTCAGTACATTTCCACGGACGGAAGACGTTTCCATATCGGGAAAAATATTTTTTAACTGCAATATGCGCCTTGGGGAGGAAGAACCTATGGGTTTCTCTTTATCAAGGGTCTGTGAGCCTAATGGCAGCACCAGCACATCCCTTGGGTCTTCCCTTTTGGAATATCCCAAAATGGGAAAATCGGGAGAAACTTCCATGGGCAAATCTTTTAAGCTGTGCAGGGAAAGATGGCTTTTCCCCTGTGACAGTGCGGCGTCCAGTTCTTTTACAAAAAGCCCTTTTCCCCCTATATCTGCCAGTTTCCTGTTTAAAATTTTATCCCCTGTTGTTTTCATGGTAAGAATCCGCGGCGTAATTTCCGGGCAGTTTTTTCTGATATAATCACATAGAATCTCTGTCTGGGCAACTGCAAGCCTGCTTTCCCTGCTGCCGATTACAATTTCCCTCATGCCAGCATTCCCCGAAGTTTTTCTGCCAGAGAGTGAACCCCGGCAGGATCCTCTCCTCCTGACCCGATGCCGATGATAAAATCCTCATTTTCCACAATGGCAGGAAAATGAAAATCACACTTTGACTTATCGGAAGCCACGTTCACCGGCAATTCCCGATGCCTGCATTCCCTGAAAATACTTTCATTTACATCTTTGTCATTGGTGGCTGCCAAAACGTAATCCACATCCTCCGAAATCTTTCCCGGACGGTAGGGTTCCTTTTCTATACGGGATATGGTTCCGCCGCTTTTTAAAAATTCTCCCTGCCTGCTTTTTTGTATTACCTCCTCCATCTGAGGCATAATTTCCGGGGCAATGAGTATAATCTCCCCCCCAAACCTAAGAAGCGTCTCCACCCGCCTGGCAGCAATCTTACCTGCCCCGTAAACTAAAAATTTTTTACCTGTCATATCCAAAAACAGGGGAAAAAATTTATTGTCCATATTCTTCCTCCAAAATCTTTAATACTTTTTCCAATTCCTCAGGGGAGAGTTCATCCCTTAAAGAAAATAACATATGCCGGACTGTTTTCCCCACACAGTCCACCACTCCTTCCCTTAAAGTTTCTTCCTTCCCTTTCTCTGTTAAACTTTGAAATATTTTTCCCATCCGCCATGCCGCATCTTCTGCCGCAGCTTTTCCAATTTGCCGGATAACAGGTATGCTATTCCTGTTGGCATACCAGTTTTCGTACTCCTCTATCTTCTTTTCCAAAAGGTCGGATGCCCTTTTATACTGTTCTTCCATGGCATCTGAACAGGCATCGATGGAAAAATCATCAATATCGTAAAGGCTTACATCCCCTAATTCCCTTATTTTTGGTTCAATGTCCCTGGGAACTGCCAGGTCGACAAATACCACCGGTTTTTTCCACCCTGCTTTTAAAACCTCTTCCTTTGTAATTGTCACATTGGGACTTGCAGTGGCGGAAAAAACAAAGTCACATTTTGGAAGATACCAATAACGCTCCCCGTAATGAATCCTATTGCAGCCTTTTGGGATTTCCACCATGCCGCTTTTATACTGGCGCACCGTTACCGTTACATCCGCCCCCTCCTCTTTTAAAGCCAGCGCCGTAAGTTTTCCCATCATGCCATTGCCGATAACCATACAGGTTTTTCCCCGGATTTCATATCCCAAATCTAAAAGACGCTTTAGGGAAAGGGCCGCCGCGGATTCATTTTCTTTTTGCATGGGAACCTGGGTTTTTACTTTCTTTCCCGCGGTGACGGCATGGCGGAATAACACTTCAAGCACCGTATCTGCCCCATGGGCCTCTCTGGCAAGGGACAATGCATCCCCCACCTGGGTTAAAATCTGGTCTTCCCCTACTATTTTAGACTTAAGCCCCGCAGCAAGGAAAAATAAATGGCGGATAACTTCTTCCCCTGTTTTTTCCGTAAAATAACGGCGGTAATCTTCCTTATCAATCTCTAATGCATGACACAAAAGGGAACATAAATCCATGGGGGATTGGGTCATAATACCGCTGATATATATTTCCGTACGGTTGCAGGTGGATAAAAGAATGCACCCCTTTACGCCGGGCATGGTTTTCATTTTCTCCATTGCATGAAAAGCCGCCCTTCTGGTAAAAGAAAACTTTTCCCGGATTTTTAAAGCTGCCGTTTCATGGTTAATTCCTGTCATCCATATGCATTTTGAGGATTTTGTCTGCCTGCTGTTATTCATTTTTTCCCCTTTTTATAAGACAGTGTGAATTTCGTTTAACACCCGCTCCTCCACGATTCTAATCATCTCTTTTGCCTGCTCTTCCGTTCCGGTAAAAGGGATAAAACCTCCTGCCATTGCCCCGTGGCCGCCGCCGTTTCCCAGCCCCTTTAGTGCACGGCTGATAATGATTCCGGCGTCATAGCCGCCACCCTCGCTGCGGACGGACAGCTTTATTCCCTGTTCCTGGATTGCATACACCACGGAAAATTCCACTTCCACAAGCGCCAGCATAAAATCACATACACTGGCAACCAATGCCTCCGGGCAGTTTGTCCCCGCACAGGAAAAACTGACTTTATCAAATACTTTAATGCTCTCAATTGCCCTGGTATATGTCATTAAATCATTAAAATATAATTCCCGGTTTTCCAGCATATGAATTAAATTCTGGTCACTGCGGTCATACATGCGGTAAAGCATTTCTATATCCGCCTTTGAAGTCCCTCTGGACAGCTTATCCGTATCACTGCGGATTCCGTAACTTAATGCGGTGGCAGTCTTAGAATCCATAGGAATATTATTTTCAAAAAAATACATGGCAATTAAGGTGGCGCAAGCCCCCAGTTCCGGGCGGATATCCGCAAAGCGGTACTGTATTTTTTCAAAAATGGGATGGTGGTCTATACAGATAACCTCGTTCCCTGTCATATCAATGATATTGGAATTTCCCTTCTGGGCATCCACCAAAATCACTTCATCATGTTCTGATAAAGTTCTTTTCATTTCCTCTAAATTCTCCAGACGGATATCCAGAAGTTCAATAAGCTTTAAGGTATTATATCGGTCAATTTTCCCTTTATAACAGATAAATGCATCAATGCCTTTGTACTTTAACAGTTTCCGCAGTCCATAGGCGCTGGATATTGCATCCGGGTCAGGGAAATTGTGTGTCTGGATATACACATATTTATTATGAATCTGTGCAATCATCTCATCCAACTTTGTCACTTAAAAATTCCTCCTCAAATTTTACTGCCGATAAAGGTTTGCTGATATAATATCCCTGAAGAAATTCCACCTGATGTTTTCTCATATTTTCACAGACTTCCTCATCTTCAATTCCCTCCGCGCAGACTTTAATGCCAAGGGAATGGCACAGTTCAATAATATGTATGATAATATTTTTATCTTTCAGACTGTTCTTATAAGAAGATACATAGTTGTGTTCCAACTTAATCCAGTCCGTAGGCACATTCTTTAATACTTCAAAAGAAGAATATCCCGTACCGAAATCATCCAGTGCAAAGGCAATGCCATTGCGCCTTAAATAATTTACAAACTCTATGGCGCCGTCATAGTTGTTAATCTTGCAGCTCTCCGTCAGTTCCACAATCACGCTTCCCGGAGATAGCTCCAGACGTTTTACCTCATTGACAATAAATGCCGCCAAATCCGGCTGCTGCATCTGGATATAGGACACATTTACATTCACGCTCATATCCGGCTTTATTTTCTGCCACTCTTTCACCTGTTGTAATGCCGTGGTAATTACCCACCTGCCAGCCTCCATAATCTGCCCTGTTTCCTCCAAAATAGGAATAAACTGTTCCGGCCCGAACCCTTCAAAATTGGGATGGTGCCACCGCAGCAATGCCTCGCAGCCAAAAAGATTTTTATCTTTTCCCAGCAAAAGGGGCTGGTAATACAGATAAAAGCCATACATTTTGTCACGAACGCATCTTCTGAGTTCTTCCCGCATACGGAACCTTGATTCCGTGGCTTTCATCTGGCTGCCGGAGGCAAACTCCAACACGCCCCTGCCGGATTCTTTCGCCATTTTCACCGCATGTTCCAAAGAATTTTTAATGGAATCCGGCGTCATGCCATCCTCCATAAGAACCGCCCCGCCGGAGAGGGTAAGATAAATCCTCTCCCCGCTTTCCACTTCAAAACCTTCCAGACTCTTCTGCAGTTGGTCAAAGAAACGGTACAATTCCATTTTATTGGTATGGGGGTAAATCACGGCAAACATATCTCCTCCATACCGGTACTGGCTGCTTCTTATGGGAACAATCTGCTCTATTTTTTCCGCTACCGCCTTAAGAACTTCGTCTCCCACGGCATAGGAATACATGGTGTTTATCTTGCGGAAATGGTTTAACCCCAGCAGGATAATGCCTGTGGTGGTATTATGGCTGTCACACAGTTTCTGTACCCTGTCGGTAAATTCATATTTATCATACAGCCCTGTCTCCGCATCCATCTTTACATTTTCTTTCTGGGGACGGATAATGCCCATACGTATTTTTGCCTTTCCGTTGTCGTCACAGCAAAGGTAACTGCTCTCTGAAACCTCCACATATTCTCCCCACCGGTTTTCCACCCGGTAAGTGCATTGGCTGTGTTTCTGTACGCCCCTGTACATTAAGTCCAGGGCTTTTTGGTATGCTTCCCTGTCCTTGGGATGAATCAGCCTTTCCCATATATGCATACCCTGGTAATTATATTCCCGTTCCAGTTCAAAATCATCCACGGCGCTTGTAGCCCATCTTGTCATATGGTTTACTTCATTGTGGATATACAGGTAATTTTCCGTTATCTGGGACCATGCCCCAAAGAGAAGACTTTCATAGCTTAATGCGTCCATTTTGCGAATCCAGTCCCAATCCTCCTCGCTTCTCTTTGCAATCCACTCCATGCGCATTTCTTCTTTTTCCTGATACATCTGTTTATCCGCCCTTTTAAAGGCATCAAAAAGATTTGTATCCAAAAACGGGTCATATTCCACTGTCCCCACGGCAAAATCCAGGGGATACTGGTTTTCTTCTATATTCTCCTGGCTGACTTTCTTTATTTTTGCAATGACTTTTTCCATTTCCTCTTTTGTTTTGGACAGGTTTAAAATGGCAAATTCATCTCCGCCGATACGGTAAATTCTTGCATCTTTCGGCATATGTTCCCTTAAAAAGTCTGCGCATCCCTTAATCAGCGCATCTCCTGCCACATGCCCGAAACTGTCATTCATTCTCTTTAAGTTGTTGATATCCGCCATGCTGCAGAATACCCCTGTCAATTCATGATGCCGGAAAAAATGGGTAAGGTCCCGCTCATATGCATTGCGGTTCATAAGGCCGGAAAAATGGTCTATGTACACAGACTTTGCCAGAACCTGGGTAAAATAGTTTTCTATGTCATCAAAAATATGCTCTTCTTTATCCTTATTCTCAAAAGACCAGGGACGCATCTGTGCCTGAATCTTAATCTGCTCTTTTAAAACAGGCAGAGGACTTTCAAACCATTTCCCCAAAACTTCCACGCACTTCTCCGCCGCCTGGACGCTGCCTGCAAAAAATACCAGTTCATTGTCATCCAAAGCATAGGTATTATGATGAAAAGCGGCATATATTTTATCACTGATAATCCTCAGGCAGCTATTTGCCATATGGCTTCCGTAACGCTCTTTTATAATATCCATGTTGGAAATTGTAAACAAAACCACATGAAATCTGTCTCTGGTGTAAATGTTTTCGTGTATCATCTTTAAAAATGCCGTCTCGTTAAATGTGCCCGTATTTTTATCAAATACCTCTTCCGGGTTTTCCTGTATCAGGTAAATGCTCACCACAAGAATTGTGACCCATAAGGCGGACATAAGCAAAGTCGGGCAAAACATTTCCATTAAAATGCCCGCCCCAATCATAAACATGGCTGTCCAGAGAATTTCTTTTTTCGCTCTGTTTATCCCTTCCCGCCTGTAATAGAATATGACAAAAGCCATACAAATATAATATGCGGCGCTTAAGTAGCATGTCCACACCGGAATCCCGGCAGAATAATTCCCTGCGGGCGTCTCCACGTATCT
Organism: uncultured Lachnospiraceae bacterium; assembly: GCA_947630855.1. GTDB lineage: Bacteria > Bacillota > Clostridia > Lachnospirales > Lachnospiraceae > Roseburia_B. Next base: position 16,797 of record CANRJF010000065.1, read on the forward strand.
GATAGGTGCAAAAATAACTATAAGCAATGACACTGCCAGCGGAATATCTGTAAAACATCTGACAATTTTCCTGCTGTGGTATTCCACATCCAGCAATACTTCCACATAACGCACAATCAGCCACATCCCCGCAATTGTGGTGGCGATAAACACTATGTGGACAATCCTGTTTAGCGCATACGGCACCGTATTCAAATGATTGACCGTATAAACTGTAATCATGTCAAATACCAGATTAATAATCATTAAAATTATAAATGTATGAAATATCCTGACGCTTCTGGTCTTTAATGACCTGTTCCTGTAACATGAAACTGCAAGCATAAAGATAACACATAAACAAGCAATCTGCATTTTTACCATGTACACTGATTTTTCCTCCGTGATTCCTGATTTAGCATGGAAACACTATCCCACTAACCCATATTCTGCTGTGCCACCAAATGCTCCGCGCCGTATTTTTTCCGCAGCGCAGGTTTTTCAATCTTACCGGTGGCGTTTCTGGGCACTTCCGCAAAAATAATTTTTTTCGGACGTTTATATCTGGGAAGCTGCATACAAAATTCGTTGATTTCCTCCTCCGTACAGTCCATGCCCTCTTTCACTGCAATCACTGCTCCCGTTATTTCCCCAAGCCTGTTATCCGGCAGGCCGATTACCGCCACATCCTGCACTTTCTCATATGCGCTTAAGAAATTCTCTATCTGAACCGGATAAATATTTTCCCCGCCGCTGACAATCACGTCTTTTTTCCTGTCCACAAGGAAATAGAAACCGTCCTCGTCCATTTTTGCCATGTCCCCGGTATAGAGCCATCCGTCTTTTAACACTTCCTTTGTTGCCTCCGGGTCGTTATAGTAACATGTCATAACTCCAGGACCTTTCACGCAGAGTTCTCCAATCTCCCCCTGGGGCAGTTCATTGCCGTTATCATCCACAATTTTGCATTTCCACCGATATCCGGGAATCCCGATGGCGCCTACTTTGTGGATATTCTCTATGCCCAGATGGACACACCCCGGCCCGGTTGATTCCGACAGGCCGTAATTGGTATCATACATATGCTCTGGAAAATATTCTTTCCAGTGGCGGATTAAGGAAGGAGGCACCGGCTGCGCCCCGATATGCATTAACCTCCACTGACTAAGTTGGTAATCTTCAAGTTTCACATCCCCTCTGTCCAATGCCGTTAAAATATCCTGTGCCCAGGGAACTAAAAGCCATACAATGGTACAGTGTTCCTTTGATATGGCATCTAAGATAATCTCCGGGGTAGTCCCCTTTAAAAGAACTGCCCGGCTTCCCGCGCAAAGGCTTCCCATCCAGTGGAATTTGGCTCCGGTATGATAAAGGGGCGGAATGCACAAAAACACGTCATCTCTGTCCGTTAAATGGTGTTTCTGCTCCATCTGTGCCGCCTGAAGGAGGCTTTCATGGTTATGTAAAATGGCCTTTGGAAATCCTGTGGTCCCTGAGGAAAAATAAATTGCCGCATCATCTTCATCCTCCAACCGCACTAAAGGAGGCTGGCTGGAACAATCTGCCACCAGTTCATGATACCCCTCCGCAAATGTGGGGCAGCCGTCCCCCACATAAATCAACAGCCTTCCCTTGCTTAACTTTTCTTCTATGGATTCAATACGCCCAATAAATTCCGGTCCGAAAAACAGAATATGAACCTCCGCCAAATCTGCACAATACTGTATCTCGTCGGAAGAAAACCGGAAGTTAAAAGGCACGGCAATGGCCCCGGCTTTTAATATTCCAAAATAAATAGGGAGCCACTCCAAGCAGTTAAACATTAATATGGCAACCCTGTCACCTTTCTGTATCCCCCTGCTAAGGAGCATATTTGCCACCCGGTTTGCCTTTTCATCAAAAATACTCCAGGTAATCTCCCTTCGATAGGGTTCCGGGGAAGTCTGCTGTACAAGGTCATACTCTTTCCATGTGGTTTTCCTTGTATCTTTTATAAGGGGATTTAATTCTACCAAAGCAGTCTCATCACCGTACAGTTTATGGTTTCTTTCAAGTAAATCGGTTACAGGCATATAATATACATCCTTTCTTTTAGTCTTTTAGTTAATTGACATTCCTGCATTTCTATTTTATTATTAATAACAGATTTATGGACACTGTTTTATTTTATCACACATTTCAAATATTTGGAAGAGAAAGAAGACGAGGATTTTATGATGATTATTGATTTTCATGCACATACATTTCCAGATGCCATTTCGGAAAAGACGTTAAAAAAGCTAAGCCAGGCTTCCCACACGGATTATTTTACCAACGGCTCTGTATCCGGGCTGCTTTCTTCCATGGAGGCAGGGATTTCTTATACCGTAAATCTTCCCGTTATGACAAATCCCGGCCAGGTGGAAAAGGTCAACCGCTCCTTATGTGAGCGCAGGGAGAGCTTACTGCACCAGGGCATTGTTACATTTGGGGGAATGCACCCGGATTATGAAAACTATAAATCGGAACTGCTTTTCTTAAAAGAACATGGAATATCAGGGATTAAACTGCATCCTGCTTACCAGAATACGGATATTAACGATATAAAAATGATGCGTATCATCGACTATGCTTCAGAACTGGGAATGATTGTCATTACCCACGCCGGGATTGATATTGGGATTTATGACCACAACTATGCTTCGGTGAAACAGATTTTACAGGTGATTGACCATGTCCGTCCCGTAAAATTTGTACTTGCCCACATGGGAAACTGGGCATGCTGGGAGGATGTGGAGCATTACCTTGCCGGCGCCCCCGTATGGCTTGATACCGCTTTTTCTATTGGGAAGGTATCGGCTGCAAAAGGACAGACAGAGACTCCTTATCTTAGTTATAATCTGTCTGAGGATGATTTTATACGCATTGTGAGAAAACATGGGACGGATAGGATTTTGTTTGCCACAGATTCCCCCTGGGAAGGACAAAAGGATTATGTAAACCGGATAAACCAGATGGATTTGACGGACAAAGAAAAAGAAATGATTTATTATGAAAATCCAAATAAACTGCTTTTTTAAATATCTTTTATAAACAGACCGCCGCATAAGGATATAATCCAAAGCGGCGGCTTTAACCTGCTTTTTACTGATATAAATGTCTCTTATCAATTACCCGCACAGCCTTGCCCTCGCTTCGCGTAATGCTCTTTGGCTCCACCACTTTCACATCAACGGAAATTCCCAGCATAGACTTTAACCCGGAAACAATCTTCTTTTCCCTTACTGCCACCGGTACGGAAGCATCCTCCGCCATCTCCTGGGTCAGCTCCACCTGAACTTCAATGGTGTCATGGTTTCCGATACGGTCCACCACAATCTGGTAATTTGCCTGGTAACCCTGGTTTAAAAGAACGGTTTCTATCTGGGAAGGCCATACATTTACCCCTTTTACCACCATCATGTCATCGCTTCTGCCTTTTGGCTTCATCATCCGCACATGGGTTCTTCCGCAGGAGCATTTCTTTCTGCTTAAGCGGCACAAATCACGGGTGCGGTAACGAAGAAGGGGAAATGCTTTTTTTGTGATGCAGGTAAATACCAATTCCCCCACTTCACCTTCCGGTAAAACTTCCCCGGTTTTGGGGTCAATAATCTCAGGAATAAAATGGTCTTCCTGAATATGCATCCCTGCCTGCTCCTCACATTCAAAGGACACGCCGGGACCGGAAATCTCCGTAAGGCCGTAAATGTCATATGCCTTAATTCCAAGAGATTCCTCTATATTATGACGCATTTCTTCCGTCCATGGTTCTGCGCCGAAAATCCCCGCCTTTAATTTAATCTTGTCTTTTAATCCCCTTTCATTGACTGCTTCCCCTAAATTTGCCGCATAGGAAGGAGTACAGCAGAGAATGGTGGAACCTAAGTCTGTCATAAACTGAAGCTGGCGCTCCGTATTTCCTGAGGACATGGGAAGGGTAAGGCATCCTACCTTGTGGGAACCGCCATTTAACCCCGGACC
>CANRJF010000066.1 GCA_947630855.1 uncultured Lachnospiraceae bacterium
TTGATAATATTTTCAAAATCAGTAGCTTTTGATGGAATTTACTTTGGGAAAGTGGAATTTACTTTAAAAATTGACCGCCAAATCAGATATTCTATTTCAACTGCTCCCACAAAGGCTTTTTCACCTTCTTCCTGGTAATTTCCGCTAATCCCAGTTTTGTGAAATCAACAAAACCTGCGGTTACGGAATCTTCTGCCAGGATTCTTTTTAATGTACGGACTAAAAGAACTTCATCCTCCTTCTTTTTCATATTAATAAAATCCACAATACAGATACCGGAAATATTTCGGAGGCGAAGCTGCCTTCCAATCTCTTCTGCCGCTTCCAAATTAACCTGCTTGTAGTAATCCTCTTCATTTCCCTTAACGGACTTTCCGCTGTTTACATCAATAACGGTTAAGGCTTCCGTTGGCTGAATCACAAGATACCCGCCGGACTTTAGCCATACTTTATCCTTAAGCGCATCCTCTAACTTATGCTTTAAGCCATAGAGATTGGATAAGGATAACATGGTATCCTGGTATAATTCCGTCTTAAAAGGTTCCCTTCCCTTAAAAAATTCCAAAACCTCTTCATAAATATCTTTATCATCCGTTGCCACTTTCTCAAGTTCATGTAAAGGAAGACCTTTTAAGAAGTTAATGTAAAACCTGGGAGCCTTAAATACGACACTGTAACATGTCCTGTGGGAGTATACTTTTTTAAATTGTATGAATTGTTGTAAAATTGAATGATATTCTTCCAGCAAAAGGGAATCTGAATGATTTCCTGCATTTGTCCGAAGAATCAGACCGTAATCACTGCCTGTTTTATCCGAAAAAAGATTTTTCAGATGATTTCTTGTTTCTTCCGGCAGTTTTTTTGAGATGCCCAGATTTGTATTGTCCGTAGTAAGCACAACAAACTCTCCCTGCCAGGTTAGTTTTGCAGAAACTGTGGGGGATTTGGTCTTTACACCTTCCTTTATCACCTGAACCGCCAGTTCATCCCCCTCCGTAAGTTTTCCTTCCCTGCTCTGCCTTGCAAAAAAGGGATTTTTCAAATCATTTAAAGATAGATAGGTCATCTGCCCCGGAGCGATTTCTACAAAAGCAGCCCCGATTTTTTTTACAATTCTTTTAACTTTCCCAATATAAATATTTCCAAGAACAGACGTACTTTCTGCGTTTTCACAGGAAACTTCAACAAGTCTGTTATCAGAAAATAAGGCAGTGACAAGGTATTCCTTTGATTTTATAATTTCCCTGGTGATAATGACACGTTTACTCAATGATTTCTCCCATTTCTCCTAAAGATACAAAACCGGTTTCATTTTTTCCATACACGTCAATCCGATGAATTTGAACAGACAGGGGATTGATGGTGATGCCTTCTGATTTAAAAAATGATTCTAAGACAAGTTCCGGCTTTAAATTGTCACTGCTTCCTGTGCTTACTTTAAGGTAAAATACAGGCTTTCCTTTCCTGTCATAATCAATCTGAAAGTCATAAACTAATTTCTTTAAATCAAAAGTTCTTTCGCTTTTTTTCGTCTGCTTTGTTATAAGAATCTCAGAAGGGTTAAGAAAAAATTTCCGGTAAACCTCCTGATAATTAACAGAAGGCGCTTCATAATCATCTTTAAAATAAAGTTTATAATCTGCGGCAGCTACAAGGGACATGGCATTTTTATCTGTATCTCCCAGTTTACGGTAAGAAATTATCTCAACCCCTTCTACCATAACTTCATTTAACTTCTTAATGGATTCCTCCGAAGATTGGGAAGAATGAACTTCAATATCCACATATTCTCCGTCACTGGTAATTCCCACCCCCAAAGGCGCCGCAAAAGACATAATCTGATGAGGGGAAAAACCTTCGGAATAGGCAATGTCAATTTCTGCCCGGCGCATACATTTCTGAAAATAACGCATCATGTCAAGATGACCGATAAACTTCATGACCCCATATTTACGGAACTTGATTCTTATTTTCAATGCATACACCTCCCCCATACTTATTTGCTCCACAGCCGCTGCACTTTACTCTGCAGTTTAAAGTTACATGGCCCGCCAATGCAGTTTCGTACTGTTTTTTCAGGAAATCTTTTGTCACGCCTGCATCAATAAAATCCCAGGGCAGAATCTCATCAAAAGAACGTTCCCTTAATGTATAAAAATCCGGGTCAATTTTGCACTCCAAAAATGCTTCCATCCACTTTTCATTGTCAAAAAAGTCGCTCCATGCATCAAAAATACATCCTTTTTCATAGGCCCTTTGTATAACTTTTCCCAGCCTTCTGTCCCCTCTTGCCAAAATCCCCTCTAACACCGTCACATCAGCTTCATGCCAGTTATACTTGATGCTCTTACGGTTTAACTGCCCCTTCACCGAGTCATTTACCACTTTTGCACAGGATAAATAATGTTCTTTTTTGTACATTTTTGCCCACTGGAAAGGTGTAAAAGGTTTCGGGACAAAAAAGGACGTGCTTATGGTAATCTGGCATCTGCCATTGCGCCGGTCCTTTGGAATCTCGTAATATGCCGCGGCAATTTTATTGGCAAGTTCCCCGATTGATGCCATATCCTCTTCTGTTTCTGTGGGAAGCCCAAGCATAAAGTACAGCTTTACCTTCTGCCAGCCCCCCAAAAACGCTTCTTTCGCTCCCTGTAAAATCACTTCCTCCGTAAGTCCTTTATTAATCACATCTCTAAGACGCTGGGAGCCTGCTTCCGGGGCAAAGGTAAGGCTGCTTTTTCTCACATCCTGGACTTTGCTCATAACGTCTAAGGAAAATGCATCAATTCTTAAGGAAGGCAGGGAAATATTTATTCCTTTCCCCTTAAATTCATCTATTAAATATGTTACAAGTTCCTTTAAGTCAGAATAATCCGAGGAACTTAAAGAACTTAGGGAAATCTCCTCATGTCCCGTATTTTTTAACATATGAAAGGCTTGTCTTTTTAAAACTTCCAGGTCTTTTTCCCTGGTGGGACGGTAAATCATACCTGCCTGGCAGAACCTGCAGCCTCGGATACATCCCCGCTGGATTTCAAGAACCACCCTGTCCTGGGTTGCCTTAATAAAGGGGACTAAAGGCTTTTTCGGGTAGGATGCGCCTGTCATATCCATAACTACCTGCTTTTGTATCTTCTCAGGTACGCCCTTTTCCACAGGGGTAAAAGAGGCAATGGTTTTATCTTCTTTATAAGTCACTTCGTAAAGGGAAGGCACATAGATGCCGGGAATCTTTGATGCCTCCACCAAAAACTCCCTGCGTGATTTCCCTGCGGATTTCCATTCCTTATAACAGTCAAAAAGCCTGTCATAGACAGTTTCCCCCTCACCGATATAAAACATGTCAAAAAAATCTGCCAAAGGTTCCGGGTTATAGGCACAGGGACCTCCCCCGATCACAAATGGATGTTCTTTTGTCCTCTCCTTTGATTTCACAGGAATCAAAGATAAATCTAAAACCTGGAGAATATTGGTGTAACACATTTCATATTGAATGGTAATGCCCAAAAAATCAAAGTCTTTAACAGGCTGCTGGGTTTCTAAGGCAAAAAGGGGTATTTTCTTTTCTTTTAAAATGGCATGCAAATCCGGCCAGGGGGAATACACCCTCTCGCAGTAAACATCTTCCCTTTGATTAAACATATCATACAGAATCTGGATTCCCAAATGGGACATGCCGATTTCATATACATCCGGAAAGCACATGGCAAAACGGATTGCCACATCTTTGGGATTTTTCTTTATCATGTTTACTTCGTTTCCAATATATCTGGCGGGTTTATCAATAGCCAGAAGTATTTCATCCTTTAAAGCTGGCTGTGTCATTGTTTTCCTTTTCCTATTTTTTATTCATTTTTCATTAGCATCATAACATATTTTTCCACATTTGCATAATCATAATTTACTTCAATAATTTCTGCAATATCTTTGGTGGAATACTGGTAAATTTTTGTATCCATCTGGTCGCACACCACATAAATGGTAAAAAGAAACAATGCAAACAACAGACGGATTTTAAAAAAGGAGAAGCCATTCCCTGCTTCTCCCCGGGCGTCCACATCCTGCTCCCATCCGGCGCTTTCTCCATTCTCAAAAGAGCTGCGTATCATCTGTACATATTTTTTTCTCTCGTCAACATCTTTCATACGCATATCATACACTTCCCTTTCCTCATATATTATTATAATATGTAAAGAAGTTTAGGATATGCCTTTTTGCATGGCATCTGTGAATGTGCCAAACAGATGCTATCTCTGGGAAAGTTCCTGAATAACATCCTCCCAGGTAACTCCTTTTTCAGCCATCATTACCATCAGGTGATAGAGATAATCGGAAATTTCATTTTTAATTGCCTCCGGGTTAGGATTTTTGGATGCAAGAATAATCTCCGTGTGTTCCTCCGACAGTTTCTTTAAGATTGTATCAATTCCCTGGTCTAAAAGATAATTTGTATAGGAAGCATCCTTTGGATGTTCTTTTCTGTCACAAATAACAGAATACACATCTTCAAAAACTTTCAGGGGATTTTTCTCTATATATTCCTTTTTCACAATAGGATTGAAAAAGCAGGTAGGATTTCCCGTATGGCATGCAGGCCCCACCTGGGAAACTTTTGCCAGAATGGTATCATAATCACAATCGGCAATTAATGATTTCACATACTGCACATGGCCGGAAGTCTCCCCTTTCATCCATATTCTCTGCCGGCTTCTGCTAAAATATGTCATTTTGCCGGAATTAATGGTGCGGATATAGGATTCTTCATTCATATAGGCAAGCATTAACACTTTTTCCGTGCGGTAATCCTGAACAATTACAGGAACCATGCCGTCAGAATTTAATTTAAAGTCAGACCACTTAAATTCCGGGGCAAAATTCACCATTCGGATGCCATGGGAAGATAATTCCGCCTTTAACATCATAACGTCAACTTCACCGTTTGTCACAAATGCCCCTGTAATTCCCCGGACAGAATCTCTTTTTAACACAGATACAAATTCATCTACATTATATTCATCCATAATCACCAGGGAAGGAATGGTGGTAATATTCTCAATGGCGTCTAACAGATTTTTATTTAACACCAGCATCTCATGGAAATTCTCTTCCATGGCTTCCCTGTTCTTAAAGATAAAGTTCACGTTCTCCACAGACACCATAATCCTGTCTTTTCCAAAACGCTTGCTGGCCTCCTCCGCCAGGGCAATACTGCCCCATTTAGAGCCGTTTAACATAACCTGGCGGCAGCCCATATAAAATGCCTGTTTAATATCCTGAAAACGCCTGATATTGCCTGCTACGCATGTTTTAATCTCCAGGTTGCGGTTTAACTTCTTAATGGTCTGTAAGTTAACCCGATGCTCTTCATCGTCATCAGAAAGGTCAAACAATAATATTTTGTCTACACCGCAGTCATTATATGTTTTTGCGGCCTCAAAAACATCTCCCACAGGAGTATGGTCCTTACGGCTTTTCACTGCCTGACCGTTTTTCAAATATATTCTTGCAACAATATTTTTCAGTTCCATAATTTATAAACTACCTTTCGTGGATAAAATACCATGTATTCTCGGGTCAACGGTTACTGCTTCATCAAGCGCCCTTGCAAAGGATTTAAACATAGCCTCCATGATATGATGATTGTTGCTGCCGGATAAGACTTTTATATGAATATTCATCCCTGCGGCGTAAGATACGGCATAAAAAAATTCTTTTGCCATCTCCGTATCCATATAACCGATGCGCTCCACAGTAAACTCCCCGTCAAATACCAGATATGGCCTGCCGGATAAATCTATGGCGCAGAGTACCAATGCTTCATCCATAGGCAGGATACAGCTTCCAAAGCGTTTAATACCCTTTTTATCTCCCAGGGCCTTTTTTAACACATTTCCAAGGACAATGCCGGTATCTTCTATGGTATGGTGGCAGTCCACCGTCAAATCTCCGTTTACATTCACATCCATATCAAAAAAACCATGTTTCTTAAAGCCTTCCAGCATATGGTCAAAAAAGCCGATTCCCGTGTGAATCTCCCCGTCTCCCCTGCCGTCTAACTCTAAACGAATGGATATATCCGTCTCCTTTGTGGTGCGGTTTACACTTGCTTCCCTTGACATTTTTATCACCTCTATTCAAAACGTACTTTAATGGAATTTGCATGAGCCGTAAGTTTTTCACATTCCGCAAACTGGACAATATCTTTATAAACCGGCTCCAATGCCTCCCTGGAATAAGAAATAATGCTGGATTTTTTTATAAAATCATCAACGGAAAGGGGAGAGAAAAATTTTGCCGTGCCGTTGGTGGGCAGAACATGGTTTGGCCCTGCAAAATAGTCTCCCAACGGCTCCGAGCTGTATTCTCCCATAAATATGGCTCCCGCATTTTTGATTTTTGTCATTACCTCAAAAGGATTTTTTGTAACAATTTCCAGATGTTCCGAGGCAATGTCGTTGACTGCGTCAATGGCATCCTCCAAAGTATCTGCCACTAAAATATAGCCGTAATGCTCCAGGGATTTTGTAATAATATCTTTTCTGGACAACTCTGCTGTAAAATTGTCCACTTCAAAAGATACCTTTTTTGCCAGTTCTTCGCTTGTGGTAATTAAAATGGCGGATGCCATTTCATCATGCTCTGCCTGGGATAATAAATCGGCAGCCACATATCTGGGGTTTGCCGTTTCGTCGGCTAAAACCAGGATTTCGCTGGGGCCGGCAATGGAATCAATGCTTACATAGCCAAATACAGCTTTTTTTGCCAATGCCACATAAATATTGCCCGGGCCTACGATTTTATCTGTTTTGGGAATACTTTCTGTTCCAAAGGCCATCGCTGCAATTGCCTGGGCGCCTCCTGCCTTGTATATTTCGTCTACTCCCGCTTCCTTTGCCGCAACTAACGTGGGAGAATACACTCTTCCGTCCTCCATAGGGGGGGTACACATAATCACACGTTCCACCCCTGCCGCCTTTGCAGGCAATACATTCATCAGCACGGAAGATGGGTAAACAGCTTTGCCTCCCGGTACATACACGCCCACATTTTGCAGCGGGGTTACTTTTTGCCCCAGTATAATTCCCTGCGCCTGGCTGTCAAACCAACTGTATTGTTTCTGCTTTATATGATAATCCCATATATTTACCTTTGCCTTGCGAATCACTTCCACCAATTTTTTATCTACCGCTTCATAAGCCTTGGCAATTTCTTCTTCTGTCACTTTTATATTGGATGGGTTAATGTCCGCTTTGTCAAATTTTTTTGTGTACGCAAATACGGCGGCATCACCGTTTTCCCTTACTTCCCCGATAATCTCATTGACCCGCCCTTCAAATTCCCTGTAATTGCCGGGACTTCTCTTTAATAAATCTTTTAAAAGGTTCCTCTTTGTTTCACCTGTCAACTTTAACGTTCTCATTTTACTATTAACCCCGCTTTAACTTCACTTTACTTTAACTTAAACATTAACTTCAAGTATAACTTCAACTGTAACTGAAACTTTAAGATGCTTTGATAACGGATTTTAAATCGGTTATCAGCCTGGTAATCCGCTCGTTTTCCATTTTCATGCTCACCTGGTTTACCACCATCCGGGCAGATAAGGGACAGACCTCCTCCAATACGGACAGGCCGTTTTCTTTTAATGTGGAACCTGTCTCCACAATATCTACAATCACCTCGGATAATCCTACAATAGGTGCAAGTTCAATGGAGCCGTTTAACTTAATAATTTCAACAGTCTGATGTTTTTTGTTGTAAAAATAATCCTTTGCAATTTTCGGATATTTTGTAGCAACACGAATAAGTTCATGATGTTTTAGTAATTCCTCCGCGCTCTTTGGCCCGCAGACACACATTTTGCAGTTTCCGAAATTAAGGTCTAACACTTCGTAAATATTGCGGCTTTCCTCTAAAATCGTATCCCTGCCTACAATGCCGATATCTGCCGCTCCGTATTCCACATAAGTGGGCACATCAGGGCCTTTTGCCAAAAAGAATTTGAACTTTAATTCTTCATTTATGAAAATCAGTTTTCTTGTATCTTTATCTTTCATCTCTTCACAGGTAATGCCAATCTGTTCAAACATTTCTAAGGTTTTTCTGGCAAGCCTGCCTTTTCCCAAAGCAAATGTAAGATATCCATTTTCCAACGTATGAATCCTCCTTGTAAAGTGTAACTAGTATAAAAATGTAACTTTTTTTCTGCGGTTTCTTACTCTATAATTTTCGTAATCTTCTTTACTCTTGCCGCTGTCCATGCTGATAAGTTCCACCTGGCTGCCCGCGGCACGCATCTCTTTTGCCATGGCAATGGCATCTTTTAAACGTCCTTTTGCATATACAATTATCTCACCGTTATGTTCTACGGGAACTTCAATCTTCTGGCGGCTTAAAGCAAGCATTAACTGGTCAACCACCACGGCAAACCCAACGGAAGGGGCATCTTTCCCAAAATGGCTTAACAGCTTATCGTAACGTCCGCCTTTTAAAATAGGCTCTCCTGTTCCATATGTGTAACCGGAAAAAATAATCCCCGTGTAATACTGATATTTGCTGACAAATCCCGGTTCATAAGATACATATTTATGGATTCCGTAAACTTCAAGTACTTTATGAAGTTCTTCTAACCTGACAATGGCAGATAACACTTTCGGATAATTTACAGCCAATGCCCTTGCCTTTGCCATCTCATCAATAGAGAAATAAGAACCTCCCAGCATGCGGAACAGTTCCCGCAAATTCTCTTCCATCTCCCACTTGGAAACCACTTCATCTATACCAAAATAATTCTTATTGGAAATCAGTTCCCTTAATTCTTCCTCATCATCTTCATCTAAACCTGCGGCTTCAATTAAACCAAGGAAAAAATCTGCGTGTCCGATGCTCAACTGGAAGTCCTTTAACCCTGCTGTCTTTAAACTCTCCACAGCCATAGATAAAATTTCCGCGTCCGCATCTACCGTGTTATCCCCGATAAGTTCCGCCCCAAGCTGGGTATTCTCCTTTAACCTTCCCTGATAACTGGAATTATTAATAAAAGTATTGCCCATATAGTAAAGGCGGATAGGCATATCTTCCTCTCCGAAATACTTTGCCACTGCCCTTGCCACAGAAGGGGTAAGGTCCGGGCGGAGCACTAAAGTATTGCCTTCCCTGTCAAAAAATTTATACAGTTCTTTGGAAGGAATGGTTCCAATCTCCTTGCCGAAAATATCAAAAAATTCAAAGGTAGGCGTCTGGATAATATGATAGCCATACTGCTCCATTGCCTTTTTCAAACGGGATTTTAATACCTGTTTGATTTCACATTCTTCGTTATATATATCACGTACACCTTCCGGTGTGTGCAGTAATTTTCTCTTCATAAAGTCTCCTGAAATACTTATATTATTTTCCACTTTAGTGTACTACCATGTTAAAATGATAAATTTATTATATGTTAAATTATTCACAATGTCAATCCCTGGCATCCAAATCTTTCTGTATTCCATCTAAATATGGGATAAGAAAACTATTTCTTACGGCAAGAAAAAAATCCGGCTCTAATTCTTCATAACGGAAACTTTTTCTTCCTCCCGATTCCGCCCTGTTCCAAAACTTTTTTAACACACATAACCGAAGATAATAATACTCCTCTCTGGCTGTAAATGCAATGAGAAAAAAAGCAATTCCCCCCTGTTTTTCAAATTGTTCCATAAATGTTACCTGATGCTTATGTATATTTGCCAGGGGAAAGGTATCCGTGTGGCACTCCTTGGCATCAAAGCACACGGGTATTCCCTGGACGGCGCCTATATAATCCACCGTACTTTTCTGGTCAAAATATGCCAGGGTAATATGCCTTGTATTTTTATCAATGTTGATAGGCGTTATAGGCGTGGGAATCTTTTGGATTAATGCCAGATTTTCCTGGGCATATTTTTCATTTGTCAAATTGATAAACTCTTCCAAAGAGGAACCGCGAAGGCCTCTGGAATTCCAGGTTGCCATATTATATTTCTCCTTCCTCCATTTCCTTCAATTCCTCCATGTGAAATATTTTCTGAAAATCCTTCGGAAAGGGGGCAGTAATTTTTCTGCCGTCTGAAAGCACAAGTTCTTTTGCGTGGAGCATCTGGGTTTTTATGCCGTATTTCCTGCGGTAGTACTCATTGATTCGCGCATTGCCGTATTTTGTATCCCCTATAATGGGGTGGCCTATGGAGGATAAATGCGCTCGGATTTGATGGGAACGTCCTGTTATAAGGCGGATTTTTAATAAAGTGGCATCTTCCCTGGTTTGCAGGGGAATATATTCCGTCTCAATTTTTTTATCTTCCCCGGCTGCAGGCGATTGTAAAACAGACACTTTATTTGTCTTTTCATCTTTTCGTAAAAATCCTTCCAACCGGCAGGATTTTAATATGGTTCCTGCCGCCAGTGCATAATAATATTTTTCCAGGGAACGGCTCTTTAACTGTTTAGACATTTCCTGTAAACCGGCTAATGTCTTTCCGGCAATGAGAATACCGGAAGTATTTCTGTCCAAGCGGTTGCATACGGAGGGATGAAATGTGGAAAGTTCCTCCTGCTTTAAGGCTCCTGTTTTTAAAAGATATGCCAGAATATATTCGTTGGCGGATATATCTTCCTGTTTAGCTTTCTGGGAAAGCATACCGGAAGGCTTGTTAATCACAAGAATGTCTTCTGTCTCCAGCAAAATTTCAAAGGGCAGTTTCTTTAGGTCAATTTCCGGCAGGCTGCCGTTTCCCGGTGTTTTTCCTTTGGGTGCGGAAAACTTTTCAAAAGTCTCTCTGGAAAAATATAATTTTACATTGTCATTTTCCCTTAGGATTTCCTTTCCCACCGCCTTTTTGTCATTGAGCAGGATATTCTTTTTCCGAAGCATTTTGTAGATAAAACTGCTGTCTGCACTGCACAATACTTTTTTCAAATATTTGTCAAACCGCTGCCCTGCCTGGTTTTTCCCAATTATAAATTCTTTCATACCCCACCGTCCTTTTTCTTTTTATGCACGTTGCGGATGGTTTTCTTTTTACGGGCATTGGGCTTAACGTTTTTGCCCTGATAATTCTTTTCACCTTTTTTTGGACGGATTAAACATTTTTTGTCAAAGCCTATTAAATCTTCCCTGCCTGCCTTTATCAATGCTTCCCGTACCAGATCATAATTTTTTGGATTTCGATATTGGATTAATGCCCGCTGCATTGCCTTTTCATGAGGATTTACCGCCACATAAACGGGTTTCATGGTTCTTGGGTCCAAACCTGTATAATACATGCAGGTAGACATGGTGGAAGGTGTGGGATAAAAATCCTGTACCTGCTGGGGCATATACCCTAAGTCCCTTAAATACTCTGCCAGTTCCACCGCTTCTTTTAAAGTGGAGCCGGGATGTGATGACATAAGATAAGGAACCAGAAACTGCTTCTTTCCCAGTTTTTCATTGGTTGTTTTGTATGCCTTTACAAACCTGTGATATACCTCAGCGGAAGGCTTACCCATTTTATTAAGCACTTCATCTGAAATATGTTCCGGGGCAACTTTTAACTGTCCGCTGATGTGATGTTCACACAATTCTTTTAAAAACGTCTGGTCTTTATCATAGATTAAATAGTCAAAGCGGATCCCTGAGCGGATAAAAACTTTTTTTACATTGGGCAGTTCCCGCAGTTTCTTTAACAGGGACAGATAATCTTTATGGTCAACCTTAAGATTACTGCATGGTTTGGGAAACAGGCACTGTTTGTCTTTACAGACGCCCTTTGTCATTTGTTTGCCGCAGGCAGGCGCCCTGAAATTTGCGGTAGGGCCTCCCACATCATGAATGTACCCCTTAAAATCTTCCTCCCATATCATCTTCTCTGCCTCGTTGACAATAGATTCATGGCTTCTTGTCTGTACAATCCTTCCCTGGTGGAAAGTCAGGGCACAAAAATTGCATCCGCCGTAACATCCTCTGTTGCTGACCAGGCTGAATTTAACTTCTTCTATGGCTGGCACACCCCCCGCTTCTTCGTAGGAGGGATGGTATGTGCGCATATAAGGAAGGGCATATACCATATCCATCTCCCCTCTTGAAAGAGGCTTTGCAGCAGGGTTTTGAACCACAAACAGTTTATCATCATATGTTTCAAAAAGGCGTTTTCCCGTAAATGGGTCTGTATTCGTGTACTGGATATAAAAACTTTTGGCATACACGGATTTTTCTGCCTTCACATCTTCAAAATGAGGCAGTTCAATGGCATCATAGATATCCTCCCTCTTTCTTGTTTTGTAAACAGTACCGTCAATAAATGTAATATCTTTGATATCAATGCCGCTGTTTAATGCATCTGCAATCTCTACGATGCTTCTCTCCCCCATGCCGTAAGAAATCAAATCGGCGCCGGAATCCAGCAAAATGGAGCGTTTTATCTTATTTGACCAGTAATCATAGTGGGACAGCCGCCGCAGGCTTGCCTCAATGCCCCCTATAATCACAGGGGTATTTTTATATTTTCTGCGTATTAAATTGCAGTATACAATGGTTGCATAATCCGGCCGTTTCCCCATTACGCCTCCGGGGGTAAACGCATCTGTCTCACGGCGTTTTTTTGACACGGAATAATGGTTTACCATAGAGTCCATATTTCCGGCGGAAACAAGAAAACCAAGCCTGGGCTCCCCGAAAACATCTATGGAGTCCTGCCGCTTCCAGTCCGGCTGGGAAATAATCCCCACACTGTAACCGTGGGATTGTAAAACCCGGGATATAATGGCATGTCCAAAAGAGGGATGGTCCACATAGGCATCCCCTATAACATAGACAAAATCCAGCCTGTCATATCCCTGCTCTTCCATTTCCTCTCTTGTAACCGGTAAAAAACCCTTTTTCATTGCTTATGCTCCATGTTCCATTGTCTCATAGGTACTATCAAAAATTTCACGGTAGGAACGGATATAATAATCGCAGTTTTTCCGTTTTTCCTCCCTCTGCCATGCGGAATACGCATCTTCTACACCGCAGACTTTCATGCCTGCATTTTTTCCGGCTTCTATGCCTTTTACAATATCTTCAAACACAAGGCAGTGCCCCGGCTTTACATCAAGCCTTCTTGCCGCTTCCAAATATACGTCCGGCGCAGGTTTCCCTTTGTTTACGGAACAGGAAGTGACATAGCAGGATATGTAACGGGAAAGATGATGGGCATCGCTTACCGCTTCCACCAACTCACTGGAATTGCTGGTGGCAATCCCTGTTTTTATATTGTTTTCCTTAAGATATTCCAGGAAATCTGCCACACCTTCTTTTAAGGGAACTTCATGACGGTATTTTTCCATAGCCATGTCATTCCAGATTTTTTTCAATTCTTCCACCGACTCTTTTAAATGGAAATGCTCTTTGAAAAATACGGCTGTTTCCGTAAAACTCATGCCTTCTATTTTTTCCTGCAAATCTTCCTCAAAAGGAATATTCCTGGCGGATAAAAACTCCATATCAATATCCCGCCACATCCACATGGAATCCACCAAGGTTCCGTCCAAATCAAAAATAACTGCTTTTATTCCCTCTAACATTCTATATCCTCCGGCATTTTTAAACATAATAATTCTTCTTTTGTAAGTTTTCTGTATTCTCCCGGCTTTAGCGTGCTGTCTAATTTCAAGCTTCCCATGGAAAGCCGCTTTAATGATAAAACCTCTTTTCCCACCGCATGGAACATACGCTTTATCTGATGATACCGTCCCTCGGTGACGGCCACGTGGACAAGAGATTCCTCTCCCTCTTTCAAAACAGTTAGTTTAGCCGGTTTTGCAGGGGTTTCATCTCCTATATCCAGTCCCTCTTGAAATAATAACACATCTTCCTTTGTCACCCTGCCCCGTATCCTTGCCTCATACGTTTTCTCCACATGTTTTGCCGGGCTTAACAGTTTATGGGACAGCATTCCGTCATTTGTTACCAAAAGAAGCCCCGTGGTATCTCTATCCAGCCTTCCCACCGGAGATAAATCTTTTCTTTTGCTGTCTATATAATCCATAACCGTCTTATGGAGATTATCATTTCTTGCCGTAACACAGCCTTTTGGCTTATAAAACATATAATATTCATACGCCTCATAGCAGATTTCTTTTCCCCGAAACAAAATGGTATCCTCACCGGGATGAACTTTTAATTCCGGGGCAACCCTGTGATTCCCGTTTACGCTTATCTGCCCTGACTTTATATATTTTTTCACTTCATTTCTTGTGCCAATCTGCATATCGGAAAGCATTTTGTCAAGACGCATATCAAACTCCTACTCATAATAAAATCTTAATTTCTTTGTCTCCAAAGCCTGCAAAAAAGGATAGGGATTTTTACTTTCTTCTTTTCCCTGGGCATTATTCACATAAATTCCCACATGCAGATGCACGGGAAACATCCCCGTGGTTCCCTCTGTATCACTGTACCCCGTATCTCCCATAAATCCAATTACTTCCCCGGCTTTAATTTCATCTCCCACCGTAAATTCCCTGATATAATCATTTAAATGGGCGTAATAAAAATATACCCCGTTTGGGCTGCGGATACCGATGCGGTATCCTCCAAGCTTCAGCCAGCCGATATTTTCAATAGTTCCGTCAGAAATACTCACAACGGGATAATGTCCCCGTTTATCTGTGGATGCCATAATATCACAGCCCTCGTGCACCCTTTCCCCTCCAAAATTTCGTCCGGCGCCGTAACTGTCCACGAAACTTACCTGAAATCCTCCCGGGTCATAAGAGGATTCCGGCACAGGGAAATATACGATATCCTGCCAGATTTCATCTAAACTTTCCGCAAACCTGACTTCCCCTTCTTCCCTGAAATAATCCAACAGCATACAGTCAAAAACAAGCACCGCAAAAAAAAGTAAAACAGAAATCAGCCTTTGTTTCCATTTTAAATTCAAAAGACTGCCATCCCCATGTATTCATGTATTATTTTATTCATAGTTGTCTTTATCCTTTCATATATTTTGATATGAAAAAAAACTATTTACTTTTCCTTTTTTTTATTTTATTACTTTTATTTATTATCACACACCCCACAGCTTCCACAAAAGCAGCCGCAGACGGGCTTTTACTGTGGTACAGGCAGATTCTTCCTGCCCTTCTGCCTCTTGCCATTCTCTCAAATATCCTGGTGTACTCCAATTATATGCAGTTGGTTACAAAATATTTGCATCCTCTTACCAGGCATATTTTCAAAACAAGCGAGGGCGGATGTTTTGCACTGCTTGGGGGTATATTTTTCGGTTTTCCCATGGGAAGTAAAATCAGCGCCGATTTAGTGGCAAACCATGCCATAAGCCGAAAAGAAGGGGAAATTCTCGCCGCATGTTTTAACCAGTTAAGCCCTGTATTTTTCAGCGGATATCTTATGACTCATATTCTAAACCTGCCTGATATGATACCGGAAAGTTTCTTTTTCCTGTATCTGCCCCCCTGCATTTATGCCTGGGCAAAACTGAGAAAAAACTCCTTTTCCGATACAAAAAAGTCGGCATCTATTCCCCGTTTGGATTTTGGAATCATAGATGCCGGTATTATGAATGGTTTTGAAGCCCTGACAAAGTTAGGCGGATATATTATCCTCTTCTCTGTCTTTGCCGCTATGCTGCATACCTACAACAGACATTATCCCCTGTTTAATCTGTTTTGTACCGGATGTGTGGAAGTCACAACGGGAATTTCCTGCCTGAAAGATACAAATCTTCCCTCAAACTGTACCTATGCCCTTGCATTGTTTTTTGCCTCATTCGGCGGACTGTGCGGATTTGCCCAAACATGCTCCATGACAAAAAACTGCGGCTTTTCCCGAAAACAGTATCTTCTGCTGCGCCTAGTATTTGCCCTTATAAGCTGTGTGTGCGGTTTCGTTTTTTACAGTCTATTTCACAGTGTTTAACTTGCCCGAACCCGCTGCTGCCGGCTGTTTTTGGGGAGCGGGGGCAGGCTGGGGCTCCGGTTTTGCATCTAATTCCTGGGGAACTAATTCGGAACGGTTGGAAGTAATAATATCTAAGTATCCCTGAAGAGAATTTACCAGATTATCTGTCCTTGCCTTGGCAGTTTCAATGGAACTGGAAATCACATCTTCCATGGCTTTTAACATATCATCCGTATAGGTAATGGCGCTTAACCGTATGGCATTGGCATCATTGGTGGCATTGTCCAGAATCTCCTGTGCCTGCTTGGTGGCAATCATTACCACTTCATTTGCCTGGGCATATGCCTGCTGCATAATCTCATGCTCACTGATTAATTCGCTGGTCTGCACCTGGGCCTGGGCGATTATTTCATCCGCTTTTGCCTTGGCGTCTGCCAAAATTGCCTCTTTATTGCTGATAATTTTCTGGTAACGCCTAATCTCGTCCGGGCTTTTCACCCGAAGTTCATTTAACAGTTCCCCGATTTCTTCCCTGTTTACAATAATCTGGGTACCGTTGGATAAAGGTTTTATTTTACAGCCGTCTATGTATTCTTCAATTTCTTCAATAATCTGTTCCATTCTGCTGCTCATAACTGACACTCCTTACTTTTTAATATTATATTTTTCATAAATCCTGTCAATAAACTGTGCAGGAACAAACTTGGAAATATCCCCTCCGTAGGCTGCAAATTCCCGGACAATGGAGGAACTTAAGTAAGAATACTTTAAGTTTGTGGTTAAAAATATGGTTTCCACATCTGGATTTTCTACATGGTTTGTCTGGGCAATCTGTAATTCGTACTCAAAATCGGTGACTGCACGTAAGCCGCGTACAATCAGCGTCACACCATTTTCTTTCATGTAGTCCACTAATAAACCGTCAAAAGAATCCACTGTCACATTGGGAATATCTTTGCTAATCTCTTCTAACATACTAACACGTTCCTCCACAGAAAACAATGAATTTTTTGCCCTGTTGTTTAATACTCCCACCACCAGTTCATCCACAATGGCCGCCGAACGGAAAATCATATCCTTATGGCCAAAGGTAACTGGGTCAAAACTTCCCGGGTAAATGGCTTTTCTCATAAACTCTCCTATCTCTTACTCTCTTACTAAAAACATATGTTTGTTTGTCTTATATGTCTTTTCTTTTTTTATGGCAAACCCCAGTTCTTTTACATAAGAAAAATCAGTATCCAAAGATTCCTCCACCAATATCAGGGCATCTTCCTTTAACAGGGAAGAATCTTTTAAATAAGACAACACTTCCCTGTCCAATTTCTGATGATAGGGCGGATCCATAAAAATAATGTCAAACTGATATTTTCCCTCTAAAAAACGAAGGGCAGAAAGCACGTCCATTTTTAAAAGCAGGCTTTCTTTGTCAGATTTCGTAAATTGAATATTATATTCTATACAGGCAGCGGCTTTTTTCTGATTTTCCACAAATACTGAAAACAAAGCTCCCCGGCTGACAGCCTCCAATCCTATCTGTCCGCTGCCGGCAAAAAGATCCAGAAAATAAGAACCCGGCACTCTGTTCTGTATCATATTAAATAATGTCTCTTTGATTCTGTCTGCTGTGGGGCGTACATCTTTTCCCGCCGCTGTCTTTAAAGGCATGCTTCGTTTGCTTCCCGCAATAATTCTCATATGGTATCCTCTTGTATGACTCTTTCTAATAAACGTAAAGCTGCTTCCACGGAAGATAAACGCACTTTCATCCTGTCTCCCGTAAAAATATGCCGCTCCACTGTCACTCCTTCCAAATAGGCGCATCCCAGATATACCAGGCCCACCGGTTTTTCTTTCGTTCCCCCCTCAGGGCCTGCAATCCCCGTGGATATAATAGAAATATCTGCCCCGGACTTCTCCTTTGCCCCAAGGGCCATCTCCCTTGCCGTCTCCCCGCTCACTGCCCCATATTGCTGCAATGTACGGCTGTTTACGCCTAAAAGCCGTTCTTTTGCCTCATTGGAGTATGTGACATACCCTTCCTTAAACTGGCTGGAAATACCGGAAACATTTACAAGGGTTCCGGCAATAAGCCCCCCTGTACAGGATTCTGCCGTGGTAACTACAAGATGCTTCTCCTTTAACAATGATGCTATTTTCTCTTCCAATGGAATACGTTCTGCCATTTTTATTACTTCCTTTTTTCGTTGATACTACTATTTTTGTTCTTTTAATATCTGTTTATTCTTTATCACATAATCAACAAGAGAAATTACGGTAAGGGCCAAAGCCACATAAGTAAGGAGAACCCCTAAAATCCGGAAAATCTGCATATCAATGTCCAAAATTAAAACAATAATCATTAACATCTGAAATGTTGTCTTAAATTTACCCCAATAACTTGCGGCTATAACCACCCCGTTGTCGGATGCCACAAGGCGGAATCCGCTGATAATAAATTCACGGCTGATAATAATAACCACAATCCATGCTGCCAACTGTCCTGTCTCGATAAGACATATCATAGCAGAACACACTAAAAGCTTATCTGCCAGCGGGTCCATAAACTTGCCGAAATTTGTTACAAGATCATATTTTCTTGCAATTTTTCCGTCGGCTAAATCCGTAAGGCTTGCCACAATAAAAATAGCGGCGGCAATATAATTGCTGTAAGGCACTACCGGATACAAAAGGAAAATAACAAAAAAAGGAATTAAAATAACACGAAACATGGTTAATTTATTAGGTAAATTCATTTTCATTTTACAATCTCTCCTATCAAATCATATTCGTATGCCCCGGTGATTTTTACTTTCACAAACTCTCCGGTAACAAAAGATTCTTCCGTCTGAATAAACACATATCCGTCTACTCCCGGCGCATCCCTGTAAGTCCTTGCCACATAAACATTTTCGTCTGCGGCTTTTCCTTCAATAAACGCCTGGTATTCATTGCCTATAAGTTCCTCATTTTTATCATAAGAAACTTCCTGCTGAAGTTCCATAACCTCATCTTTCCATGTGAGTTTTACTTCTTCTTTCACCTGGTCCGCAAAAGCCTCTGCGGGAGTACCTTCTTCCGGCGAATAGGCAAATGCTCCTAATCTGTCAAATTCCATATCATTTACAAACTGCATTAACACTTCATGGCTTTCTTTTGTCTCCCCCGGGAAACCGCAGATTACGGTGGTTCTGATACAGATATCGGGAATGCGGCTTCTTAATTTTTCCACCGCCAGAATAATATCTTCCCTTGTGGTGTGCCGCCCCATTCGTTTCAAAATATCATTGTCCCCATGCTGAATGGGCATATCCAGATAATGGCAGACCTTTTTGTTCCTTAAAATTGCATCTATTAACGCATCATCAATTTCCTCCGGGTAACAGTACATAATGCGAATCCAATATAAGCCGGGAATCTCATTCAACCTGTCTAAAAGCCTGGGCAGAGATTTTTCCCCGTAAATGTCTGTCCCATACAGGGTAGTTTCCTGAGCCACCAGTATCAGCTCCTTTACCCCTGCCCCTGCCAGTTCTTTTGCCTGCTCTATGAGTTCTTCCATGGGTACACTGCGGTATTCACCCCGGATTTTTGGTATAATACAGTAGGTACAATGCTTATTGCAGCCCTCTGCAATCTTAAGATAGGCATAATGGCCTCCTGTTGTTACCACCCGCTTAGCC
>CANRJF010000067.1 GCA_947630855.1 uncultured Lachnospiraceae bacterium
CAGAGGCTGACATTGATCCCGAACTCAAATATATATGATAATATTTAAATAGATATTTTAAGGACAGACTACTAGAATCATGAAAATTCAATTCTTGCATGCCTACAAGCTCACCAGAAGCCTGAAATTTGGGCGTGCTTATTTCAATCTCTTCGCTCTCTGCATTAATCCTCCATACATTCAATATCTTCCTCAATCCAGCTTTTAAGCTCTATGGCAGTTTCTCTTTCATTTCCGTCATCATACTCATCTGTATTGTCAAGAATATATGTTATACACTGCATAGCCTCATCATATCTATCTAATTCATATAGTAACTCTGCATAACAACATTTTATTTGAAGCAACTCGTATTTATTGTCACACTCATCAATTGCTTTGCAGATACTTATTTCTGCTTCTTCATACTTCCCCATGTCTAATTGATATAGCGCTTTGTTAAAGTTTATATTCATCGTTCTTCTCCTTTAATTTTTTAACTTCTTATATTTTCTCACTACCACATTCTTGCCTCTGCCTTGTTACAATCAATTCGTAATATGTAATTCAAATATGGTTACATCAATACTGTTTGTCTGTGGGTTATAATCTGCATATATCAATCTTATCTTATCAGTCCTCTCTTGAAAAATAATCTATTTGGTTCTTGAAATATCTTCCATTGCTTTTCAAACTCTCATACAGACTTAAAAGTTGCTTATTTCTTTTTCTTATATTTATCTATCGCCAATAATACTATCAGTAACGCTATTAATAACGCAATTCCCGATATAATAAGCTTCACACTATTGTTACTTACACCATAAAAGATTAGCAGACCGCATATAAAAAACACCACCCCAAAAAGTACTCCTTCTATTATCGGAATAAAAATTCGTTTATTATCCGATACTACCGCTATATCACATATTACCTCCACAATAAATTCAAGTATGTCATCCAACATGTTATACTCCTCCATAAAAAAACAGAAAATTCAAATCTTCTGTTACTTTCAACCTCTCCGCAAGACTGGAATTTGTCTTTCTATCCAACATTATTTCAACATTATAATTCTTAAAAACCTATCCACATATTCCTTATCAAAATCACAATTCTCCCAGCCCTTTTTATCCGCTTCTTTTGGAATCCCCAACTCTACCAGAGCCTGGTCAAATTCCTCTAATTCTAGATAAGTATGTTCCTCATATCTCTTTATCTTTTCATTGGTACTTGGAGCATGAAAAGTAATGGTCTTACCATTTATTTCAACCTGATAAAAAAACTGCCCTTTTTTCTTATATTCTGCTATGGAAATATTTTTGTTACCAAATCCTGTTTTGATAGATTTCACATCAGAATATTCAATACCCATTGGATTCCATGGCGAATAACATATAATCTTATCTTCTGTAACCACATTAAAATTGGTTATACAACAATACAAGGCAATCAGCCATGTCACGATTGCAGCCGGACGCCATTTCCCAAGATGGTTCCAAATAAATAGAATGTCACTAACATCTTCCATTTCTTCCGCTGACTTTTTTTGAATTTTCGCAACAACCAATACACAAAGAACAATAACCGGAATCATGACAAGCCAGATTAATACAACTCCTGTAACTGGTCCTTGTTCAACGAACAAATAATCTTTAGGCATCATTAATTCCGGAATCAGAACCACTACTGCAATCACTGCTACAAGTCCCAGAATTAAGGATACAATCATTGCAGGTACCATCCAGAGCATCTTACGATTTTTCCTCTTTACCCGTGCCCTATGTTTCTGATATTGATTTGCATAATGTATCCAATTCCATGTTGTAAGAGATGTACCAATCACAGCCATAATCCCATTAACCATTAACATATTGATTCTTGCTGCCTTGATATTGTAAAACAGCCATAAGACTGGTGCCATGAATATCAATGTCTGTATGATAGAAGATGTCAGATTAGGTGCTGCAAAATCTTCTAATTGCTCCATCAACTCACTCCTTTCGTTACTTTCCAGAAATTCAATGATGTCGTTATATTCTTCCACGACCGTCGATCCATTTTCATAATCCTTAGCCAGAGACAGGCAAAGATTCTGCTTATCTTCACAGAGATTCTTCTGTTTTGAAAATGCATCCGCCTTCTGTCTCAGGGCTTCCTTAATCTCATCCGCATTCATAGTTAGAAGATTTTCAATCTCCTCAATACTAAAGTCTAGATAACGGAACATCTTAATCAATCTTAATCTGTTAACATCTGCTTCCGTATAATTCCTATAAGAATTTTCTTCATCACGAGCCACTGTTATCAAATTCTTCGATTCATAATAGCGGATGCTTTTGGCTGTTAAGCCGGTTAGTCTTTCTACATCTTTAATTTTCATAAGCGATCCCTTTCTATATGTATATTTCTCCTCGAAAGTACACCCTGACCCAAGGGAAAGGTCAAGAGTTTTTTCATCTTCTTGACTTTGATGCTCATATTTTTTCGATAGATAGTAAACCCTGCGCTAATAGACCGAATTAACTGCCGAGTGCTCGCACATGAGCAGGCTCTGCTTGCAATGTGGCAGCATGACTCTTGCGAAACTTCAATTTTTCACATGCCTTCAGCCTCAGCAAAAGACTGGAATCTCACATTCTTTATATTATTGCCTATGTCAACATTGTCCTGCTATCTATTTGATTTATGTAATGTTTTATATGTCAAATAGTATGAAATGCATGTCAAAATGTGAATACAAAAAGAAATCAACACGAAAATCCAGACGAAGAAAACATATTGTTTATATTGGGACGGCGTAAAAACTTCGATGTCATCTCTTATCCCCTTCCAACAAACAATATCAACTTCTTCACCTACTTTGTATTTTTTTCCTTCGGTGTACAAACGGCCTGCTCTTTCTTCACCATCCTGTGTAACATATGAAACCTTATATTGATATTCTTCTACATATCCATCCCTCTTATCTTTATTTTTATAAAATTCAACATGATCAACGGTTGCTGTCACTGTGCCTGTGATAAAGGGGTTAATATTAATGCCTTCGATAGAACTAATACTTACGAATGCTATAATAACGACAGCCGTAAAAATACCGCTTATTTGAATCAGTTCCCAATCCGTTTTTCTCTCCAGCTCTTTTGCTTTTCGTCTTTCTCTTTTTCTTTCTTTTTTGCTCTTTTTATGCTCTGCCGTTTCCGCTGCTTTATTCTTTTTGTCCGGCATGCACTCCGTATAGCACTCCCACGCCACAAACAATGGAATCGCAGCAAGGAACAGATAAATAACACATGATACCATGGCATTCCCAAGATTCGGATTTAAGTGATACGGAGCATATCGCAATACGGCTATTTCAAAATAGGCAATATCCTGCTTCTTTGGGTTTTCCGGGTCATATATCACTTTTACCTTTCCGGGATGTTTCAACTTTTTCTTGTAATATTGGGAAACAAAATTATGCTCTGTTCCTTCCTGATCCGTATATGTGATACCGCCTGAATACAGGGTATAAGAATAACGGGGTTTACCGCTGTGGTCAATATACTTTCTTGTAACATAACATACATTACCCTCTGCCACCTCACAGCCATCTGTATAAGTTATAATCTCTTGCATATTTTTCACAATACGAATCGGTATTTTAATCATAGACCATAGGATGGCGATAGCAAGCGCAGCCATCACAATGCCAAGAACTCCGTTTCCTATTTTTCTTTTTCTCATGTTATCTAATCCTTTAATACCTCAAGTGAAATTTTAAATAATCACGTGCTTTCAGACTCACCGTATTACCGGAAGTTTATATTTTCATATCTACTTCAATATATTCTGAATAGAACTGCATACCGGCTTTTTTGGCTTCTTTAATCAATGCCATCGTTATAAAATCTGCACATATATAATTGTCTAAATTAAACTTCCTTATTGTTTTAATTCTACTAACAAGAGCATCTTGAAATTTATCCGAATCTTTTTGGCTTATTGCGCACTCCATTGTTCTTATCTCATCAGTTGCATCTTCATCAATTGTATCATTTGACAACATTTTAACTATCGGTGAATCGGCTTTTACAATTTTAGAAACAACATCATAATTAGACGTTAAAAGAGCAAAATAACCAAAATATCCACTACTTATCATATCTTCAATATTCATGGCTGTCGCTTGATTTGTACCTTTACCTTTATTTAACAGGCTAATAGAAGTAAGAAATGCATTCAAAGACCTTTCAATATTTTCATAACAACCTAAATAATCATTTTGAACAAATGTATCTTCGGCAATATGCTGATAGCACAAGGAAAGTGTATAATGGTATCTTATTTTATCAATCTTCTTATCCTGGTACAATTTTGTTAATGAACGCACTTCATCATAATCATATTTACTATTTTTGATTAATATAGCTTTTCTTATTTCCCATTTTAGTGATTTATATCCAATTTTTTTCATAATCCACCTCCCTGCAAAATAATTCAGACAATGTCATATCTGTCTCTTCATCCAATGATGTGGAAAAAAAGTCATAATAAAACTTGTCCAAAATTTATTATTATTAAATGGTTCTTCCCGTGTGTTCATGGGATTCTCCTTACACAAATTCTTTAATATTCGTAAATTTAATATTCTTGATTTTATTTTTCTCAAATATATCCTTAACCTTTTGAGTTACTACCGGTATTCCCGTGAAGTTATCAACCAGAAAAAAATCAGAGCCATCCCATTTATTTATATCAAAACCTACACCGTCAAGTTCATCTATATCTTCTGTAATTCTCCCACAAGTACTGCATGCTTCAAATTCTTCTCTGTTTAATTTCTGCAAATGTCCTGCTCTTCCTGTTATTACCATTTCCTGAATACCATCATCACGGAATCCATAACTTCCAACAAAATTAATATCTTTTAACTCATATCCAGTAATTTGTTCTTTTTCTAATACGCCTTTCAGTTTTGAATCAATCATAAAATGTTCGGGAATTTCATAATAATTTCCTTTTCGGCTTCCTCTAAACGATACACATATATTTTCTAACAACGTGATCCATACACCACCACATTCCTCACAAATTTTTCTCTCATATGGTGAATCCTCTTGAATTGCCTTTGCAAAGCCATCCTTTGTACCTATAAAATAAAATTCCTGTTCCATTTCTCTTTTTACTTCGCAGAGTTCACTTTTTGTCTCCGGCTCTCCGCCTATCGCTTCGACGATTTTATCCTTTATTGAATTGGCATACTCGTCATCAGGCAGAACTTCCAAAGTTTTATCAATACATTCCTCTGCTTTCTTATAATCAGGTATTTTTAAGTATATTGCTGCCAAATCCCTATATCTGCGTGCAATACTCAATTCCTTATCAAAGTTCTCATCTATGTAGTCATACTGCTTTTCATTCTCATCATCCGCAGTATTCACAGTCTCAATCTTACTGCTTATTTCTATAATCTTTGTAAGACAAAGAATAGCATCATCAATTGTTTCGGGATATTCATCGGTAATCTCATCAAGGTCAGTAAAATATGACCAGTATATATCCGGATTTTCAGGCTCCTTTTCAATTGCCCTGTGAAAATATTCTATACCTTTTTCAAGTTCCTCCGTATACATTAAAATATCTTCTCCTGCATGTGAAAGCAGCTCTGCCGACACATTGTCTCCTGCATTTTTAATAGATTCTTCAAGAAACTCAATTCCTTCCTCACGTCTGCCCTGTTCTGCAAATTCATAATATTTGTCTAGTATCTCTCTATCGTTCATTTTTAATCTTCCTTTCCATTTGTAATATAATTTTACTAAGCATCTTCATAATTAGCACGCCACATATTTTGCACCTAATCCTCCGCAATTTCTTGAAAATATGTTGTATCTCCCCATGTATACCAGAAATGCTTATTATCCACAAATCCCATATGTTGTGCCGTTTTCCCTGTATAGGAGAATTTTCCCATAATAGGAATCACATCCGTCTGCTGCATATTCTGTTCTATATCACAATAATGGTATACCGTCCCTGCCAAACTTGCACTTCCATCATTTTCCATACGCTCCTTTAATCTCTGCTCGCGCTTCCCCTGTTATCATATATTTACTCCATCACCAAAAACTTCTTAATCTTCAAATACATGAAGCTGATACTTCTCTGCAAATGCCAGTATTTCCTGCTTTTCATCTTCGCTTAAATTACAGCATGACAATCTAATCATTTTATTTTCATATACTTTTATGCTAACATATTTATATCTTGCATAGTCTATGTCGTCACAAAAAAAGCACACACCGAACGTACCACTCTGTATTTCCTCTTCATTTAGCTCCTTATCTACTCTCTGATAAGAATAATATGTGCTAAACCATTCATAAAACTCTCTAACCGGTAAATCATCAAATTTACAGCCAACCTCCACAAAAAATGTATCCCGATTATTCTACCCTCTGCTTAGTCATACTCCTCACACAAAAGCTTAAAATCATCTGTTTTTTTAAGAATATGTGGTGCCTTTTCTTCAATTAACTGTACCATAATATCAACTGCGCGCTGAAAATAATCAAACTCATCATTGTCTGCACATGAAACCATCACTTTCAGTCTGTCATTATCTCCGCAAATCATCTCCGAAGGATAGTCACCACAGCTATCGCCAATATCCTCATCCTCAGAATACTGCTTTTGCAGTGCTGCTTTCTCTGCTTCTGTACCAATTTTTACATGAAAATCCATATATTCACCATCATTAAAATATTCAATAAACAATCTGGAAACCACATCCTTGCACATGCCGATTTTATCAAGAATGTTGTTTGCATTTTCATGGGCAAATTTTTCAATTTCCTTTTGGGCATCCTCTTCATTCTCATAATAAATGTACAAAAGTTCTTCTTTGCCATTTCTACTGATAGTGAGTGTTTTCAGATGTCCGTTTGTATCATAAGCTGCTTTTAGCGTTAAATCTAATACATCCTTTGGAATACCATATAATCTAACTTCACCGCCATCTTCTATATCCGGCACATCATATGTGACAATATCACCATAATCGCTATAATTTAGCTTAAGTGCATTTTCATCATCCACAATTAACTCATTGATACCATATGTACCTTCTTTAAATTTGACCGGAATACTATAAATATTTTCCATTCTGATTACCTCCAAATCCTTCTTCTTATGATTTTCTATTGTGCAATATGCTATTTTATTTCTTTTGCTTCCCAATAAACTCAGCAAAGGTGTCTGCTATCTTATATAAACACCGATACTCATTTGAACCTTTTAAACAAAATTCAAAATCCCAGAAATAAACACCTTTTTTCTTTTCGGATGAAGAAAGTAAAATAATACCACCGCCAACATCAGTCCCTATCGGAAGGACCGTCTTAGGTAATTCCATATATCACCTCATTTGCAATCCTTCATAAAAATGTGTTAACTATTACTCAATCATCTGATAAATTTTCCAAAAATACACTAAAACTGTCTTCTAAAAGAAATACATGATCCTCAAATTTTTCGCTATAATAATCATAGTCTGTATTCCAATAAAAAATTTTGCCATAATCTTTACTTCGTACACTTACGCCAAATATATGTCCGCCTGCTTCATAAGCTAAGGGAATAAACCATTTTTCTATTACTCTGTCGTTTCTGAAATCCTGAGTCAACTGAACTATATCCTTTTTTGTATTTGACAAAATTGGTATAAAAGATTGGATTATATACTCATCCCCATCTTTATCTGTAAATATGTATTTTGATGGTTCGCCTCCGTTATACATACCATAAAAACTTACTATTTCTTCTGGAAATTGTACTTTTAATTTATTTAACAATTCGTTTACTTTTTCTTCTGTAACCTTTATATCAGAATTTGAAATTATATTATTCATAACTTCCCAGTTTGCATCTTTTGGTACACATCTCCATGTATTGTGTCGTTCTCCATCATCTTTGTCATAACTACTCTCCGACACACACTTAAACTCTTCCATATCAATAAACTGCATCATTGCTGACTTTAATTCCTCTTGATTTGAGATCGATGCACTATCCACTAATATTCCAGAAAAATTCAATTCTCCTTCAAATTCAAACGGAATTTCATCTTCCACCATACCAGACCATCTTACTAAATATTTGTTACCATTTCTCTTTAAAAATTCTATCTTACCTTCAGTTATCGCATCATGTTCAAATGTATAGATATATCCGGCATCTTCGCCGTTATCATTTTCTCTATCTTCCCACTCCAATATAACACCTTCTAATTCCTTCCATGAATGCACATCATCTATCCGAAAGCCATTTTCGTGGTACAGACTAGGACTAACTATATCCTCATAATCATCCTCAAAATTGCCCTCACCCTCATCCTCTTCATCATCCAGAATAAGTTTCCCTTCTTCCATCTCGATATCTATACACCATACAAATTCTATTTCCTCATCATCCCATGTTGTAAATGCAGCGTGTAAATCTGCGTTTTTAATCTTGAATTCTGATTTTCCTAATTTAAACATTGTTCTCTCCTTCTCTTTTTTTGTATCTGCAATTATATCCCATGTCCTCCCTGTTCCACTATTTTTAGTAAACCATAATAGTACCTGTCTCTCGATTCCCTGTAATTCCACATGGAATATGCCCTGAAAGATATATTATTAATAACTTTTTCAAAAATTCAGATTCAAAATATTCCGAATAAAAATGATTCATCATAATGCTAATAAAATTCCTTTTTACGTTTTTACACACTTCCTCTGATAATCCCTTTTCTATGGCTTTTGTTCTAATGAATTTTTCTATTTGTGGATAATATTCTTCATGAATCTTCTCCACCTGCTTGTTCCATATCTGATTATACTTATCACGATGATTTATAAACAAATATCCTGTAAGATCATTTTCGGCATCCAACCATGTATTCTGCCACTTTATTGAGACAATTCTTTTTTCCGCCTCTTCTTTCGTCACCAGCATTGTTTTGAAATCATAGTTCACATCTATGTCACTTCCACAATTTTCAAGCCATTTACATTCTAATAGCTTTTGAAAAAACTCCTGTTTTATTTCCACTTTAATCTCCCTTTCTCTGGCATAACAAATATTACAATTCTCAAATCGATGTACTCCACCATATCCCTCTTTTAAGACGATTTCCTGCCATGGCTGCCCATCAAAAAGTAATGTACCGGAAAAGGCACATTTCGTCGTTGGTAACGGATATTTGGACTTTCCAAAAAAGATAACTATATTATGAAGGGTCTCATGATCATATGCACTCGCTTCTATTAATCCTCCATTAAGCGGGTTGTTTATTAATTTTGTAATTCATTCTTACACCTCATTTTTTAATCAAATACCCTTCTGCAAGCAGTCACTTGGCTCGTTGCCCGCAGGAATAAATCACCTTCATATAGCAACATAGTACTATGTTAATTACTTTGGCAGGGATATCCACTTATACCGTTTTTCGCAATACTCTGTCCTTTCAAGATACTCTGTCAGCGTAACAGGTTCTCCATCCAGATAAAATTCACTGTCAACAGCCGTCCCTCCCTTCTCCAGCCTGGAGTATTTCTGAAAAGATGCCCCAGACCCATCATAATCATAAACTTCACTATAACTGTCATACTGTGCCAGAGAACCCACATAACCGGATTTTCCAAACAACATTTTCCCTTCCTCCTTGTCATACCAGAGTCCCAGATAATCTCCCCCCAACGTGCCGCTACACTCAAAAGCAGAAAGCAGGCATACAACCTCCCCCCCGTCCAGTGCGAAAAAGCCGCCGCTTGTTTCTTTGGAATCATATGGGCTGCCGGATGCATATAAAATTGGACTGCCGGTGTGGGAAAAATCATAAAACTTATAAACAGTCTTATAACCGTCCCATTCTGGAAAATATACCGTATTTCTGTCCCCCCTGCTGTCTGCCACAAAGGAACCGTCTTTTAGGAACTTCCAGAATGGAAAAGCCCTGGGAGTAATGTTGTTGTAAAACAGGCAGTCCGGCAGCTCCTCTTTTTCCACATTCCGGGTCTGTATTATGGCACAGCAATCCTTAACATTAACATAATCATTATCATATAAAATCTCAGTACCCGGACAAGTATAATTATAATGGGTACAATAATCCAATGCAGGTAAAACCGTCTCGCCTCTGGCATTTAAATAACCAGTAGCGGATTTATCCTCATCATTATTATGCACTTCATAACAGCTATCATTATAATCAATATAGCTGTAACTCCCCTGCTTTAATAACGCCCCGCCTTTGTCATACAGCCGGCTTACATCGCCTTTCCTGGTCCAATATGCACCATTTTCAAATACATCTATACGGTCATAGGAAACCGGAAGAAGAATATCACCATACAGATTAATAAGACCATATTTTTCTCCGATTTTTACCTCCAGCACTTCCTGCCCATCATCCAGGGAACGGATGGAATCATAACTGCATGGCACACGCCAGAAACTAAAATCACTGCCATCCAGCACGCCTGTCTTATTGTCCTCGTTCTGGACAATAAACACATTTCCTGCTTTGCAATAAGAAATATCCTTATAAGAAAAAGGTATTATTGCTTCCCCCTGAAAATCAATCACCCCATATGCTCCATTTTCCTGTGCAATGCAAAGTTTCTGCTCCGGTATCACTTCCCGGAATGAATAGTTTTTATCAAATGCATATACTTTTCCCTGGCATATAATTCCTGACGTATCCTGTTCTTGATTGTGCAGAACAACTTTTTCATCATTGATGGCCCCTATATACGCATCTGTAAACTCCTGCTCTGACAATAGATTCCCTTCTAAATCAAACACGTCATACCCCTCATTTTTCTGCGCCAGGAAACAGGACTGCACTCTCTCTATTTCTATATATTCCGGTTTTACAATTTTCCGTCCCGTGTAATCAATAATCCCCTGTTTACTGTCTTTTACAATCCTTGCAAACCCATCTTTAAAATATTCCGCATCATCATACACAAAAGGAAGCGCCGTCTCACCTTCCAGGTCAATGTAACCAAATTTTCCATCTTTGCAAACGCAGGCAAGTCCCTCATTAAATGGGAATGCTTTCGTATAAGTATCTCTTGTCAGTTCCTCCCCCTCTCTGGTCAGATAACGGTATTCTTCCCCTGTATAAACACAGTAAATGTCTTCCATTGGAAAAACAATATCAATATTAAAGTCGGTACATACCACAATCGGCCACTCAGGGTCTTCTGCCCTCTCCGTTTCCGCCTGAAACAAATATGCCTGATCGCAAGATTCCTTTAGCCCTTTTGTTTCCCTCAAAAAATCCAGGATAATCCTTACTGTCTCCTGCCACTGTTCCTCCTCTGGCACTTCCAGGGCATTATCCCCTTTCTGCTCCCCATAATCTCCAAAGCCTGCATGATTTCCGCCTTCTATAACATGCTCCGTCAAATCTTCTGCATAGTCTAATGATTCCCTGTACTTCTTACGGTTTAAAACGCCGTCTCTGTCACCGTAAACTGACAATACCGGAATACTGCCCATTTCTTTTGTGGGATAAGCCGCAAGAAGAATTACCCCGCCAAAGTCCTGCCCCTGTTCGGCTGCAAAATCCGCAGCCATTGCCCCGCCCAGAGAATGTCCGCCAATATACCAGCGCTTTACTCCGGGAATTTCTTCTATCACCTGCTTCGCCGCATCCTTTCGAAGTACCGCCAGATGATAAGGCATTTTCACTGCCACACAGCAGATTCCATTTTCAGAAAGCCGGGAAAGTATTTGACCGTACGCCCGCTCCTCCACCTTGGCTCCCGGATAGAAAATGATGCCGCAGGGGCTCTCCTTATCCCCGTAAACCAGATAATCTTCCGTTTCCTCCCCAGGGGGGCACTCCTGTGTCTTTGCATGATAATAATCTTTTGTGTAGAGATAAAATCCTGCCCCTGCCGTCACTGCCAGCAGAAGAACTGTCACTATAACAGCTATCCATAATTTTTTCTTTCTCATATCTTTCTTTACACCCAACCTTTATCCCCGCAAGCAGCAAGCCAGGCAGATGCGCCGGCGCGGATATTTAACCTCTCTATAAGTGTTTGAGGCTGTCCTAACAATCAATTCCAATACATCGTATCTGTTCAGTACCTTCACAGATACGATGCAAAAATGCATAAAAATCGCTTCGCGATGGCATTTTTGCACGCCTGAATCATATTCTTACGCCTCAAACAGCAAGTGTTTGAGGCTGTCCTAAACAGCTACCAATAATTATACATACACGGATTTCCTGTGACAACTTAAATCTTGCTATTTTACTTTCAAATATTGCCTGTTGAATCATGTTCATGGGCCTACCGCTCAGCCAGTGAGCGGTTAGCCCATGAATGGTAACGCCTGTTTCTTTTATATATCCGTAAAATGATATGGGCTTTGCATTTCCTGCAAAGCCCAAAATCAAACCATTACCTGCATGTTCTGCCTTCG
This sequence comes from uncultured Lachnospiraceae bacterium, assembly GCA_947630855.1. Classification (GTDB taxonomy): domain Bacteria; phylum Bacillota; class Clostridia; order Lachnospirales; family Lachnospiraceae; genus Roseburia_B. The sequence continues at coordinate 12,451 of CANRJF010000067.1, forward strand.
TTAAAATTCCCGAATGAGCAAATCGCTGTTTTTCACAAAATCCATAATATTTTTAAAACCTAACCTCTCTAAAATTTCCCGCACAAAAGGATTTTCCAAAGGGGTTTTATACTCTGCCATCTCCCCGTACTCTTCCACGCCTGCCCTTCCTTCTTCTCTGGGAATCACCGCCTTGGGGCCTCCTACGCATCCTCCTTTGCATCCCATTCCCTCAAAAAAGTTAGCGTCTGTCTCCCCGTTTTTTATTCTCTCAATTAATTTTTTACAGTCCGGCACCCCGTCTGCCGTTTCTGCCGCAACTTTTATGGATTTATCCGGGGCTAACTGGTTTACCGTTTCTTTTACCGCCTGGCTCACTCCCCCGGTTCTGGCGTAAATCCTCCCCGCCTTTGAGGAATGCTCTTTTTCATCTTCCTCTAAGGTCTCCACGTTTAAATCTGCGATTTCAAAAACCTCCCCCATCTCCTGAAACGTCAACACATAGTCAACGGCATCTTTTATATCCTGCTCTTTTGCCTCTTTCTTTTTTGCCATACATGGCCCGATGAAAACAGTCACCGCATCAGGATGGAGTTTTTTTACAACCCTCCCTGCCGCAATCATTGGGGATACTGCGCCGGGGACATGGGGAACCAATTCTTTGTAGACGCTGCGTATCATGGAAATCCAGATGGGACAGCAGCAGCTTGTAAGCTGGAAATCCCCCTGTTTGTTTACATGACTGTTAAATTCCAATGCCTCTTTTAATGTGAGGATATCGGCAAAAACAGCGACTTCCACCATGCCTGTAAATCCCAGCGCCTTAAAGGCATTTCTCAACCGTCCCGGCGTTGCCTTTCTGCCGAACTGTCCCGTAAAAGCCGGGGCAATCAACGCATACACCGGCTGCTTTCCTTCTTCCAATGCCTTTAACACAGGATAAACTTCTCTGTTTTCCTTGATATTTCCCAGTTTACAGGCATCCACGCAGACACCGCATCCCACGCATGCATTGGGATGAATCAGGACTTTTCCCTCTGCCGTTTTTTCAATGGCGCCAAATTCACAGCTTTTTACGCAGGCGCTCTCTTCCCCGCAGTCGCCGCATTCTCCTGTGTGGATTACCGGGGCATACTTTTTGGGATGAAGAAGGCAGTCCAAGGATTTGTCCTCATCTTTTTCCGTAATGTCCCTGCCCCTTTCTAATTCCTGCTCTGCAATCTTTTTGTATAATTCTTTCAGTGTAGTCATATTCCGCTCCTTTTCCTGTCATTTACGTCTTTTGGAATATTACTATCTCCTGATTTGCCGGAATTATTCTTTTCTATGTATTTTGTGCCTGATCTGATACCAATAATGTTACAATTGCCGCCAAAACTGAAGCATCATCAACTTTGAAAAATCCTTAATATCTTTTCCCTGCTGTCAACCAGCATATGAAAAACCCTAAGTATGTAAACTGTCTGTTCTGGTTCGTCAATCAAAAAATATATTTTATAGTTTTTATAATATGTCTTTCTGATTCCATACTTTGCCAGCTCTTCATCTTCGTCTAATTCATGGCTCTGTGGAAATATACTAAGATTATTTATCGTCTTCCTGAACCCTCTTACCATGTTCATTGCAGTCTCCGGAGCCTTTAATTCAAACGCGATATAGTCCGTCTGTTCTGCAATATCCTTTTCTGCTAACGGTAAGGTAATTACTTTATACTCTAACATCAGAATACCTTTTCTCTAATTCATTAAAGAATTCGTTATAGTCACGACCTTTTCCTTCTGCAATGTCACGGTAACTTTCCATTACCATCTCTCGTACCTGTTTCTGGTTGTCGTCAATTTCTTTACGATAATCTAAAATCTGCTGTGCCGGACTCATACAAATCACCTCTTTTTTCCTCTGTCTTTAACCTTAGTATACTCAAAGACTCTTGTTAATACAAGAAATTAATGCTCAATTATCTTTTTCTCCACAAAATCAAGCATTAAACTGCGCATTTTCTCCATTCTCTCTTCTGCCTGAGGATTTTTATAATGAATCCTGTCCACCAGACGGTTTACATAATTATGCTCTTTTACATAACGAAAACTCTGAGGCAGATTTAAATCAAATATATACCCAATATAAGACACCCACATATCAAGATGCGTTTCCCTCTTTGCATTTTCCAAGGGGCGTGAATCCATAAATGTCTCAAAGGCATAATCCGAAACCCTTTCCTCCGAAAGTTCCTCCATGCTTACATCCAGCATAGTCTTCATGCTCTCAATCAGTTTCGTATGAAAATTATCCAGCTTGTCCCCATCTCGAATCAGTTTTGTATAAAGCAGCACATCCCCGGTCAAACCTTCCTCCACCCGAAAAACGCCGTGATTTTTTATACTTTCGTAAATAACCGTATCATAGTCTTCTATCTTGATAAAATCCCTGAGATGTTTCTGGTCAAAGAGTACCATAAGACTGCATTTTGCATGGGGAATTACAGAATCATCAAAACTGTTTGTGAGGCGAAGCTGCTCAAATCTTCCAATATCATGAAGCAGTCCGATAAGCGCCGCCAAATCTGTTTTTTCCGGGGAAAGGCCTATGGAATCCGCCAGCAGACGGCAGATATCCATTACCCGGTAAGTATGGGTGATCTTCAAATTAATTTTAGGGTCATTTTTATTGTAGGATGACAGATAATTTTCAAACTGCTTCTTGGCAGCTTCCATATTGATTCTTGAATTCATATTTTCCTCCATAGACATGCCTCACTGTTTTCTTAATTCTTGCATAATTTTATTCAATCTGGCCTTATCACTTTCTAACCGCTCATAACGAGCGGCTTCCTGCTGTTCAACATTGTACATCTGCTCTGACAAACTTCCAAATCTAATCAGATTCTTTGACATTTCCTGCCATCTTGCAGCCTTTCCTGTAAGCCGAATCTGTTTGCTTATTTCTGCTTCGTCTGTCTGCAAAAGTTTTTTCGCTGTTTTTATGTCTATTTTATCTTCTTCAAAGAGCCGTAATACAGCAGCCTTATATGGAATAGCAAAAATATCCATTATTTTAAGAACAACCTGCACGGAAATATTCTTATATGATAAATTATAAACATCTGACTGCTCTTCAAGGCGCTCCTTTGGTGCTAATAAAAGTGCGGCAAAAGCATTTGCTTCCATATCTTCTATCTCTTTTGCTTCATCATCAATAACATCAGATTCAAGAATTGAACCCGATTGCAATAGTACAGGGTCATTTTTTTCAAAATAGCAATAGATATGATATAACTCGTGAGCTGCTGCAAATATCTGTTTTGATATTGGCAATGCTGAATTAACCATCACAAACATGCGTCCTTGACGGATAAAAGTACAAGCACACAATTCAACATCTGCTATTGGATATCGCAGCAAATCGAAGGGCATATCATGACGAGCCGCATAATTCTCCAATATATTAAAAATATCATCCTGGATAATATTATTCTTATTATAAAGTGAATTAAAACTTGTCACACATTCACTTATCTTTGCATATTTTTTTCTGTCTTTTTTGAAAAGACTGTTATCCAAAACTCTGCACATAAATTTACGCCTCCCATGACTGCATCATTTCTTCAGCATTCTCGCGGGTACGTGCATAAAAGCATATCAGATTTGCAATCTCATCTGCAATTTTAAGCCCTTCTTTTGCTTCCGGAGATTCCACCTTTCCCATAAATACTTTTACGGCATTAGTCTCCGATATAACCTGTGGAATCTTAACCAGACTTTCCATTGAAACGTTAAGAAATTCTGCAATCTTCTGCAGTTCAACTGCATTGATTATTCTAACTCCACTAAGCATTTTACTTATGACTTGCTTAGACACCCCGAGATAACCAGCCAGTTCAATCTGCTTCATTCCGTTCTGCTTCATAATATTCATGATATTATTACTGATAATCTCATTCATGTTTACCATCTCAAGTACCTCCAATTAAAACATGTATCCGTTACACATTCTTATTATACGCAAAACAAACAGGATGGTCAATATTTCATTGACTATCCTTTGAATAATTTCACATTTTAGTTTCTATATCAGCAACACATCTCTGCTTTATCTGGAAAACAAAATGGGAAAAGGCCGGTGCATTACACACCGGCCCATGAGAAAAACAATCTGCTGCTTATGTCATATGCCAATACTCCAATATGCAGCATCTGTATGACCTTGTTTTATTTTACGGTAATTTTTATAGACGCTTTTTTGTTTGTACCGTCTTTTGATGTTGCCGTAATGGTTACTTTACCTTTTTTCTTTGCCTTTACCACACCCTTGGAATTTACCGTTGCAACCTTTGTGTTGGAGGATTTCCAGGTGAGTTTTGTGTTCTTTGCCGTTGCAGGAGTTACAACTGCGGTAAGTTGTAATTTCTGCCCCTTGGCAATCTTCTTTGTCTCGGCAGTGATTTTTACTTTCTTAACTTTTACGACACCTTTCTGAACTTTTACCTTAAAGGAAGCGCTCTTGCCGTTTGCTGTTGTTACAGTGATTGTGGCTTTTCCCGGTTTTTTACCCTTTACCTGGCCGTTTGCGTCCACTGTTGCAACTTTTTCGTTAGATGTAGCCCATGTTACCTGCTTATTTACTGCTGCGGCAGGAAGCACTTCTGCGGTAAAGTTGTATTTTGAACCTTTTTTCAGTGCCAGTGTTTTGCCGTTTACATCTGTCCCTTTGTAGAATAAAGATACGCTCTGGGCTTCTGCCTGGACTGTCTGCTGGCTGTTGTTCTGATTGTTATTGTTCTGGTTATTCTGGTTGTTATTATTATTATTGTTGTTATTCTCGTTATTGTTATTGTTGTCGTTATTATTATTATTGTCATCTTCCGGCGGTGTAACAGTCTTTTCCGTAACAGTAAGAGTACCGTCTATTACAGTGACTTCATAATTGTCCAGCGTAATTTTATCGCCGTCTTCGCTGCTGGTCTGGGTAACGCCGTCTTTCGTTGCAGTGACAATAATTGATGCCGTGCCGGGTTGTTCTGAAGATGCTCCTTCTTCATAAGCTGCCGCAATTTCAACGCCGTCAAGTACATCCTCCTGATTCCATAAACCTTCTGCTGCTGCAACTTTTTCTGAAGGCACTGCTTCATAGGCTGCCTCCGGCAGTTCATCGCCCTGGACAACTGTTACATCCTGGCCTTTGATGATAAGAGCCGCCTTGCTAACCTCTACGTTTACTGTTGCCTGATTTGAACCGCTAAAGCTGTAATTCTCCGCATCCGCCTCATCCGTAAATGCCAACTGCGCCGTATAGGAAATAGTTCCGGCAACGGGATAAGAATCTTTATCCGCCTCAGCCCATGTCCATGCATAGGCATCACCTGCAAGAATTTCGTCTGCATTTGTCTCTGCATCTGTAAGGGCCGACTGGCTTAATTTATCGCCGTATTCAATATCTCCGGCTGTGGGCGCGGCTAATGTTACACTCTTTGGATTTACGGTAACAGTCACTGCTTCGGAAGTGATGGAATCTGTTTTTGTGGCATCATCATCTTTTGCAGAATTTGCCTCACAGTAGAATTTATAGGTTCCTGCGTTTAAATCTGTGGGAATGGAAATTTCTGCCTTGCCGCTTGAAGCATATTCTGTTAATTGTTCATCTGTTGGTGTTAAATCAGCAACCTTTTCTTCGACTCCGCCTTCTCCCTCTCTTGTATAATACCAGGAATAATCGCTTACCGTATAACCGGTTCCTGCTGCTGCGGTTACGGAAAGTACATCCTCTTCTGTCAGGCTTCCGTAATCCTTTGTAACATCGGAAGACAAGCCTGAAGTAGTCATGCCCGTGATAGTTACCTCAAAAGGTTCTGTCTCTACTGTTGCATTTGCACTGTCTGTCCAGTAAGTATTTAAAGCCTCATAAGCATTGGCACTTTCGGCATTAACTTTAGCTGTAACAACACACCGATACTCTGCCTTTCCCGGGTCAGCAGACTGGGCGTCAAAAGTTTCACTCTCTTCACCAGCGATATCTGCAAATTTTCCGTCAGCTCCCTTTTTCTGCCACTGATACGTATATTCTACTTTAGCGTTTACCGTATTATTCAGTCCTGTTACAGAACCTGCGGCTGTCAACACATTTGCTGTACTCATTGCTGCCTGAGGATTTCCGGTGATTTCTGCTAAGACAACAGGATTAGGAATTGCGCATTCACAAGTGGCTGTAATATCTCCAGTAACCTCATTTCCCTCATTATCCACAATCCTGCAGTTTGTCGTATTCAGGCTTCCTAATTTTGCTGTTATAGTCTGAGAACCTAAGCGTAATAATTTTGACGTTTCACCATTATCATTAACCCACTCAAAAGTTCCTACTGTAACGTCACCTACTTTATAATCAGCGTTTTTTATTGTTAACTCAGCAGGCGTTACACCGTATAATAATTTTTCTATATCGGCGTCTTCCAGTTCAACGTTTGCGGGAATGTCAGCTTGTTGCACTTCCATTTTATTTACTTTTGCCTGTATATCCGCTGTTTCTTTATAAGTTCCTGTATCATCCGTTGTCCACTGGCTTTCTTCACCTGTTCTCACTTTATAATTTGTCGTATCTAAATAGAAACGCACCTTTACAGTAGAAGTATCACCAGCGTTGCCTGTGGTCACAACCTTATAAGTGCCCTTATCGCTGGCAGATTCATCGGTTTCAAATTCCAACTCAGTGCTTGCATCTAAAGCACGTACTTCACCATAAGTAACACCATTCGTTTTTAAATCCCCTTTCAGGTCTTTAGGCATTTTAACATCACCAGCAGCTACTTCTGTCTTCTGGGCGTCTGGTTCTGTACTGTCTTGTCCACTGCCGCCAGCGCTTCCGCTATCGCCAGCACCACCACTATCCTGCTGCGTACCAGTATCAGTACTTGATGCAAACCCTGTCATTGGCGCAGAAGTCACTGTAACTGCCGCAGCCAAAGACAGCGCAAGTAATTTTACATAACGTTTCTTCATTCTTTTTTTCCTCCTCTAAAAGTTTTGGATTGTTGTTTCACCTAACAAAAT
>CANRJF010000068.1 GCA_947630855.1 uncultured Lachnospiraceae bacterium
TATGCTCACTCCAATCACCACCGGATAGCTGTACACCCATTTTAATTCCGGCATATGCTCAAAGTTCATGCCGTACCATCCGGCAATCAAAGTCAGGGGCAGAAAAATAGTGGTGACAATGGTAAGAAGCTTCATAATACTGTTTTGCCGGATTTCAATTTCTGCCTGATACACATCCTGTACCTGCATGGCATATTCCCGCAGTACCTGAATCTGCTGCTGCAGCCTCTGGCACCGCTCCATAAACAACTGGTATCCTTTGTCATCTTCTACATTTATAAAATCCGCATCGCTTTCACACAAAGATTCCGCCAGATTAATCATCTGCCCGTAATAACAGTAAAAACGAGAAATTTCTTTTTTTAATCCCAGCATTTCATAATTAAAATTTTCCGTATCTTTCCGCAGGACCATCTCTTCCATATCTGCAATAATACGCTCTAATTCCGACAGATAAAGGGTATCCTCCTCAATAAAGAACATGAGAAATTCCGCAAGAAATTTATCTGTGGAATATTCCCTGCCTGCATGACGTTTTCTTATTTTTTCTATGGCCTCCCACACAGTATCTTCTTCGTCCACAAAAATTAATTTTCCCGATAAAATATAAAGGGCAAAAACATAATTCCTTTTTGCCTTCTTTTTTACCGGAATATGAAATGTACAATAAAAATAATCTGAATAATTCTCTATTTTACAGAAAAATATATTCTCCGGTTTCTGGGTAATGGAAAATTCCCCTTTCAAATTTAACTCCCGGCCCCAGCTTTCCGGGTCGAATATTCCGATTCCTTTGCTGCTCTTTTCCCACTGGCTTAACTGGACAATTTCAATTCCCTTCTCTCCCAGGACATAAAACATAGAATTTCCTTTCTGTTATGAAATCATGATATATTATTTTACCTTTCAGCCTGCTTTATGCATAAGGAAATTTTTACCCGGAGAATGATTGCAAAATTTGGCATTTTCCACTATAATATAAATTATCTTGTAAAGCACTCTATAAGTGCAGGAGGAATATTATGAAATATCATGGACATATTTATGAAGAAATTTCTGTTCAGCAGTTCTGTAAAGTGATTGATTTACTGCATACCAGTATGGATGATTATTTATTTATTTATGACTTTATAAATGATTTCTATTATATTTCCCCTGGTGCAATAGAACGGTTTTCCCTGCCCTCCAATAAATTCCATGATGTATTAAATACCCTGGCACGCTTTGTATACCCAAATGACCTGGAAGAACTAAAGCAGGACTTAGACGCCCTTCTTTCCGGGAAAAAAGAAATCCACAATCTGGATTACCGATGGATGGACAAGAATGGAAGGCCCATCTGGATTAATTCCCGGGGTTATGTTGTTCAGGATGACAAAGACAGGGGGCTTTATATGATTGGCTGCGTCAACGAAATCGGCCTCCGGCAGAAAGCCGACAATATCAGCGGCCTGCTCAGCGAATCCAGCCTTCAGCAGCACTTGCGCAGCATCATTGATACATCCGGCATGTTAATCCGCTTCGGTCTGGATGATTTTAAGGAAATTAACGAAAAACTGGGGATGGAATACGGAGATATGATTCTTAAGAAAACGGCAGAATGTATCTCAGGGTGCATAAACCCCGGACAGCGCCTCTACCGGGTGGTTGCCGATGAATTTGTGGTGACAGGCGGCTGCGGCAGCAAAGAAGAGGGCATTGCCCTTTATAATAAAATACGGGCTTCCATCAACTCCTTTGTGGAGGAGAACCAGTATGAGGCTTCCTACACGATCTCCGCCGGCATTTTAACCTATGAGCCGGATATGAAATACACCTACTCGGATATAATGAAACTTTCGGAGTTTGCCCTTCAGGAAGCAAAGCGCTGCGGTAAAAACCGCTGTTATGTATTTAACCCGGAAGATTACAGTCATTTTCTGCGGGCAAAGAAACTGGCCAAAATCCTGCAGCAATCCGTCTTCCATAACTTTGAAGGTTTTGAAGCCTATTTCCAGCCTCTCATTGACGCGGAAACAGGTGTGCTCCACGGTGCGGAATCCCTGATGCGCTTTCGCTGTGATGAATTTGGCATGATTTCTCCCGGAGAATTTATCCCTATTTTAGAGGAAACCGGACTTATCATTCCGGCGGGACGATGGATTCTCCATGAAGCCCTTAAAGCATGTAAAAACATTCAGGAATACATTCCTGATTTTCGTATTAATATTAATGTTTCCTACATACAGATTATGAAAAGCAACATTATTGAGGAGATTGCTTCCGCCATTACAAGCTATGGCATTTCCCCTTCCAGCGTTGTGCTGGAATTAACGGAAAGCGGTGTTTTAGATTCCGATATCCGTTTTGCCAAACTGTGGGAATGTATGCGGGAAAAAGGCGTCCGGCTGGCTTTAGATGACTTTGGCACGGGATATTCCAATTTCCATTACCTTTACAATCTAAAACCGGACATTATTAAAATTGACAGAACCCTTACCACCCAGGCATTAAATAATGAATACGAATATAAACTTTTGTCCCTTATGAGCGGCATGATTCACAGCATGAATCTCCACATGTGCGTGGAGGGCGTGGAAACAGTCCAGGAATTATCCATGGTACTTGACCTCTCTCCTGATTTTATACAGGGGTACTATTACGGAAAACCCTGTTCATATGAAGAGTTTTTAAAACAGTATGTATTGCGGAAGACTCCTTTTACAAATTTAACCAGGAAGTAACTGTTTCAAATACTTTGACCAAAAAAGAACCTGCGAAAAACAGGTTCTTTTTTATATATTTTAATTGAAAGAATCCGCCAGTTCCTCAAATTTACCCTTAGCCTTCTGAAAGCAGTCTAAAAGTTTTGGGGAGAACACCCCGCATTCCCCGTTCATAATCATGTGGAATGCCTCTTCTTTGGAAAAAGCTGGCTTATACACCCGCTCACTGACTAAGGCATCATACACGTCTGCAATAGAGACAAGCTGGGCGGATATGGGAATTTCATCCCCCGAAAGCCCGTCAGGATATCCTTTTCCATTGTACCGCTCATGGTGGTGGCGGCAGATATCGTAACACAATTTGCCAAAATCATCATCCCACACACCCGTAATATGCTGGAGAATCTCACATCCTCTTGTGGTGTGGGTCTTCATATATTCAAATTCGTTGGATGTAAGTCTGCCCTCTTTTAAAAGAATGCCGTCGGGAATGGAAATCTTTCCCACATCATGAAGCACGCTTGCCAGTGCAATCATATTCACACTATCATCATTCAGTCCATATTCGGGATAATCTTCCTGCATCTGTTTTGCAAGAATTTTTGTAAATCCCTTCACCCTTTTAATATGTTCTCCGCTCTCTAAGTTTCTTTCCTCCACCACTGTACCTAAAACTTCAATAATCCGCACATTGCTCTTCTGCAGTTTATCCGCCTGCTTTTGCAGAAGCTCGAACTGCCTGCGAATCATCTCCGTCTGTTTCCCTACTTTTGTCTCCAATTCCCACCGGTACAAAAACAGTTCCACAATATTATCCACTCTTCTTTTTACTACCCCGTAATCAAAGGGCTTATGGATAAAATCAGATACGCCGTATTCAAAACACCTGGTTTCTACCTCCACGGAAGTCTCAACACTGATAATCAATATGGGGATTTTCCCCATATATCCTCTTTTTTTCAGTTCATCCATAAAGGCAAATCCATCCATTTCAGGCATAATAAGGTCTAAGAGTATGGCAACAATATCTTCATGATGCTCTTCCATAATATCCAAAGCCGCATTGCCGCTCCCCGCCTGAAACACATCATATTCTTTTTCCAGTATCTTTGCCAGTATCTCCCGGTTTATCTCTACATCATCTACAATCAAAACTTTATTGCTCATAACTACCCTCTTCATTACAAAAGACTAATCTTATCCGAAAATTCTACCAACTTCCTGAATTCTTCGCTGGACAATTCCAGACACTCCAACGCCAGGGGAGAAAAGGCTCCCTGCTCCCCGTTTAAAATAGACTCCACCGCCAAATCATGGGTATATGGGGTACTGTATGCCCGCTCTGCCACAAGTTCCTCGTAAGCGTCCACAAGAGAGATAATCTGCACTGTGGGGGAAATCTCATCCCCGGATAATTTATCAGGATATCCTTTTCCGTCCCATCTTTCATGATGGTGTCTGCAGATATCGTAACAGTACTGGTAAAACTGCTGATTGCCCATCAGGTTAAAGTCATCTAAGATTTCACATCCAATGGTAGTATGGGACTGTAACAGCTTCTCCTCCTCCGGCGTAAGCTGTCCGTATTTTGTCAGAATACTGTCCGGTATTCCTAATTTTCCAATATCATGCAATGCGCTGGCCCGGACAATCATATCAATCTCTTCCTCGTTCAGTTCAAGTTCCGGGTGGCTCTCTGCCGCATTATCCAGCATAATGCGGGTAAATTTCTTAATTCGTTTTGTATGCTCTTTTGATTCGTCAGCCTTGTAACCTGCAATGCGTCCAAGGCCGTCCAAAATCATCTCATTTGTCTCTTTAAGCATCCGGGACTGTTCCTGTACCTGTAATGTCTTCTCTCTCACCAGTTCTTCCATACGGTTTTTATGGGCATATAAGTCTATCACGTTCTTTACACGGCGCATAACCACCCGCTCAATATAAGGTTTATAAATAATATCGGAAGCGCCGAAATTATATGCCATTTCCTCTGTCTCCTTGGAATCGTCCCCCGTGATAAGGATAATGGGAATTTGCTCCATCATACCCTGCTCCTTCATGTACACCATTACGTCGAAGCCGGTTTTCACAGGCATATTTAAATCCAGAAGAATACATGCCACCTGCTTCCCGGAATTTTCCAGGTACTCAATAGCAACCTGCCCATTCTCTGCCTCTGCCACCTTAAATTGTTCCTTAAACATCTCCTTTAAAATCACGCGGTTGATTTCCACATCTTCCGCAATCAATATAGTTGTCCTGGCACTCATTTATTTTACCTCCACCTTTATATTGTGCTTTATCCTGTTAGCTGTTGTATGTTATCCAAAAATCCCCATCAATTTATCAAACAAATTACTGAACCAATTCCCAATCTTTGCAAAAAAGCCGTCGGCATCCTCGCCGTTTGCAATTTTATCATAAATAGACTGGGCAGAATTTAACAGGCTGTCAATATCCAAATCCAATTCGCTTATCTTAAGCATTAAATCCACAATCTGGTTAATCTGTTCCTCGGACAGGGTTACATTAAACTTCTCGCATCCCTCCGCAATGGCTTCCCGTACTTCCCCTTCATCACTGATATCATGTTCCACCACCGCCTGTTTTACATAGGCAATCAACGCCTCCACTTCGTCGGAATCTGCCCCGGTTATATCCTCCAAATCACCTGTAAGGACAAGTTCATGAAGGGCGGTATCAATGCTTTCCGCTTCTACCTCTTTGCCTGTCATTTCCTTATATGCCTTAAAAATCCCCACAAGGGCCGCTGTCCCGGAAATGGCAAAAGGCGCTGCCACAATAATATCTGCATCCTCAATTCCGGCAGTTGCCAGAGCATTTTTATACATACCCACCGTACAATAAGAAATATTGTGGGTGGAAATATTGATGCCGCTGCCCTTTTTCCTCTCCACAATCACAACGGAGGATAAGGATTTTGTTCCGATTTTACTGCTGTCAATATAAGAATCCAAATACTGATGCTCCTCCGTATTGTTTACGTACACCACATCATAGTCATCTAATTTGTTTTGGTCTATTCCCATTAAGGACAGCACAGTTGCCTGCTGCTCCGGGGTAAGATTTTCCCCCAATGCAAGATAGGGCTTATCACTCTTCTTAATCTCTACATTATCATCATTTTTGTCTGTTTCCACCGTAACCGTACCGGAAACCTGGGGCTCCACAGTCACCGTACCGGAAACCTCCGGGGTATCCGTATTCACCGTGCCGGACACATCATCCTTCTTAGAACTTTCATCTTCTTTTTTCTGTTCAGTCTCCGGCGTTGTATTATCCGGCTCTGCTGTCTTTGTATCTTCCGGCGCCCCGGTATCAGCATTTTCCGGTTCCGCCGTCTTTGTATCTTCCGGCTCATTTTGCATTGCATCTGCCGGTTCTGCCGTCTTTGCATCTTCCGGCGCTCCGGCGTCTGTTCCCTCCTGTGTCTTAGCCTTTGCATCCTCCGGCAGTTCTGCCGCTGCTCCGTAAACCGTAAACTGGAATACCATTGCAGCCGCTAATGTGGCACTTAATACCCGCATCCATCTTTTTTTCATAATAAAACCTCCTTGGCGTAAGCATAGCTTACAAATTTGCGTTATTATTCTTACACAAATTTAAGAGTATGTCAAAAGATTCTGAAAAATTTAAGATTTATTTTATGATTTATTCACCTTTGCAGAAATCCATGAAGCGATATTCCTGTAAACCTGCTTTCTGTCCACCTCGTTTAGCACTTCATGGCGGTCATCTTTATATAATTTCCAGGTAAGGTCTCTCATACCTGCTTTTTTAAACTGGCGGTACACTTTCATCACGCCTTTTCCCATATCCCCCACCGGGTCTTTATCTCCCGACACAAAGAAAACCGGTAAATCCTTAGGAATCCTGTTGATATTTTCCCCGCGTCCGTCATAATATACCGCTTCCATTAAGCCATAATATCCGTTGACCGTAAACCGGTAATTACATTTTTCATCTTTATAATACCTGCCTGCAATATCCAGGTCTTTTGTAAGCCAGTTTTTCTCCAGAACTTTTCCGTTGACGTCATACTGACGGTAAGGCCCCATAAAAGAAAGCATACGCACAAATGCGCTGTGAAAATGCCATCCAAAAATAAGCGCCAGCATCCGGCAGAGCCCCATGCCAAGCTTCATCATTGCTTGCGGCATACTTCCTGTTCCCACCAGTATAACACCGGAAAGCCCTTCTCCGTGGAGGGTGATATATTTGCGGAGCATATAGGAACCCATGCTGTGTCCTAACATGAAATAGGGCATGCCTTCGTTTTCTTTTTGTACCATAGTCCGCAGCGTATGCATATCTGCAATCAGTGTATCACTGGGATTCTTTTCCGTAAAAAATCCCAGTTCCTTTTGGGATGTTACGGAATCCCCGTGCCCTAAATGGTCATGGCCCACCACAAGGAATTTCCGTTTTGTCAAATATTCCGCAAATTCCCTGTACCGAAGTATATGCTCCTGCATTCCATGGGAAATCTGAAGCACTTTGTTCCAGTTTTTTCCATCCGGCATAAAACGCACTCCGTGAATCTGTGTTTTCCCGTCTGACGATAAAAATTGAAAACTTTCTTCTACCATACGTTCCCCCTTTACCGCTAATTCAACACTTTCTCATACACTTTCTCATACTGGCCCGAAAGTTCCGCCTTTGCCTGCCTGTTGCCCGAATTGCTTTTGCCCATTTCTTCCAGTTTGTATAAAATATCCTCAAAACTTTCACATGCTTCCCTGATACCGTCTGCCACAGCTTTTGTATCGTCTTTCTGGTCTCTTAAAAGCTGGGTCAATGCTGCATCCTCCTGCACATCCAGCTTTAAGGATGCAATGTCCTCCTGCCATTCCCCCGTACTGTCCACTTTTTTCAAAAGACCTGTTATAATCACCTGCCTGAGTTCTTTTTCCCGATTGCCAAATTCCTGAAACTCCTGTACCTGGGAAGAGAGCACGCCAAGCATCTGGGCATATTCTTCGGATAATTGGCGGACTTCCTCTATGGACTGAAGGAACTGTTTGCCTACGCCTCCCAGTTTTCCGGCTTCCACTGCGGTATTTAAAGCAAGCACCGTCATATTATTTGCCGCTTTCTGCATTTTTTCTATCTGTAACCTGTTGTCCTCAAACTGCTTCTCCCAATTGGCGCTGCTTTTTTCTTCCAGTTCCTGTAACTGGCCGCACCTTGTCTTAATATCTTCCGTAAAGCCGGCGGCTTTTTTTACTTTTTCCAGGCAGTTTTTTAAAGAATTTTCCCCCTCCTGGCGTTTTTTTGCAGATGATGCCACTTTTTCCGTCTTGGAATATACAGCTGCCGCCTTATCATTCAGCCGTCCCCATGCCGTATTTTGTTCCTGCACGGTATCCGTCAAATCCTCAATTCCTTTTTCAATGTGGGAATTTCCTGTCTCTAAAGCAGCAAACGACACATCCGAAACCGTTTTCATCTCCTTTACTGTCTGAAGAAAACTGTCATAATCATTTTTCAATTCCTGGGCTTTTTCTAAATTCTCTTTGGTCTTTTTTGAATTAAACATATGATTCTCCTATACATAATTCTTCCTGCTTTTACTCCATACTTGTGCCCATGCCGCGTTCGACACAAATGGTCATGAAAAAGGGCACAAGCACAGGATGCACACATGCCGCAAGCGGCATGGCGCATGTACGTTCTGCGCAGCAAGTGCGCAGAACTGTCATTTAAGTTTTTTCATATCTGTTCAGTACCTTCACAGATATAATGCAAAAATGCATGAAAATCGCTTCGCGATGGCATTTTTGCACGCCTGAATCATGTTTTTACGCCTCAAACAGCAAGTGTTTGAGGCTGTCCTGAACAGTTACGTTTTTTCATACTTTTTTATTATATATGATTCTCGCTTTTTTAGCAATAATTAGAGACAACAAACTGAACTTCTTCTCTTCCCATATAGCTGTCTATCTTAGGATAATAAATAATGGAAATTTCTTCCCTGCCCTCCAAAAACGCAAGCATTTCCTCTACATCGCCAAAATATACCGCCTGATATGTATAACCATATTTATCCTGCAGTATAAGTTTTAAAACATTCCGGTTTTTGCCCACTACTTTCTTTTCCCTGACTTTTATTCCCTTATCCGCAAAAACCGGCCTGGGATTGCCCTTTCCGAAAGGCTCTAACATTTCTATTTCTTCCACCAGCTCTTTCGTTACATAATATAAGGGCATGGGCACATCAATGTGTATTTTGGGAATAAAATCTTCTTCATTTAATGTGCAGAATCCATTGATATCCCGGCGAAAATTTTCCACATCCTCCCTTGCCATGCTCAGTCCCGCCGCCATGGGATGTCCCCCAAACCTGGTAAAATATTTTCTGCATTTGCACAGTTCTTCATACATGGAATACGCCTCAATAGACCTGCCGGAGCCTTTTACACCGTCTTCCGACAATGTGAGCACGAACACCGGTTTTTCATAGATTTCCCGAATGCGGCCCGCCACAATCCCTGCCAGGCTTTCATGAAGGTTCGGCAGAAAAACTACCATTACCTTATCTTTATCCCAGCCATTTTCTAAAATTTTCTTCTTTGCCTCTCCCACTCCCTCCTCAGTCATCGCTTTCCGCTCCTCGTTAAGACCGCTTAATGCGGCGGCTAAAGGAACCGCCTCCTCCGGCAGTTCTGCCAGCATTAATTTTAAGGAAGAAACTGCCGTATCCAGCCTGCCGCTGGCATTGATGCAGGGGCCTAACACAAATCCCAGGTGATAGGCATTTAACCGTTCCGGCAGAATATTTTTCTGCTGCATCAGTGCGGACAACCCGGGGTTTTTGGTGTGCCGCATCTGCTCTATCCCGTATTTTACAATAATCCGGTTCTCGTCTACCAAATCCATCACGTCCCCCACCGTGGCAAAAGCCGCATTTTCCAAAAATTCCAGATATTCTTTTTCCGGCAAATGCTCTGCCTCATACAAAGCCTGTATCACTTTCCATGCCACCACAGCCCCGCAGATACCGGAAAAGGGGTAACCGCACTCCTGCTGTTTGGGGTTGATAATGGCATCCGCCTGGCTTTTTAAATAAATGCGCTCCCCCCCATCTTCTGTGTAGGGGATATCGTGGTGGTCTGTCACCAGCACGGTCATTCCCAGGCTTTTTGCGTAGGAGATGGCTTCTAAGGCGGAAATGCCGTTATCACAGGTAAGAATGGTATCCATGCCCTCCTCTTTTGCAGCAAGAATCAGGTTTTCATTGATACCGTACCCGTCTTTTATTCTGTCTGGAATAGCGGCACTGACAACGCCTCCCACCCGTTTGATTCCCTTTAATAAAATATAGGCAGACTGGATTCCGTCAATGTCATAATCCCCGATAATTCTTATGGGTTTTCCCTCCCGGATTTTTTTTTGTAAAATGGAAATTGTAGAATCCATATCTTTCATTAAATGGGGGGAATGCAGTTGTTCCAGGGTTCCGTGAAGATAGATTTCGATGTCTTTGTCCTCTGAAATTTCCCGGTTATTTAAAATTCTTGCCAGCACCTGGTCTATCTTATGCCTGCTGCCCATACCTTTAAAATCTGCCTTTTTGTTGATTACCATCCATTTTTCTTTTTGTATGCTCATGTTATCCTCTCTTTTTACTCTGGCCTGGGGCAAGAGAAAAGCGCCTATCCATTTTTACAGTCAGACGGCGCCCTGCCTATCTGCAAAGCTTTTCCGGAGGGGTAAGTGTCTTGTCTGTCATAAATTCCAGATAAGCTTCTTTTATGACAGAGCCTGTATCTTCTCCGCCAGGGTAGGCTTCCTGGTCATAGTCTACGGCAGAGATTATCACGGTGTACTCGCCGTCCTTCTCAACCGTTCTGCCATCCGAGAGAACAGCAGACAGGATTTTGCCGTTTTCCAGCACCGCGTCCATACCTGACCAATAGTAATCAAACACTGCGTTTTTATCTTCATAGGTCATGGTTCTGCCGTTTTCCAGCAGGCGAAACAGCTCCTCGCCTGTCAAGGTGAGTTTTACCAATGTTTTTCCGCTGTTGCCGGGAATGCAGGTGTAGTAACTATCATGGTCCAGCTCACCTGCGAAAAGCCTGCCGCTTACGCCGTTCGCGTTGGGCACTCCACCTATTGCGCCGCCATCCGAGACGACAGCCACATCGCCGCCCGCATTCAGCATAAGATCCGCCATTATCTGAACAGTCTGAGCATGGGTAAAGTCTTCGGGGACTGTCGCCACATGAACAGGTGCGTTGCCCTCGCTGAGTGCCAGCTTATGAAGCTCGTCCATCTTCCCGGAAAGCCCGTCAAGACTGCCGCTGGTGAATAATTCATTCTTGACAAACATACCGGCTTCTACCCATATGTCCTCGTAACCCTCGAGAATGTAAGGAGCGGCCGAACCGGAATTAAACACGTCCCATACATCCTTATAGGGCGGAAATTCCTCGGAAGGAACGCTGCCCGCCAACGGAGAAATATCGGTCACCGCCACGTGCATGGCGTTTTGACCCTCTTCGGTGGAGAGATACTCCATCACCTTTAGGGCTGCCTCCAGCTTTTTCTCATTGCCCGGCTCGGACAGCCTCTTACTGATACCCACATTATTCACGGAGGCATTCAGGAATTGCTGCTCTTTCGTATCACCTAAGTAGGGAAAACCGCCAATCTCGTCCTGACAGTTCTTGAGATTGGTCACCATATAAGGAAAACCACCTATCGTAAAAGACATGGCCGCCCTGCGGTTTAAAAGGTTGTCGGTTACATCGTCGTTTTTCGCTTCCTTATCCGCTATATCAAATGCGCCTGCGTCAATCAACTCCTGCAGCTTGCTTATGGTGTCGCCAAAGCCTTCCTCAAAGGAAGCCTCCCCCGCAACAAATTTTTCCTGCCAGAGCATACCATCCTGGGTGCTAAGGAAACCGCATTGTGCTATCTCGCCTATCAGCCGCCAATAGGTACCCGCCATAGAGCCCGAGTGGGTAATGGGTATAAGTTCCGGTTCTTCCTCGCGGATCTGCCTGCACAGGGAAACCAGCTCGCTGTGAGTTTCAGGAACCTTCCAGCCGTGCTCTTCAAACAGCGTCTTGTTGTACAGCATACAGAAAATCGAGTAGTTTGCAGGCAGAAGGTACACCGCGCCGTCCACATCACGCTGATTTACCATAGAGACATTATAATTTTTCAAAAAGTCATAGCCTGAAAGATCCATCAGGTATTCCTTCTGGAACTCAGCGGAGGGAATAATGCTAAAATAGACAATATCGGGCGGGTCGCTGCTTGCAAGCTTTTGGTTGATGTAGTTTGTTGCATTTGAACCGCTGTAATACTCAATATTCAGCGGCATATCGGGGACGCTGTTTCTGACTGCCTTTGTGAAATTCCGGAAATAGTCGTTGTTGACTTCCAGAATATTTAAAGCGGCTGCCTCATCATCACCGCTGCCGGACGAGTCCGGCGTCCTGCCGCCGCAGGCATTAATGGGAAACAGAATTGCAGCGCACAGACAGAGCGCTGTCAGTTTTTTTAATATGTTGTTCTTTTCCATATACTCTTCTCCTAAACGTTAATTTGATGTATTTCTACGCCTTTGGGCGATGGTACAGTTCGTCAAGCGTCCGATAGAGCAGTCCGATATCAATGGGCTTTGCCAGATGACCGTTCATTCCCGCCTCCCGGGCACGGCGGACATCCTCATCGTAGGCATCGGCAGTCATAGCTATAATCGGAATCGTTTTGGCATCCGAACGATTGAGTGCGCGGATGGCTTTGGCCGCATCCAGCCCGTTCATGACAGGCATCTTGATATCCATCAGTATCACGTCAAAGCTTCCCGCCCCATGGTTTTGAAATTGCTCCAGAGCAAGTTGCCCGTTTTCCACACATGTCACGGTAACGCCCACATCCTCCAGCATGTACTTGGCAATTTCTATGTTAATCTCAATGTCATCTACCAGCATAACCTTCATTCCTGATGAAACTCGGTTTCCTCCGGCGTCTCCACGGCTGTTAGCGCATGTTGGTCAATTTCAAAGTCAAGCTCAACGACGAATTTGCTTCCCTCATTAAGATGACTCTCTACGGTGATGGTTCCGCACATCATGTCCACAAACTTCTTGGTTATGGCCATGCCAAGACCTGTTCCCTTGTAGTTTGTCCGGCTGCCGCCATCCTCCTGCGCAAAGGGCTCCCAAATGTGCTGCAAAAACTCCGGCTTCATGCCGATTCCGGTATCCTCCATTTCAAAGCGGAAATGCGCCCTGCCGTCAGCACTGCCCGTTTCCCTGACACGGAAGAAAATCCTGCCGCCATCCGGCGTAAATTTCACCGAGTTGCCCAGAATATTAATGATTATCTAGCGCAGATGCAGCTCATCTCCCATGAGATTTGGATGCTCAAAATCACCAAATTCCCGAATCAGCTCTACATCGCGGTTCAGAAGCTGGCCATCGATAATGGAGGAACATCCTTCTATGGTGGCGGTCAGGTTCATGGGCGCAGAGTTGACGGTAACCTTGCCGCTCTCGATTCGGCTCATGTCCAGCACGTCATTAATCAACGACAGAAGATGCTGTGAGGAATTACTGACCTTGTTCAGACAATCCTCCACCCGCGCGGCATCGGATAGGTTTTTGAGTGCGATTTCCGTCATACCCATAATGCCGTTAATGGGAGTGCGGATGTCATGGGACATATTGGAGAGAAACTCGCTCTTGGCCCGATTGGCGCTGCGTGCTTCCTCTGCCGCCTCCTTCAGCATCCGGTTGGACTCCTCTTTCTGTTCCATAAGCCTGCGGTTGCGGTTATCGGTGAGGTAGAATACCAGAAACGAGAAGTCAAGGATCAACAGCACTCCCATGAAAATGAAAAAGCGGCGGGTAATCCCCAGCATATAATCGGCACTGTCTCCCATGACGCTTGTGGGCACAAACACCAGGGTGCTCCAGCCCTCGTCCCCGACGCTATGGCAGGATACGAAATAATCAGTCCCGCCGCTGCGAAATTCCAGCACAATCGGTTCCAGCCCCTGGACGGAAGTGCGCAAATCCTCCACAGTGCCGCCATGGATGAATTTCTCGCCTTCAATAGCATTGACGATGTTGTATGCCTTGAACCGGGTGTCTTCGCCCTCCGGGGCATAAAGTGCCCGTCCGTTCTGATTTACGATATATGTATAATCTCTGCTTCCAAAGGTGTTGACAGAAAACCCGTCATTGACCGAGTGGATATCCACCGCCAGCATCACATAGGCGATAGATTTGCCGTTTGCCTTAAGCACAATTTTTTCAGGAAGCTGCTTCAAAAAACAAAGATACGTAAGGGAGCTGCTTTGGCAGGGCAGCGTTGTAATCAATTCCTGGGTCTGTCTTTGTTTTTTGATAATCATGGGAAGCTCTCTCCAATAGCCCTTGCTGCCGTCCGAGGCATAGTATCGGAAATCATCGTCCAGCAGCAGAAAGATGTTGTCCTCCCCGCGGAAGCGGCTCATCTCTTGCAGACGCTGCATAAACTCGTCCTCTGTCTGCGCCTTTGCCCCTTCCATAGAGAGAAACTTCTCCAGGATATTCACACTGTCCCATGACCTGGCAATGGTAATGTCAAAAATATCGGCTACCTTCTCCGTAATTTCCTGAAGGTGTTTGCTTCTCTCCACAAACAACTGGTTGTCCAGCTCCACATAATAAAAGCGGATCATCACCAATATCAGGACAACCGAAACCAGGAGCAGCGTTGCCATGGAGGCGCCTCGCAGCCAGCCTGCTGGAGGTTTGCCAGATATCGTATTTCCTTCTTTCTGATTTTGCACAGGTTTTTGTCTAGTCATTTCAGACCCTCTTTCTCTTGTGTATAACAAAAAAAACAGCTTTCGCCGGTAAACGGTTCAACTGCACTATAAACATAACTGTATTTTCTGATTATATCATATAAAATCATACCAGGCAACAAACTAATCAGAAAATATGCACCTGTTTTTACTTCCCTGAGAGTTAAAATTTGCGCCGCTAAAAAAAGCCCTGCATATTATCATACACAGAGCCATTCTAATCTTTTTTTGCAAAACCGGCTTTTCACCCGATAAGTTCCGGCTGTTTTTCCTTTAGAGGTACTCTTAATTTATGGGTGTATACAGCTCCTTTCCCTCTTTTGGCACATCAGTGCTGGATTCGTAGGGATAAGAACCGTCTTTCTCCCTTGTAATCTTTACATAATGTGTGACATTGCCATGAGAAACAGCCACCCGGCAGATTCCCTTTTCGTCAAACAAATCTGTGATATCTGCCGACTGTTCCTGCAAATAAATCCAAACGCGGCCTGCATCATCCGTATCTACCTGCGGCATGTCACTGTATTCATCCATAATGTCCTGAGCCGACAGTTTTTCCTCATTTCCGTCTGCATCAAGTGAAACACCGCCGCCGCCCCAGGTAACTTCCGTTCCGTCCGTGTTATAGGAAAAAGTATATCCATTCTCGTCCCCGTTATCTTTCATGCTCACCTCTATTTTTTCACCGCGAATCCATGCGGAGAATATCTTCTGGATTCCTCCTACGTCCGCCGCATAGGCGGTGGCAGAGCCGCCGATAATAATACATGCTGCCGCAGCCGCAACTGCAAGGTTCATTTTGTATTTTCTTTTCTTATTAGCCATATTTTCTACCTCCAAAGAAATGTCCCGGGAGGCATGAAGTACCGAAAACGCCTCTTTATATTTTTCTTTATTCGTCATCGTCCCATTCCTCCTTCAATGATTGTCCAAGCAGCTTTCTTCCCCGTGACAGACGGGCTTTCACATTGCTTTCGCTGATTTTTAATATTCCGGCAATCTCCTTTACCGCATAATCTTCATAGTAAAACAGATGTATGGCAGTCCTGTATTTTTCAGGAAGTTTCATAACCGTTTCAAAAAGATTTCTGGATTCCGGTGTTTCAAAAGTGAGTGTTTCCATATATTCTTCCAAAGGAACTTTATGTTTCCTCCAAAAGCTATGGTTCACATTTTTGGCTTTATTGATTGCCACCCGAATCAGCCACGCACGAATGTGCTGCTCATTTTCAAATTCGTTTTTTGTTGTGTAATACTGAATAAAGGTTTCCTGAACAACATCCTCCGCATCTTCCGAATTTTTGCATATACTAAATGCCACTGCGTACAGGTTGTTCTGGTACTGCCTTATCAGTTCCTGTATTTGTTCTCTCATGGTTCCATGGGCGCTCCTTTGTAACAGTTGTAAAGGCCTTTCACTAATAATACAACCGGGCGGGGGAAAAGGTTACAAAAAAAACAGAAAATGCCAAAATTTCCGTGAGCAACGAGCCAAGTGACTGCTTGCAGGTATTTGGCGACTGCCGCTTCGGTCGGGGCGTAGACCAAATACCCTATTGCTTTGCATCGTTGCAAACTTGATACCCCGTTGCTTGCAGCGGGGTCTTTGATTGACACTTTCTGTTTAAGGCTGTTTCAAATAGCTGCATTCATTCTTTAATTCTGTCAAGTTGTGTAAGATTGACTCCTGAGGAAGAAAGTATAACCTTCAAATCAATATATCTTTCTTTCATTGCCTTATATACCTCAGAATCTTTTTCCGCCAGCATCATGTAACGTTGAATTCTTGAAAACTCTTCCACTGACAATTTTAACATTTCACCTTCCGTCATATCATCACCGCCTTTTTATTAGGTAACTGGTTTCTGCATACGATTATAGCAAAGTAGGCAATAAGTGTAAACCCTCTTCCATTTTTCAAGTGGGAAATTCATGGCAACTGGCAACTCCAAATAATATAAAATGAAAAATCACAGTTTTGCTCTTGAACAAAATAACATATCATGTTATAGTAACATTATAAAAGAACAACCGCCCACAAGGTGGGTTGACCTATAACAAAGTTAGAAATTCCACCCTGCTACTCGGTCAAAGTTTTGGGGTGGTTTTTCTATGTATGGCTACTTACAAAAGGTAAAAATGAATGTAAGCAACGCCAAAAGGAATATTCCAAAAAGGTCAGCCCACCCTGCAACACGATTGTTCTTGCCAGATATTCTAACACATATACTTTATCAATACAACTATTTAACTTCATAATAAAATAAGCTAACCCCAGAAGCAAAGGATTCTAAACTTAACAGCCTACTCCCATTCAAAAATCCAGCCTTTCCTTCACAAGTTAACTTACTTGTCTGATTATTTAATCTCTTTTTAATTATTCCCAGTGATCTAAAATGAAAAAAGCGCAGTTTCGCTCTTGAATAAAACGACATATCATGTTATAGTAGCATTATAAAAGAACAACCGCCCACAAAGTAGGTTGACCGAATAAACTGATAGAAAAATCCACCCTGTCTACTCGTCAAAGTTTTGGGGTGGTTTTTCTATGTATGGCTACTTACAAAAGGTAAAAATGAATGTAAGCAACGCCAAAAGGAATATTCCAAAAGTTAGCAATTCCATCAAAGAAACTTTGATTTTTCTGCTCTTTTTGTGTTTCCCTTTTTTCATAGGCATCACCCCCATTCTGTTAAAATGGAAGGTCAGCCCACCCTGCAACACGATTGTTCTTGCCAGATATTTTAACACATATACTTTATCAATACAACTATTTAACTTCATAATAAAATAAGCTAACCCCAGGGGCAAAGGATTCTAAGCTTAACAGCCTACTCCCATTCAGGAACCCAGCCTTATCCTTCACGAGTTAACTTACTCGTTTGATTATTTAATCTCTTTTTAATTATTCCCAGTAATCTAAAATGTAAAAAGCTCAGTTTTGCTCTTGAATAAAACAACATATCATGTTATAGTAGCATTATAAAAGAACAACCGCCCACAAGGTGGGTTGACCTAATAGTAAAGTAGAAATTCCACCCTGCTACTGCCAAGTATACATGGGTGGTTTTTCTATGTAGAATTACTTACAAAACGTAAACACGAATGTAAGCAACGCCAAAAGGAATATTCCAAAAGTTAGCAATTCCATCAAAGAAACTTTGATTTTTCTGCTCTTTTTGTGTTTCCCTTTTTTCATAGGCATCACCCCCATTCTGTTAAAATGGAAGGTCAGCCCACCCTGCAACACGATTGTTCTTGCCAGATATTTTAACACATATACTTTATCAATACAACTATTTAACTTCATAATAAAATAAGCTAACCCCAGGGGCAAAGGATTCTAAGCTTAACAGCCTACTCCCATTCAGGAACCCAGCCTTATCCTTCACGAGTTAACTTACTTATAAGTATAATAATATGCACTATTTTTGTCAATTTATGTATTGAAACTTGTACAAAATCAAATCTGCCGCCAACGAAACATATTTAAGAGAGAAAAATGTATGATTAATGCGAAACAAGTTATATCATTGCCATAAAACGATAAAAAGGAACATTGGACACCTTCCATTCTGATTTTTTAATCTCTTTTTAATTATTTCAAAAAATCTAAAATGCAAAAAGCGCAGTTTCGCTCTTGAATAAAACAACATATCATGTTATAGTAGCATTATAAAAGAACAACCGCCCACAAGGTGGGTTGACCAATGATTAAGGTAGAAAAACCACCCTAGCACTCGTCAAAGTTTAAGGGTGGTTTTTCTATGTAGAATTACTTACAAAACGTAAACACAAATGTAAGCAACGCCAAAAGGAATATTACCAAATGATTTGCTGTTTTTTTGGAAACAGAGAATACCTGCCGGCAAATCATTTGGCTCACGGGTATAAATCAAATCTATCCAACTATAAGTAAAATTTTATTGCACTATGTACTGTTTTAGAATATAATAATACCGAAATTTTTTTGATTAGACAGGAGGGAGAAGGTTCATCTGGTGAATTGGTAGTCAATGGTAAATGTGAGATAGATGGCACAGAATATTACAGGGCAAAATCACCTGGCAGTATGTATGAAAACTTTTTCGTCATCATCGAAGCATCCTGTTTATCAGACACACCCCCAGCAGAGGCTACAACAGCACAATAAAGTAAAACACAATAGCTACACATTCATATTAAGTGTGTAGCTATTATTAAAAAGAAACAAACCCAAAGCACACCAAACTTGCACAAAGGACAGACGGAATTGGAGCCGTAGAACATATAACGGAGTTAGAAGCCAACGGCTACGGTTCCGTGTCTGTCAGCGCAACCTTGGTGTGTTTTTTATGTAGGATTGCAGGAAATATATTAAAGGAACACATGCATTCAGATGTAATGCCATACAGATTTTAAACCAGAGAAAACTGTCTTAATCAGATTTAATCAGAATCACCATATCCGGCAAAAAAAAGAAATCCGCAAACCCTTTAAAATCAAGGATTTGCGGTTCTTATAAAAGAGCGATAGACGGGGCTCGAACCCGCGGTCTCGACCTTGGCAAGGTCGCGCGTTACCAACTACGCCACTATCGCGTTTTTTGTGTTTTCTCAAGCACAAGTAATATAATACAGTATGAATTATGTTTTGTCAACACATTTTTTCAATTTTTTTTACAAATTGAAAGGAAAACTTATTTTCCAAACTAAATTCCACCCTTGTCATTTCCAAAATGGAAATTACTTTGAGATTAGTCAGAGGTGGA
>CANRJF010000069.1 GCA_947630855.1 uncultured Lachnospiraceae bacterium
GTTCTGTTCTGTTCTGTTCTGTTCTGTTCTGTTCTGTTCTGTTCTGTTCTGTTCTGTTCTGTTCTGTTCTGTTCTGTCAAAATTATACCACTGCTGAACATCCTGTCAACCTCATCATTTGTAAAATTTACTTTTTCTGCCACTAAACCACATCATAGCAGATTTATGATAAAAATGCAAGTTTTTTCAGGACAAAAACAATGTCTATATTACCTTCATCAACTACCCATCAACTAAAATAAAACCAATATGGAATACACCGCCGCATTTTAGGAACTGCACAACTGCTTTATTCATCCATCTGCCTGCTTTCCGTCCACCGCAATTTTGCTTTTATAATACGCGTTACGGATTCATTGATTCTCTCCTCTGTTAATTCTCCGGCTTCCACTGCGTTTTTTACTCTTTCCAGGGCGCTTTTAAAGTCAGAGGGCATTAAGAGCAAATCGTTTCCCGCTTTGATTGCCAAAACAGATGCATCTCCCGGAGAATAGAAATCCGCAATGGCTCCCATATTTAACGCGTCCGTCACAATCAGCCCGTCGTATCCTAAATCCGTGCGCAGAATATCCGTCACCAGCTTTGGTGACAGGCTGGCAGGCTTATCATCCTCAATGACTGCGGGCAGGGAAATATGCCCTGTCATAACAAAATCCACTCCGTACTCTTTTGCTTTTTCAAAAGGAACTAATTCGCTCTGCTTAAGCTGTTCATAAGTTTTATCCGTGGAAGCAGCGCCTTCATGGCTGTCTGCCTCCGTGGCGCCATGTCCCGGAAAATGCTTAAATGTGGACATTACGTTATGCTGCCCAAGCCCCCTTGACACTTCCGCCGCCAATTCCGCCACTTGATTTGGGTCAGAGCCAAAAGAACGGGTTCCTATTACCGTATTGCCGCTGTTGGTCAGCACATCCGCATCCGGGGCAAAATCCACGTTAAAGCCATATTCAGATAAGTATGCTCCAATAACATCCCCCACATGGTAAGCGCTCTCCTTATCTGTAATGGTACTCATATCCTCAAAAGTTTCCACCCCGAAAGCCTCATTTTTCCCAATCCTGGTTACTTTTCCCCCTTCTTCATCCACACATAAAAACAGGGGCAGGCCGGAAATTTCCCCGGCATAGTTTTGGATATTTCCTAACATTTCCTTTGTCTGGTCAGGGGTTACAATATTCTGCTCAAAATAAATCAATCCTCCCACCGGAGCGGCTTGCAGTGCGGTTTTTGTGGCGTCCCCTGCCGCCGTTACTTTTCCGTATCCTGTTAATGCTTCCGGTGTAACAATAAACATCTGGCATATCTTTTCCTCTAATGTCATGGATTCTAAAATCGCTGACGCCTGCTGGCTTAATTCTACCTCTTTCTGTTCTTCTACCGTAAGTTCCGGCTCTTTTTGCTGTTCCTGTTCTGTGGAGGGTTCCTGAGGGATTAAATCTTCATTCTCCGTTGACTCAGCCTGGACATCCTTTTTTTCACCGGAATTTATATGGTTTTTCCAGATTGTTACGGCAAATGCCGTAACGACAGCTAAGAGGCAGAAAATACCTGCCCCTAAAATGCCAAAAACCACCTGCTGTTCTTTTGCACGCTTTCTTCTTCTTTTTTCTTTTCTTTCCTGATTATCCATATTTTATACCTTTCCCGACTGCCCTGTGACGTACCGCTTTCTGCTTCCACGGCCTTGCTTTCCCCGTCCAGCCCATGCGCTGCCAGTATTTCCTGTCCGCCGGGTTAAATCCTCCTTTTTTCTGAAGCATTCCCATAACCGAAAAAAATATTTTCGTTTTTAAGCCGGGTTTTACATTTCCCTCATGACGCTTAATCTCTGCCGCGATTTTTCCGGTCTTTTGCTCGATTTCCCGCCGTTTCTTTTTTGTCACTTCATCAAAGGAAACGGCATGGACTGCCACGCCGCATTTATATATTTTGGGCACTCCCCAGAAAAACAGACTGTCTGCCATATCTTTACACGTAGATTTCGTCCCGGCACCGGCTGCGGTTGCAATACACACTGCCTGTTTTTGAAACATACTGGGGCGGGGACGGTGTACCATCCACTGATATCCATAGTGGTCTAACCATGCCTTCATAGGCCCTGTGGCATGAAAAACATATACCGGACTGGTAAGGATAATCACATCTGCTTCTTCGATTGCCTTTGTCAGTGGTTTTAATTTTTCGTAATGGGGACAGTTTTTCTCCGATTTCATAAAACATGCGGTACAGCCTATGCAAAATTCCCCAAAATCCCTGGGAAGGAAAAATTCTTTGATTTCACCGCCTAATTTCCCTGCCAGGAGCCTTCCCACATGATATGTGCTCCCCTTATGGCTTTGTCCGTGAATCATTGCTATTTTCATGATTTCTCTCCTTCCTCGCTTTCACACATTCTGCCGAAATCCAATTGGCTGATTTTGTATTTCTAAATTTATCCTAAAGGATATATTCTATATTGTCAACTAATAAAAAGAAAACCACAACTAAAAAAGACACTTAAAAAATCAGAAATTTTTAAGTGTCTTGTGTGTTTTAACTATTGAGATTTTCGCGGCATACTTTTTACTTTCCGGCATCCCGAGAAAATATACGCCTTCCGCAGATGTTCATAAGTATTCCCCGTTGAATCATACCTTTTTTCCTCTGCCCTCTCCGGCATCCGCTTTTCCATCCCCGCATCTTCCGTGAGGAAATTATGCAGCCTGTTGGCACTGGCTTCCTGGGCTTTTGCATGGTTTTCCTGCTCTATTCTGCTCATCTCTCCCTGACGTATGGCTGCTAAAACAGCCTGGGCTTTTAACCTGGCACGGATTCTTTTCTGGCGTTTATCAAACCAGGATTCCTGCTTTCTCACAGATTTATTCTTTTTCCTTTTTTCCCGGATAACATCGCCAAAATCCTTTTCCGATGCATTCTGGGACTTTTCGCTGAATTTCTCAAAAAAACGGCTGTCTGCACTTTTGGTACTTTGAATTTGTTCTGCCGCCATATATTCTCCCTTCCCTTCTGTTTCCCTGACAATTACGATATTTCCAAATACTTCTCATACTCTTTTTTTACCTGCGGATACCTTGCTTTCGGCACGGACAATTCCAATCCCGTGGTCAGGGTCATGACATAACTGCTGATTTTTTTCACATACAGCATATTGACCAGAAAACTCTGGTGGATACGGACAAATCCGTACTCTTTTAATTCTTCCTCTAACTCGCTTAATTTCTTATATATGTTGTAAGTTTCATTTTTTGTATAAAACGTATTTTTATGCCTGTTGGTTTCAATATAAATGATATCCTTCGTCATCAGAGAAACTTTGCCCTCTACAAACGCAAACTGCACCGCGGCATTTTCAGCACGGATTGTATTTTGTTCCATGGTTCTCCTCGTTTCTAAGCTGTACCTATTGTTGTAATTGTTTGAAATTCTGTATTACTTTAGATATCGGATTTTTTTCACAATTCGTAAGGAATATGTCACGAAACGACCATATCATGTCATGAAATACCTATGAAAACCTGAATATAATTTTTAAAAAGACCTTATATTTATCTGCCAAACAACCGATAAATGTTTTAGCCACATATACACACGGATGTAAGGAGGACGCAGCATGAAATCAGATATGATACAGCTTTTGGATTCTATGGAAAATACAATTATTATGCAGCATCACGCAAGGGCAGCTAAAAGAGCCCAAAAAGCGGCTATGGAAAAAAAGGATTTCCAGGAAAAGCTGATGCGTGCCGCAATGAACGAAATCGAAATACAGGGCAAGGCATGTAAAGTGAAAGGAAATGATGATGCTGTGCAGAGAGACCAGCTAATGTCTATGATGATGGGAGGATTTTAGGCAGAAAGTGGTTAATTACAATGCTTTTTAAAGGAGCTGCTGTTTTTGAGTAGGGCAGCTCCTTTTTTATGTGCAGAACCACATATAATATATATTTTGTTTTTTAGTTTTATAATTGACATATTAAAAAAAAAGCATTTATAATATAAATAGAATGCATAATTGAAAGGATGAAGGTAAAATGCCAAAAAGAAAACAGGAATATTTTTATCTATTACCCAAAGAGGAAATGGCCATGAAAGTACTATGGGATACGGAGGAAGCCTTAAGCGCCTCTGAAATAGCAGAAAGGATTCCAAACCGAACCTGGCCGGCCACCTCAATTCAGAGTATTCTCCGGGGTCTGGAAGAAAAAAAGGCCATTAAAATAGATTCCATTACGAGGCTGGGAAAATCTTTTGGAAGACTTTTCCGCCCCCTTTTATCAGCAGATGATTTTGCTGCCATGCAGTTTCTCAGATACTATCAAAACGGAAAATCAGATTGTTATTCTGTGTTTAAATCTATCCTGAAAAACATTGATGCAGAAAAAGAGGAAGTGATTGAAGCTTTACAGGCTCTCTTGGATGAGTATAAAAAATAAACATTTTATATGGCGTATATATTCACCCCGTTTCTCAGATACCGCATATTTAGTTTACAGATGGGGAACCAATCGGACAACCGCTAAAAAATGCTTGCGGCACTCTGGAAATTGTGGTATATTGAACATAGAGAAGGACATCTGCGCTAACAGATGCCCAACAGGAGCTACCGATAGACGGTTAGCCCAACATATGCTAAACAAAAATAGCCGCTTAGTTTGCCAGACTGGGGCGGCTATTTCTGTGTCTTATTACTATCCTTACCGATAGAGTATCCTATTCCGAAGCAGGTCAAGCCAAAGCTTAATACCGCCATAAGTCCTAAAATATCCATTGGCTCAGCCCTCCTTTCTCCAGATTCCCTTGTGGGTTTCTATGTAATCGGAGGGTCACAGTCCCTCCGTAGAGGGCAAACCGCCTACCATCTTGGTAGTCCCAGATAAATGCTATCATAATTCGACAGGAAGTTCAATTTAATTTTTCACTGTTCACTGCACGATATTCTGACAATAAGAAAGAAACTTATGGATTCACAAGAACACGAAAAGAACTTGGGTCTTGCTTAATATTTTCCACATTAAGCACAGTATCCGGCTCACTGATTGCAATCACCTGAAATACAGCAGGCTCTTTAACCTCCGGCAGAATAACCGGAATGGATACTGACGTATTGGCAGGTACTGTAACATAATATTTCATATTTGTCCCGTTTAAGGGTACTTGCTTCCAACCGCTAAACCCTAAAATTACATACTTCTTTTCTTCCGCATCCTGTTCCTGATTCAAAATAACCAACTCTGTCATTTCCCCGCTTTTTCCATCTACAAATGCGGTCAGTTGTTCCCTTGATTTCACCAGCTCGAATCCCGATATATTTCCCTCCGCCTGAAATTCCATAAAATCCTGTTGATTTTCCTGATTTGCTTCCGATTGGGAAGGCAGCCTGTCCAGATTAAAACGATTGATTACAGGTTCTCTGAGAAAAAACATCGTATCCCAGTCATATTCTCCATCTGCCAAAAATTCTTTTTCATCAGGTTCGCTGACAATTATGTAAGAAAATTCCCTTCCCTCTGATTCTGCAAGTTCAATTGAAATATCCAGGTTAAACTCGCTTTCACCTTCAAGTTTAAATGGATAACTTTGATAACTGTTGTTTTCCACAAAAAAATCATGCTGCATATAATCTATCAATACAATTAACAGGTAATTTCTTTCCGTGGGAAAATTCTGCTGAAAACTTACTCTTCCCTGTAAAACATCCCCCGAAATATGGATTGTGGTTCTGCTGTCAATAATTTTATTCGTTTCAATATCATAAAATCCATTTGCCGTATATCCTTCCGGTAGAGTTACGCTTCCGTCTTCATTATATTTCACAACATCATTTTTTTCTGAAGGACTTTTGATTTCTGTTGAAAACTCCTGGTTTTCTGTTCCCTTTCCGCCTGTCTCTTCTATTGGAGTTTCTTTCAAAAAGAAATACATGAAAATTATCAAAATACAGACAAGAACGAAAAATATTATTATAATTCCCCTTTTTTTCATACAAACTCCTTGTATATTTTAAAGTATATGGTTCTTCCCTCCGGTTTACTCATCCCTTATAATTTCCATTTTTGTACCCATAAAATTCACCCATTGGGCAATAAAACAACATACCAGCACAAACAGCGTTACTACAAAAACCGTAATCAAAACTACCGGAATTGATAATGGATAATGAGTGTCCATAAGGGAAAATAATATTTCTCCTAAAAGCATAGTTACAAATACAACACAGAAAGATGCAATCCATGCAATCATCAAATATTCTAAGTATACCACCCAGAACGCCTTTTTCCTGGAAGCCCCAAACATCTGATACAAATACAATTCCTTTTTCCTTGCCAGCAGGTCACTTCGCACCATAGAGTAGAAAAACGTACCAGTCACCAGCACCAGCATAACCGCCACTACTGCCACAATACTTAAATAATCAGACAAGATATTAATTAAATTATCCACTGTTTCTGAAGAAGTACGCACTCTACATTGCTCATCTTCCAAGGCTGACTGAAGTTCCCTTTCTTCTGCCATACTTAAATCCAGCAAAAAGAGGGTATCCCATGTATCATCCAGTCCTAATTCCCAATCACATCGATTGACTATGAATCCAAAATTAATAAAATTGAAATACTGTTTTTCACTGACATTTTTTGTATACACCAAATCTTTTCCAAAAATGCCATTTTCTTCTCCTAATTTTAAGTCACAAATATGTACGCCGTAATTCTCTGCATAAAAGGAACCTTCCGGAATTTTAAAAATTTCATTTTCATCTGTCTGTTTATCCACTATCAAAACAGGATATATCTCATCATTTCCGGAAATGCCTTTAAATTCAGAAAATGGAACACCTTTGTAAAATATTTTTGTATATAAATATCCATCTTTGTCTAAAAGTTCTTCAACTTCCCCATTTTCCTGTAAACCTTGTATATTAACTATGGTAGAATATCCCAGGTTATCTCTAAATGAGTCATGAAGTATTTCGCTAAAATTGAACAGAATGTTTAACACAATACAAACGATAATCGTGCCCACTGATACTGTTGCTGCCAAAAGGGCATCCCTTTTATTTCTGGTACAAAGGAAACGATAACTTATTCCTGAAATTTTCGTTAAACTTTTCATACCTGTATCCCTTTTCCTGGTCTGTCCATGAAACAGAAAATAAAATACTCCGCTAAGCAGCAAAAGCACCACCACACAGATAAAAAGCATAATATTTATATATTTGTAATTTTTATAAAATATAGCGGAAACTATAAAGTACAGCAGGCCAAACTCTAACAATGCATAACGGATATACGTCTGTTTTTCTTTCCACGCCTTTCTTTCGTACAGCATGGTCACTATTGGCGTTTCATAAACATAAAGCCCTGAAATAAAACTTCCAAAAAATGAAATCAAAATAAGTATGAACACAACTATCACAAGATTTTTAAGTGTTTCCAGGGAAAACACAGAAACGTATGCATTTATTCTGCATAGTTTTTTTGACAGGTAAAGAAACAATGCATATCCTCCTGCACTGCCGCACAGTCCCCCTAAAAATCCAAAACATATACCTTCCACCCATGCTTTACAAAAAATGTCTCTTTTTCTCATGCCAAACACTCTTAACATGGCATAGGATTTCTGCATGGAAATATTCTGGAAAAACAAGATACTGGTACAACCCCACACAACTATCAAAATACTTGCAAGAGAAAAAATAGTCATAACTTTTTCCATCAGCCCAAACAGCCCCTCATAATCCATTTCCTGAAGCGCTTCTACATTACTTACTGTTATATTTTGTATCTGTGCATCATAATATTTTTTATTGTTACTATGCAAAAACAGAGAACAGGAAAGAATTGCCCCTGCAAAAGCAAATATGAACACCAGAATCAGAAACCGCATTTTCTGGGTTTTGTAAAATTTTAAATAGAACGATAGTTTATTCATTTATTTTCCCCATTCCAACTTTGTTTTAGGATATTTTTACACCATATCTGTAATTTTTAGGATAAGCCGGGTCATTATCATAAATATCCTCCCCATAGGGTATGTCCAATGTATGGGATTCACTCAAAACATATTCTTTTCCGCCATATTTAAACACTGTTCCTGGCTCATAACTAAGAAAATGCGTTCCTGATATCATAGACTTATATTTAATGTCATACCGTTCTTTAGATTGTATAACATTAGTTGTTTTCGTGGAAGAATAATAACGTGTATTTTCATAACTGCCCATTTTTACAGTAAAGAAACCATGTTCTATCCCGGCTTCCTTCATATACTGGTTAATCTCTTCATCACTGAATGTCTCACCGATAAACACAGTGTCATGTGATGATGCCATGCGTCTCCAAAATTCACCATATCTGTTTGCAACCTTGTCATAAGATTCTCCACGAAGACGTTCTGTCAAAACATTACTTATCATGGTATCCCTTGAATACAGGTAATGTTCCTTTCCATCAGAAGATATATACTTAAAATATTGATTACTTCCAAAATCCATAACATTCTCTTCTGCTTTAATCTCATGCAGCAGTTCTCCCCTAACCGGAGGAATTTGGGATGCCAAAAATTTTACTCCATTACAATTATATACATCCCCCTCTTTAAGCATTTTACTGGAATTATTAATATAATCCATTAATTCCTGAGAAATGTAATTCCTTTTTTTCTGGTTTCCTGCCGTATATATCTCATATGTAACTGTAACATCTGCACTTTTCACATAGGCATCTCTGCCCTGCCAACTGCTTTTTCCTATCTTTGCATTTGAAAAGGGGAAAGGATTATAATTTTTACTGCCGCCTAATAAACGAAGCAGTAAGGGATTTAAATTAAGATTCGTATTCATCTTTGCATTCCACATGATTGCATCCTCCTCGTATATTTTGAAGTATATTTTATATATCGTCATTTACATTCTTCCTGAAAAGCCTATAAGCATAAAATGACTATGTTTATTCAAAATAAAATTCCAATATTTTTATTCCTCTGGTCAACCTTAATACTTTTAAATATATGTTCTGCTCTAATTCTTCCTGTCTGGGGATTATACATATATGCATATGTTCCTCCAACTTTACTGACACTCATTTGCTTCCTCCTTTATTTGGCAAGAGCCATTATATGAAAATCATATCAATGGCTCTTACTAATCTATTTATCTCTGCGCTAATAATACGAATTGGAAAAATTTTACTTATGCTAACAATACAAATCTTTCCAGGTTGATAACGGCTGAGACCTTACCTCTTCAAAATATTTCACCAGTTTCTTATAACTTTCCGAAGGCTCCCGGGGCACATACTCTGCTAATCCGATCCTTCCAAAACTGACCGTACATTTTGTTCCATTTATAATAAAATCTCTACTGGTATCTACTCCCAGTTCTTCCAACAGACTAAGCAGCATAGGCGCACATTCCCCGTCCATCAGACTTGTATGTATCCTATGCTCACTGAAACGAATTAAACCATCCAGTCCCCATCTCAATATTTCCATTTTTTTATCATTTTCCTTGCTTCCTATTCCATATTTTTCTACTTCAACGGAATTTTCCCTTACTCTCAATCGATAATCATTCCTAAGGTCATACACATCTCCTATGGCAATATTTATGCTGTTATCCAGTGGATTGTACCTCCTGTGCTGATATGTTTTGTGAGGCTGATGCAGCTTTTCCCAATCTTCATTTACATCCTCAAGTGTCATATCCCCTGCTCCACCCACTTCCAAAATTTTCTCCCCGTTTAGATAATAAATAGAATTTGCTCCATCTACAATTTCCTCGGCAATTTCATATTCCTTTCCATCGTTTTTTATTTTACCGATAGATGTGAGGTTTTCAATAAATACATCCTTTAATACTATCTTTCTCGCACCATCAAATGCATTTAATCTTTCTGCCAGTTCCTCAGTCAGCCCATCATTATAATACTTTGTAAAATCATCCTCTTTACCTTCTTTTGTGGAAATCCTTCCTGTCTGGGGATTATACATATATGCATATGTCCCTCCAACTTTACTGACACTCATATGCTTCCTCCTTTATTTGGCCTTTCTCCTTTGAGTATTAATGTCTACTACCTCTCACCCAGCAGACAGTGATTTATTAGATAACTATTTTCGTTATCTCATAGTTTATCCAGACAATGCTTTTAAATAATTTCACATTGTTGATATTCATTATATCATTACTATTACATTTGTCAAGAACGATTTTTAATTTTTAAATTATTCGTATTAAAAATTCATTTTTATTGTGTATTGACAATTATCGGACTTTATCTTATATTTTTTAACATAGAAGTTTCTAATTTAAAGAAAAAGAGGACAGCACAAATTATGTCAGAAAAAAAAACTGATTATTATTGCCTGACACCAAATGAAGAACTGGCAATGAAAGTATTATGGAATACAGAAGAAGCTTTAAGCGCTTCCGAGATAGCAGAACGAATTACAAACCGCGTCTGGCCGGCATCATCTATCCAAAGCATTTTACGCAGCCTGGAGAAGAAAAATGCAGTCCGAGTGGATTCCATTGCAAAATTACAAAAGTCTTACGGCAGGCTTTTCCGCCCTGTCATATCGGCAAACGAATATGCTGCCATGCAGTTCGGACGATACTATCAAAGCGGAAATTCCGACTGCTATTCCATGATATCCTCTCTTCTTGGACATTCTACCAATGATAAAGAAGAGATAGTTAACGCTTTACATGCTCTGATAAACGAGTATGAGAAAAAGGAGAATCCGTAAATGCAGATTACTATTTTTACACTGGTTGTTGCTATAATCTGGGTAAGTATTTTTATAAAAATTATTTCCCTGCTGAGAAAAGAAATGGCCGTTTTAAAATGTTTTTCTATTTATCCGCTTCTGATGATGCTGATGCTTTGCATGGTTCGGGCAGTATTTCCGGTAGAACTGCCTTTTACATACGTTATAGAATTAGCAGAAGTTCTGCCAAAAATTCAGGGATTTTTATGTAATCCCATTACAAATATAGCAGATATCGATATTTCTATTTACCGTATTCTAATTTCTGTCTGGATATTGGGGGCAGTTATTATTATGATTAGAAATTTGAAAAGAAGCATTTGTTTCTGGCGTTCTATCCAGTTTTTTACAGTATCCCAGGATATACATTTATACGACCTGCTGAAACGCACGAATTTATGGAACTCTTCTAAGCCAATAAGCATTATTGTAGATGAACACATTAAATCTCCTGCCATTACAGGTTTTGTTCATCCGGTTATTTTTCTGCCGGACATCTCCTTTAATGATGACCAACTGCTTGGAATTTTTACGCATGAACTTGCCCATTATAAATTGAAACACCAGTTTGTGAAACTTGCCGCCAGCATAATCCAGATATGTTTCTGGTGGAATCCGGCATTTCATACGTTATCTTCGGAGGTGACCCACGCTTTGGAGATGCACTCTGACAAAGCAGTATGTTCCCGGCTCAATCATGCGCAGCAGAGGGAATATCTCTATGGAATTTCAAAGGTTCTTGAAAACAAAATATCTCAGGAGCTTACCGCTCCTTTCTGCTGCAGCCTTATAAAAGATGATAACGCCGAAAAACTTCTTCAACGGTTTGAAATGATAAAAGGCAATCATTATCAGTCAAAAAAGAAATTACAATTTATGGCTATTCCCTTTATCGCTGCTGTTTTTATATTTTCTTATGCTTTTGTGGTTCAACCATACAGTGAGCCTACACCGGAAGATATAGGTGAAGTAGACGCATTAGATGCTGATTCATATTTCTTTGTTGAAACAGAAAAGGGATATGATTTATATGATTTCTCCTACAACTTTGTGTTTCATATGGAGGATTATCCTGATGAATATTTCAGAGAAGTTAAAATTTACAAAAATATGGAGGATGTAAAAAAATGATAAAGAAAAAAATATGTGCTATGCTGCTGTGTTCCCTGGTTGTAACTGCTCCCATAAATCTATAATGGCTTTCATAAAACGTTCCTGTATTTAAAACCCACTTCAAATCAGGGGAGATGAACCCATCTCCCCTGCATACATCTTTATTTGCCTTTTCTGCACAGAAAAAAGAAACTTCCTCCACACATGCTATCCCATCTGTGCGTAACAACACACTGAAATAGTATCAATATCATCCATAATCTGTATTTTTGTATTCCTAATGTCGATATCATCCTGAATATTAAGAAAATATTTATCCGACACACCAAAAAATTTTCCAAGCCTTATTGATGTATCCGCCGTTATTTTTCTTCTATCATGCAATATATCCTGTATTCTTGATACCGGAACATGAATTTCCTGAGCCAGTTTATATGCCGATAGTCCAAATGGCAACATAAATTCTTCCGATAATATTTCACTCATTTTGGGTGTTTCAATATAATTATCCATAGTAACCTCCTTTCTAATGATAATCCACTATTTCAACATCATAAAAATTATTTCCATCTGGTCTAAAACATATTCTGTATTGATCATTGATTCTAATACTATATCGTCCATCTCGATCACCTTCTAATTTTTCCAAATGGTTAGCTGGCGGCACTCTCAAGTCTTCCAAACTTTGTGCATTATCAATCATTATCAATTTTCGCAATATTATCCTTTGTATTGATTGCGGTAACTTTTTTGAAAATCTCTGATTGTATATCTTTTCTGTTTCTTTGTCTGCAAATGTTTTTATCATGATTCTATTATACCTGTTTTGCGTGTATATGTCAATTTATATTTTACAAGCTACAACAAGTCTCCTATATTTTCTGAAAGGAAACCTTTACCACAAACAAATCCGCATCCACCTCCCAGGAAAATTCTCCACCGCATGCCTCTGTAAAACTCTGGGCAATAGATAATCCCAAACCGCTGCCGCCGTCTGTACGGCTTTCATCTCCTCTCACAAAACGTTCCGTAAAATCCTTATCCTTCTTTATCTCCATCTGGGATGTATTCTTCACGCTGCACACGGCTGTGTTATCTTCCAACCTAAGGCTTACATACACCCGGGAACCCTGGAGGGAATATTTTATGGCATTTTGGAACAGATTTTGGAATACCCGGTACAGCCGCTGGCCGTCTGCCATAATCTTCACCGGCTCCCCCGGTATTTCTGTGCGGAATGTAACCGGGCTTTTGTCTATCTCCTCCTCCATATCCGCCATGGTCTGCCTTAAAAGTTTACCGAAATCCAGTTCTTCCATATTCACAGGCAGTTCCCCGGAAGCCGCTTTGCTTACTGCAAATACATCCATCACCATATTTTTTAACCGCTGGGATTTTTCATCCAAAATCCTCACATAATCTTTCACATGGGCAGGTAAATCTTCCTCCTGTTTCAAAAATTCTACATAACTGATAATAGAAGTAAGGGGGGTTTTTATATCATGAGACACATTGGCGATAAGTTCCACCTTCATCCGCTGGCTTTTCATCTGCTCCTCCACCGCCCGGGCCATGCCATGGCGGATATCCTCCAACTGCCCCATCACATTTTCCAGGTCGTGCCCTGCAAATTCTTCACCCATATCCATATAGTTGCCGTCGCGTATCTCGCCCACACAGCGGGAAAGCGTGTCCAAATCCCTTGCCGTCTCCATATTTTTCTTTCCGAAAAAATATAAAAGCACAAGAAAACATAAGGTTCCAAGGAAAAGTAATAAAAATACCATTCCCCAAGCATTTCTGTACTCTAATGCCCTGCCAATCATTACCATCCCAATCAAAAACAGGCTGTACAATATTGCCGTCAAAAACACCCCTCTGTTTCTTCTTGCTATTTTAAGGGAAAGGGGAAGGGTAAAATCCTTCGCCGAATATGTCCGGCAGAGCTTATAGATGAGCCCGTATTTTGTGATTTTCCTGTTATAGTGCAAATCATTCCAGAAGAAAAACACGCCCCAAAACAAAAGTATCACAAACCAGGCAGGCACCTCCCCCATAATCACATTCCCCAGGGCCAAAGCACGTTCAGAAACATAGGCATAGTCCCATGATTCCATTGTTATTTCCCTAAATTCCTGCCAGATTCCATAATTCCTGCTGCAGTATGCCAGAATATTGACCAGAATGCCTAAGAGAATAATAAAAAACAAAACTTTAAACTCTACCCATATCTTTGACTGGAAAACCGCAAGTTCTTTCTCTGCTTCCCTCCTTGTCTGCCTTGTAAAAAAAGCTAAAACTAACAATACAAGCCCCACCGCAAGAAATACCGCATTTTTTATCAGCAACGCCCTGCTGCCCAGGAAATTGCACTGCATCCAGTACAGTTCATTATCCGGCTGCCAGGAACCGGACGTCCCGTAATCGCCCTTTGTATACATGGCGGGATTACTTGCTGCCGCCATACACACCACAGCCTTTTTTACCCTGTCATCACCCTGGAAATTCTTATATCCCGGCACATACCACTGGCTGTCATCCCGGTAATAACCGTCCCCGTAAACATCCAGCTCTTTTCCATCCTTTACAATCCTCACTTTCTCCCCGTCAAACTCCAGAAAAAAATTGTATCCCTCCGGCAGCGAATCTTCGCCTCCTGGTTTTAAATCTGCATTGGAATATAAAACCTCCCCGTCATAGGAAACCGTATACAGAAGGTTTTTGTCTCCCTTAATCCTGTCATGATACCTCCTGGCAAGTTCCTTTCTCTCCTCCTCTGTAAGGGCATCTCCGCCGGAAAGCCAACTGCTGGCTGCATCATTCCAGTTCCCATACTCCCGATAACTCCCACCAGCATACTCTTCCACGGCTTCCGCTTCATTTTCCCATTCTACCGATACCTCTCCCTGAGTTTCCAACGTATCCTCCGCATAGGCGGCAGTCCCGTCGTAAGTATAACCGTTGTCATAATAAAAATCTCTAAGCCCGCTGCCTCCCGATGCCATAATCAGAAAATTGTCCAGCCGGGTTGCCATATATGACCGAAACTCCCTGCTCTTTTGGTAATCCTGTTCAAACATCTGAGGGATTCTCGTCCCGCCTGGCTTATTTCTCCACATATTTACCACACTTCCCAGGGTCAGAGTGGCTCCTGCAAAGAAGAGAATAAAACTAACTGCTTTTTTCCTGTTTTTCCATTTTGTATCCAATACCCCACACCACCTTTAAATATTCTGGCTCTTTTGGATTCAGCTCCATTTTTTCACGTATGCGCCTGATATGTACCATAACGGTGTTCTCCGACGAGAAAGCCTCCTCTCCCCACACCCGGCGGTAAATTTCCTCCGCCGGAAAGACTCTTCCCGGATTTCTCATGAATAAATCCACGATTTTTGTCTCTGTGGCGGTAAGTTTTACCGGCTCTCCGTCAGCATAGAGCGTCATCTCCTCCGTCTTATACAAAAGCCGGCCGTTTTTTATTTCACCGTCCCTGTTTCTGGCATGGATATCCCCAAGACTTGTGTAGCGCCTGAGCTGGCTTTTCACCCGGGCAGCCAGTTCCTGGGGATTAAAGGGCTTTGCCACATAATCATCCGCCCCCATGGAAAGCCCTAAGATTTTGTCGCTGTCCTCGCTTTTTGCACTCAAGACAATAACGGGAATATTTTTCTTTTCCCTGATGCGCATTAAAGCGGACAAACCGTCTAATTTGGGCATCATCACGTCTATGATTGCCAGACTGACTTCTTTTTCGGCGAGAATATCCAGCGCGGCAAGCCCGTCATAGGCTTTTAAAACCTGATATCCCTCGCCCTCCAGCAAAATGCCGATGGCTTTCACAATTTCCCTGTCATCATCCACTATTAATACACACTCACCCATGTTTTTCCATGCCTTTCTGTCATTTGTTACTCATACGTATTATGAAGCCTTATCTATAAGCTGCAATCAGAATACAACTATTTTCTTACAGCCTGCCGGGGTAATTTCTTACAAATTCTTTACAATTATGCTAACTTCCATGATATATGTGTTTTACTGCACAGACAAACAGGAATATCCCAACAGTTTCTCGTCCACCTCACGGGCAGCCTCCCTGCCTTCCCGGATGGCCCACACCACCAGGGACTGGCCTCTGTGCATATCCCCTGCCGTAAACACATTCTGGATATTCGTGCCATACTTTCCGGCCTGGGTGGCTACATTCGTCCGCTCATTTAGAGAAACGCCAAAGGCATCAGCCACATATTTCTGGGTTCCTAAAAATCCTGCTGCAATAAGCACTAAATCAGCATCCAGCTTCCCCTCGGAACCGGAAACTTCCTCTAAGGTCATGCGCCCTGTCTTTTCATCCTTTTTGCCCTCTAATTGCACGGTTTTTACCGCCGTAACATTCCCGTTTTTATCCTTTATAAACTCTTTTACCGTAGTCTTATAAATCCTGGGGTCATGGCCAAACACGGCAATGGCTTCCTCCTGGCCGTAATCGGTTTTTAACACCTTCGGCCACTCTGGCCATGGGTTATTTTCCGCCCGCTCCCTGGGCGCAGGAGGCATCATCTCAATTTGTGCAACGCTTACGGCACCCTGGCGGATAGCAGTTCCCACACAGTCATTGCCCGTATCACCGCCGCCTATAATCACTACTTTTTTTCCTTTGGCGGAAACATATTTTCCGTCTTTTAACCCGGAATCCAAAAGGCTTTTTGTAGTCTGGGACAGATAATCCACCGCAAAATAAATTCCTTTGGCATCCCTGCCCGGAGCATTTATATCTCTTGGATTTTTCGCGCCGCAGGCAAGAATCACTGCATCATATTCTTTCATTAATTTTGATGCCTTTACATCTTTCCCCACATTGGCTCCGGTGATAAATTCCACCCCTTCTTCTTTCATAACGGCAACCTTCCGCTCAATCACCCATTTTTCCAGTTTCATATTGGGAATGCCGTACATCAAAAGGCCTCCCACCCTGTCGTCCCGCTCGTAAACGGTCACTTTATGTCCCCGTTTGTTTAACTGGTCAGCCGCCGCTAAGCCTG
This sequence comes from uncultured Lachnospiraceae bacterium, assembly GCA_947630855.1. Lineage (GTDB taxonomy): Bacteria > Bacillota > Clostridia > Lachnospirales > Lachnospiraceae > Roseburia_B. The sequence continues at coordinate 16,923 of CANRJF010000069.1, forward strand.
CCGGGCCGCTGCCTACGATGGCTACCGTTTTTCCGGTGCGCACTTTTGGAGGTTTTGCAGCCGCATAGCCCTTCTCATAGGCATTTTCAATAATTCCGTGCTCATTTTCCTTTACCGTCACGGCATCCCCGTAATTTCCGCAGGTACATGCCGCCTCACAGAGGGCAGGGCATACCCTGGAAGTAAATTCCGGAAAATTGTTGGTTTTCTTTAAACGGTTGTAAGCCTGTTCCCAGTTTCCCGTATACACCAAATCATTCCACTCCGGCACTAAATTGTGCAGAGGGCATCCGCTGGTCATGCCCATGATATTCATGCCTGCCTGGCAGAAGGGGACGCCGCAGTTCATACACCTTGCCCCCTGCTTTTGCTGCTCTTCTCTGGAAAGATATATATGAAATTCATTATAATTTGCAATACGCTCCTTTGGCGCCTGTGACTTAGCCCCTCTTCTGTCGTAATCCATAAATCCTGTTGGTTTTCCCATTATTCTGCCCTCCTTTAATCCCTTGTGCTGGCATAAAATGCCTCAATCTGTGCCTGTTCCGAGGATAACCCTTTCTCTTCCATCTGGACAATTGCCATCATCATGCGGTTGTAATCGTAGGGCATGATTTTTTTGAATTTGGGCAGATAGGCGCTGAAGTTATCAAGAATCTCTTTTCCCTTCACGGAATTGGTCAGTGCCACATGTTCCTGTATCATCTCTTTTAACTCCATTACGTCATATTTGTTGGTAACAGCCTCGGAAAATACCATTTCCTTGTTGGTTCTTGTATACAGGTCATTGTCCTCATCCAGCACATATGCAATGCCGCCGCTCATGCCTGCCGCAAAGTTTTTCCCTGTTTTTCCAAGGACAACTACCCTGCCTCCCGTCATATATTCACAGCCATGGTCGCCCACGCCTTCCACTACGGCGGTGGCGCCGGAATTTCTTACGCAGAACCGTTCTCCCGCCACACCGTTGATAAATGCCTTGCCGCTGGTGGCTCCGTAAAGGGCAACATTGCCGATAATAATGTTTTCATCCTGCTTAAAAGCAGCCCCGGTGGGGGTGTAAACCACCAGTTTTCCCCCTGATAATCCTTTTCCAAAGTAGTCATTGGAATCTCCCACTAATTCCAGGGTAAGCCCCTTGGGGATAAATGCGCCGAAGCTCTGGCCCCCTGCCCCGCTGCATTTTACAATAAATGTGTCTTCCTCTAAAGTATCATCATATTTTTTTGTAATCTCAGAGCCGAAAATAGTGCCGAAGGAACGGTCAACATTGGTAAGTTCCACGTCAATGCTTCTCTTCTGCCCGGACTCTAAGGCATTTTTCAACTGTTTTAGGAGAATCTTTTCGTCTTTTGTGGTTTCCAGTTTAAAATCGTACACCTGTTTTGGGTCAAAAGTAACTTTCTCTTTGGGCCCTGCAAAAGGATTGTTCAAAATGCGGGATAAATCAATTTCTTTTTCCCTTCCGGTTAAATCGTCCCTGACTTTTAACAAATCGCTTCTCCCCACCATCTCGTCAATGGTGCGGCAGCCAAGTTTTGCCATATATTCCCTTAATTCTTCTGCAATAAACCGCATGAAATTCTCCACATACTCCGGCTTCCCTGCAAAGCGTTTCCGCAGTTTGGGATTTTGTGTGGCAATTCCTGCGGGACATGTATCCAGGTTGCATACACGCATCATAACACAGCCTAAAGTTACCAGCGGAGCGGTGGCAAAGCCAAATTCCTCTGCCCCAAGCAGCGCCGCGATGGCCACGTCCCTGCCGCTCATCAGCTTTCCGTCTGTCTCAATCCTGACTTTATTTCGAAGGCCGTTCATAATTAA
>CANRJF010000070.1 GCA_947630855.1 uncultured Lachnospiraceae bacterium
TTCAAGCGTCTTAAAATTACGGTATTTTTCTCCCATGGCAACATGGCGCAATGCATCTGCAATATCATCATAAGAATTGGTTCCAAGGATGGCATCTACCTGGGGAATTTCCTTTTCTATTTCCTCCCGGTAGCGCTGGGCCAGACAGCCTGTTACAATCAGCCCCTTTAATGAACCCTTTTCCTTATACTCCGCCATCTCCAGGATGGTATTTATGCTCTCTTCCTTGGCATCCCCGATAAAACAGCAGGTATTGATAATGATAACATCTGCCTGCGTCTCATCGTCTGTTATGACCACTGATTCTTCTTTTTGCAGCATTCCAATCATATATTCGGAATCCACCAGGTTTTTATCACAGCCTAAAGATATAAAAAGTACTTTCATACATTCCTCCGGGAAGCAAAAAGAACCTCCTTTGGAGCTTCTCTTTGTATGTCCCTATTCATCTTCCACGTCTTCGCCTACAATATTTACTTCACCTTTATACAGTTCTTCCACGGCAATGGATAACGGTTTCCTGTTGTATGCATTAGGCACTAAAGGTTCTGCGCCGTCAATAAGCTGACGCGCCCGTTTTGCCGATGCAATTACGATGGAATACCGGCTGTTTACCACAGGTTCCTCCCCGATTGCCACATTATTGTTTACCACTTTCATTAATTCAACATAAGATGGATGTATCATATCTGTTCTCCTTTCAAAAATTGTATCTGTTCAGTACCTTCACAGATACAATGCAAAAATGCATGAAAATCGCTTCGCGATGGCATTTTTGCACGCCTGAATCATCTTCTTACGCCTCAAACAGCAAGTGTTTGAGGCTGTCCTGAACAGTTACCAAAAATTTTTTATACTCCAGAGCATACTCATTTGGCTCATGGGCATAACTCTTCTCTTAAATTGCGGATAAAATCCTGGTTTCTTGCCACTCTTTTGTGTTCACTGCAAATAATAGAATGCACTTCCTCCACACAGCGTTCCAGGTCATCATTTACCACCAGATAATCGTAGTTTTCAATTCCCTGGGATTCCTCCCACGCCCTCTTTAGCCTGGCAGAAATCACATCCATAGTCTCTGTGCCCCTGCCAATAAGGCGTTCCTTTAGCATGGCGGCATTTGGAGTCGTCACAAATAAAAGGAGTGTCTGGGGAAATATTTCTTTTATTTTTAAAGCCCCCTGAATCTCGATTTCCAAAATAACATCTTTTCCGGCATTTAACTGTTCCTCCACATAAGCCCTGGGAGTGCCGTAATAATTTTCAACGTACCTAGCATACTCTATCAGTTGATTTTTTTCAATCATTTTTTCAAATTCTTCCTGGGTTTTGAAAAAATATTCCCTTCCCTCGGCTTCACCCAGCCTTGGTTTTCTGGTAGTGGCAGAAACGGAAAGGGCATATGTGTGGGAATAACGCTTCGTCAATTCCTTCATAATCGTTCCCTTCCCCGCTCCGGAAAAACCGGAAAACACAATTAAAATTCCTTTTTGTGACATTATTCTTTCTCCTCCGAATCACCCAGCAAATCATGGAACCGTCCTGACAGGGTATCCGTGCCCAGTGCAGACAGTATAATTAACTGCTGTTCCATCACCAGAATGCTCCTTGTCTTTCTTCCCTGGGTGGCATCTACAATATGTTCCGTCTGTTTTGCATGCTGCACAAGCCGTTTCGCAGGTGCGGAATCCGGCGTGATAATTGCAACAATCTTATCCGTATGTACCAGATTTCCAAAACCAATATTCATAAGCTCCGCCATATTTTACCTCTGTTTTTTTATTCTATATTCTGAAGCTGCTCCCTGACTTTTTCAATATCCGTTTTCAAATCAATACCGATATCTGAAATCTTTAAGTCAGTAGTCTTTGAAAGGATGGTATTGGCTTCCCGGTTCATCTCCTGGGCAATAAAATCCAGTTTCCTTCCTATACTTCCGCCTTCCTTCAAAGCTGCTTTTGTGCTCTCAATATGGCTTCTTAAACGAACCGTCTCCTCATCCACACAAATCTTATCTGCAAATATGGTAACTTCCGCCGCAATTCTGGAATCATCTATCTGGCTGTCTGCAAGAAGTTCTTTTACTTTATCTTCAAGACGTGCCCTGTATTCCTGTAAAATTTCGGGAGAACGTTCCTCTATAAAGTCCACATAGCCTAACATATGATTCAATTTCTCTGTCATATCTTCTTTCAGGCGTTCCCCTTCCGTAATCCTTGCCCGGACAAACTGCTCACAGGCTCCCCGCAGGGCTTTTTCCAACGTGTGCCATATTTTTTCCTCGTCTACGCCCTGTTCTTCCATTGTAAAAATCTCCGGGTATCTGGAAAGGGTACTGACACGTATATCATCCTCCAGCCCAAAAGTTTCTGCCATCTGGCGAAGATATTTTAAATAGCTTGCCGCTATATCCTCGTTATATTTTACGGAATAATCTTCCTCCGTATAATCTTCATAAGAAATAAATACATCTACTTTTCCCCTCTGCACGTACTCTTTTAGCAACATACGGACAGCGCTTTCAAAAAAGCTGAGCTTTTTGGGGATTTTAATATTCACATCCAGATACCTGTGATTCACGGATTTTATCTCCACCGTAAATTTTCTGTCTGCATCAGATATTTCACAGCGTCCGAATCCTGTCATGCTCTTAATCATATGAGCCTCCCTGTATAATTCCCGTTTTTATATACCCGCAAGCCAAATGATTTGCCAACAGGCATTTTCTATTTCAATGAGAATAGCAAAGCATTTGGCAAATGTGTATGCTCTGGAGTATAACAATAACATCTACGCATAATCATTTATATTATAACGGAAAATAGCATATTAGTCAAATTTTATAAAAATTTTTTATTGACGATTATAAAATGAAACCGTATACTTGATTACAGTGTCAAAAGTCATTCTCCCCCTCATGCTTGCATGTAAGCGGAGAGACGGACTTTATGGCACGTAAAAAAATTTAAACGGAGAATTTACCATGGCTTTTGACGGAATTGTAGTGGCAAACCTTGTCCACGAATTAAATAAACATATAATAAACAGCAGAATCAGCAAAATAGCCCAGCCGGAAAATGACGAACTTTTATTTACATTAAAAAGTTCTGCCGGGCAGAGGCGCCTTGCCATGTCTGCCAGCGCTTCCCTGCCCTTTTTATATCTTACAGACAAAAACAAGCCCAGTCCCCTTACGGCGCCTAATTTCTGCATGGTACTGAGGAAACATATTGCAAACGGGAAAATCATAGGCATCACCCAGCCGGGATTAGAGCGCATTATTCAGTTTGAAATTGAACATTTAGACGATTTAGGGGATTTATGCAAAAAAATCCTCATTGTAGAGTTAATGGGGAAACACAGCAATATTATCTTCTGTAAAGAAGACGGAACAATTATTGACAGCATCAAGCATGTTTCCGCCCAGATTAGTTCCGTCAGGGAAGTGCTGCCGGGAAGAACTTATTTTATACCGGAAACGACCCACAAGGAAAATCCATTAACTGCCGGAGAAACTTCATTTTACACTGCCGTATACAGCAAGCCGGAATCAGTAAACAAAGCAATTTACACCTCCTACACCGGAATCAGTCCTGCTATTGCCAATGAAATCTGCTTCCGCGCCGGAATTGACGGGGATTTTCCCACCGGTTCTTTAAATGAAGACGAAAAACTGCATTTGTACCATAATTTTGACTGGCTGATATCCGATATTCGTGAGGCAGAATTTACCCCCAATATTGTATATAAGGGAAAAGAACCTGTGGATTTTTCCGCGCTGCACTGCAGGGAATACGATGATTATGAGAGAAAAGACTTCTCTTCCATCTCAGAGGTATTGGAAACTTATTATGCCAGTAAAAATACCTACACAAGAATCCGCCAGAAATCTTCCGACCTTAGAAAAATCGTGTCAACGGCCTTAGAGCGCAACCGGAAAAAATATGCCCTCCAGCAAAAGCAGTTAAAAGATACGGAGAAAAAAGAAAAATACAGGGTTTACGGGGAATTGCTGAACACTTACGGATACGGCTTAGAGGAGGGGGCAAAAGAACTTTCCGCCTTAAATTATTACACAAATGAAAATATAACCATCCCCTTAGATGCCACTTTATCTGCTTCTGAAAATGCAAAGAAGTATTTTGACCGATACGGCAAATTAAAGAGAACGTATGAAGCCCTGATTACCCGAATTGAAGAGACTAAAGATGAAATTGACCACCTGGAAAGCATATCTACTTCTTTAGATATTGCCCTTTCTGAAGATGATTTAGTTCAGATTAAAGAAGAACTTATAGAATTTGGCTACATCAAGAAGCGGCGGGGAGATAAAAAGGCAAAGGTAAAAAGCAAGCCCTTCCACTATGTCTCTTCCGACGGCTTCCATATGTATGTAGGGAAAAATAATTATCAGAATGATGAACTGACCTTTAAATTTGCCACCGGGAATGACTGGTGGTTTCATGCCAAAGGAATGCCCGGCTCCCATGTAATCGTAAAGACAGAGGGGGAAGAACTTCCTGACCGTACATTTGAGGAAGCGGGAAAACTGGCAGGCTTCTATTCCAAAGGCAGGGACAGTGATAAAGTGGAAATCGACTATCTCCAAAAGAAAAATGTTAAAAAGCCAAACAAAAGCGCCCCGGGATTTGTGGTGTATTACACCAATTATTCCCTGACCATTCATCCTGATATAACAGGAATCGAGCTGATTTCCCAGTAAATACGAACAAAAAACGGCTGTATAAGAGTCCCTCCTATACAACCGTTTTTTATATTACTTTGCTACAATATTAATAATCTTACCTGGAACATAAATCTCACGGATGACATTTCCCTGTAATTTATCTCCCAGCGCTTCTTTTCCCCGGGCAATGGCATCTTCTTTTGCCACATCTTTTGCCAGTGTTACAGTCGCCCTTGTCTTGCCGTTTAACTGAACTGCAATTTCAATCTCATCATCTTCTATTGCCTTTTCGTCATAAGCAGGCCATCCACAATGGAATACGGATTCTTTATGCCCTAATTCCTCCCATAATTCCTCACTGATATGGGGAGCAAAAGGAGCCAGAAGCTGGACAAATGTTTCCAGTGTAGCTTTATCCACGCCGCCCTTTTTGGACATGTCAATCAACTTATTGTTGTACTCCATAAATCCTGACACTACCGTATTTAAACTGAAAGACTCCAGACGGCTGGTGATATCGTATACCAGTTTGTGGCGGATTTTCACCAATTCTTTTGTCTCTTCCACGTTTTTATCCGTATTGTCCATAACCATGTTCCAGAAACGTGTGATAAAACGATATACGCCGTCAATGCCTCTGTCGTCCCACTCAGAGTCTAATTCCGGCGGGCCTACAAAAAGTTCATACATTCTTAAGGAATCACAGCCGTAATCCCTTACCAAATCATCCGGGGATACCACGTTCCCCATAGATTTACTCATTTTTATACCGTTCTTTCCTGTCACCATACCCTGGTTGAACAATTTTGTAAACGGTTCGTCAAAATCTATCACGCCGATATCACAGAGGAATTTTGTATAAAACCTGGAATACAGTAAATGCAGCACCGCATGTTCCACTCCGCCGATATACATATCCACAGGAAGGTATTTATCTGCCTTCTCACGGCTTACCAGTTCCTTATCATTCTTGTTGTCCACATAACGAAGGAAATACCAGGAAGATCCTGCCCACTGGGGCATGGTATTTGTCTCCCGCTTTGCAGGTTTTCCGCATACAGGACAGGTGGTATTCACCCAGTCCGTAATATCTGCCAGCGGAGACTCTCCTGTTCCCGTAGGCTGATATGAATCCACATCCGGCAAAAGCAGGGGAAGCTGCTCTTCCGGGAGGGGCACATTGCCACAGTCCGGGCAATGGACAATGGGAATAGGCTCACCCCAGTAACGCTGTCTGGAGAATACCCAGTCACGCAGTTTATAATTTGTGGTCTTCTTGCCAAATCCCTTTTTCTCAATTATTGCAGGGGCTTCTAACTTTAATACGGCAGATTCCATTCCGTTCCATTCCCCGGAATTTATCATGGTTCCCGCTGCATCGGTATAAGCCTCTGTCATATTTTCAATTTCTTTGCCGTCCTTGGAAATTACCTGAATAATGGGCAAGTCAAATTTTTTCGCAAATTCAAAGTCACGGTCATCATGTGCCGGTACACACATAATCGCCCCCGTACCATAATCTGCCAGTACATAATCCGATAACCAGATAGGAACTTTTGCCCCGTTTAAAGGATTAATGGCATAACTTCCTGTAAATACGCCTGTCTTCTCTTTATCCTGCAGGCGGTCTACGGAAGATTTTAAGGATGCCTTGTAAATATAATCCTCTACGGCTGCCCTGGTATCATCCGTTGCCAAATCTTTTGCCATGGCATGTTCCGGGGCCAAAACCATAAATGTTGCGCCGTATAAAGTATCCGGGCGGGTGGTGTATACGGTAATCACATCTTCCTTCCCGTCCACTTTAAAATCAACTTCTGCCCCATAACTCTTGCCAATCCAGTCTGTCTGCATCTTCTTTACTTTTTCCGGCCAGTCCAGCTTGTCTAAATCTGCCAGCAGGCGGTCGGCATAGGCTGTGATTTTTAACATCCACTGCTTTAAATTTTTCTTGGTAACATCAGCGCCGCAGCGTTCACATTTCCCGTTTACCACTTCCTCGTTGGCAAGTCCTGTCTTACAGGAAGGACACCAGTTAATTGGCATTTCTTTTTCATATGCCAGGCCTTTTTTAAACATCTGGACAAAAATCCACTGTGTCCATTTGTAAAAGCCCGGGTCTGTGGTATTAACTTCCATGTCCCAGTCATAAATCGAGGCTATTTCCTGAATCTGACGTTTAATATTTTTAATATTTTCTGCCGTAGTCTTAGCCGGATGTGTGCCCATTTTAATGGCATAATTTTCTGCCGGAAGCCCAAATGCGTCCCATCCCATAGGATGAATTACATAATAGCCATGCATTAATTTATACCTGCTCCATACATCGGAGATAACATAGCCCCTCCAGTGTCCTACATGAAGCCCGTTTCCCGACGGATAAGGAAACATATCAAGACAGTAATATTTCTCCTTAGTCCCATCATTTACATTAATAGGATTCTCTTCCCATTTCTTCCGCCATTTCTGCTCAATGGCCCTGTGATTATAAGGTGTTGCCATAATGATTTCCTCCTGAAAAAGCAAAACATTACAGCTCACACCACTTCCTTTAGTACATTGCCCGCAGGAAACAAAGGAAATGAATGCATGAGCTGTAACGAAATACTATACATACTCTATAAAATTTTATCACATGACCAATATTTGTCAAGAATATTACTAAAAAATTGAGGTTTTTGATAAGGTCAAAATCCGGTCAATGGGAGAAACACTGGTGCCTTTCCCATCCGTACCCTCAAAATATTTCTCGCTTGCCGATTCAAACAGCACGTAGAGCATACCTTCTTCCAATGCAATTTCTTCCGAACAGGGAGGCATCTCTACTTTGGCAGCGGGGCGGTTAGGCTTTTTATTCAGGCTTTCCAGGGAATCATACATTTTCAGGTAGGAAGATTTTCTCCTCCCATAGGAAGTGCTTAAATAAATCCTGCCGTCATCATCAAAAGCCACCCCCTGTACTTTTTCCGGAATCACATAGCTGTCTAACTGCTCTAACCCATCCTCCGTGGGCCGGTAGGAAATCATCACGGAATTAAATAATTTTGTATGGGTGGCAACCCATATTTTCCCGTCATAATACGCAATACAGGATGGAGAATTAGATACTTTAAAGCTGTCAAACCAGGCTGTGCAGTCCACAACCGTCTGCGGTTTCTTTGAAGAAATTCTCTTTACAAATGAATAAGGAATACATTCTAATGTCTTGTTATCCGAATGGCATACCCATATGCTTTCCCCGTCAAAAGTAAGTCCTCCCAGATGGCTCTTTTTTTTCATTCCAAGGGTGACTAAATACTCTCCTGTGTCACGGTCAAATACGTGGAGGCAGCCTAATTTTCTCTTAGAATTTGTGGTATATGCACTTATCAGGAAATAATCATCCGTAAGGCAGATACCCTGGGGGCAGACGCTGGCATCTGTAATCTTATTTTCCGCCACATCAGCTTCTCTTGTGGAAGGCATACCTGGAATCTGTATATTTTCAAGAAAATCATAACTGCAGTCTTTTAAGACTTTGCTGTTTCCATGTATGTCTGCCTTATTTGTGTAAGAATACATCTGAACATTATGATGTACGTTAATGGCTTTTGTCCATTTGGCGTATAAAATACAGTTACCCGCATTCTCTTCATTAATCCGTTCTACTTTTTGTTTATATCCGCTGTCAGCATACCATCCGGCAAAATTATACCCTTCCCGTTTGGGTGCCGCCAAAACTACCGGCAGATTCTCTCTTTGAATCGTAAGAGGATTGGTCAGCGAATTGGTTCCTCCGTTTAAGTAATACTGAATCTGATATTCACTTAAAGAATCAACAGAATTATTTTGTACAGCTTTATCGGTCAGGCTGTATACTGCATTTTGTTCCTTCCACAGTTTCATATTGTTTTCCATCCGCTTTGCCCGTACAACAACAGGATCCTGAAGAATTAAAACCACTATCAACAGCACCGTAAAACATTCCTTTTTCATCCTCATAAAATCATCTCCGTTCCATAGGATGTTGATGGATGCGGTTTTTAAAGCCCTCTTTCCTTAAAAACCGCATGTTTTCCGTCTCTGTAATAGTCTGCTGCTTCACATTTTATTTATGTGTGTTTTTTATTTCCTTTTCATGGTTATTCGCCGCTGTCCACTTTGCTTGCACGTTCTGCAATTTCACGCTCCTGTATATCTGACGGCGCCTGCTCGTATCTTACAAATTCATAGGAGTACACTCCTGAACCTCCTGTCATGGAACGAAGATCCGTATTGTAGCCAAAAAGTTCCATTTCCGGCACATCTGCCACAATCTCCTGCTTTCCTCCTTCCACAGGATTCATGCCTAAAACCCTTCCCCGGCGTTTGTTTAAGTCTCCCATAACATCACCCGTGTACGTATCGGGCACAACAACCTTCAGGGAAGAAATTGGCTCTAACAATACAGGGGACGCTTCCATAAAGCCTTTTTTAAATGCCTGCCTTGCAGCCGTCTTAAATGCCATCTCGGAAGAGTCCACAGGATGATAAGAACCGTCATACAGAACTGCCTTCACGCCCACTACGGGGTAAGCCGCCAAAGGCCCTTTTAAAACAGCTTCCTGGATTCCTTTTTCCACCGCCGGGAAATAATTCTTGGGAACGGCGCCTCCTACCACAATCTGCTCAAATGAATAAGCTTCCTCTAACTCTCCGGAAGGCTCAAATGTCATCTTTACATGTCCGTACTGCCCATGGCCTCCTGACTGCTTTTTATATTTATATTCCACATCTGATTTTTTGCGGATTGTCTCCCTGAATGCAATCTTGGGTTTGCTAAGCTCAATCTCAATCTTATATTTATTGAAAAGTTTGCTGGCAGCCACTTCTAAGTGCTGGTCTCCGATTCCATATAAAAGAGTCTGTCCATTTTCGCTGTCATTCACCGTTTTTAATGTTAAATCCTCCATTGTCAGTTTCTGCAATGCCTGGGAAATCTTATCTTCATCCCCCTTATTCTTAGCCTGATACCGCATTGCCGTATAAGGCATGGAGATTACGGTTCTGATATATAAAACAGGGTTGCTCTTAGTGGAAAGGGAATCCGTGGTAGATGTAACGGAAAGTTTTGCCAGTGCTCCGATATCACCTGCATGAAGTTCTTTAACCTCCTCTGTTTTATTACCCTTTAATATATATAGTTTCCCGATTTTCTCCTCCGCGTCTTTATGGTAATTAAACAGAACATCATCTGTCTTTAAAACACCGGAGTTTACTTTAATCAGTGAATATTTCCCGATAAAGGGGTCAACAATTGTCTTAAATACATAAGCGGATTTCGGTTTCGAGAAATCATAATCTGCCTCATATACTTCATTGGTTGTGGCATGGATTCCCGCACATTTTCTCTTATCTGGGCTTGGCAGATATTTTACAATATCTACTAACAGGGTATATTGGCCTCTGGCAAGAATATTGGAACCCATAAGCACAGGTACTATGCTTCCGTCTGCCACATTAACACGGAGGGCCTGGCGGATTTCGTCTTCGGAAAATTCCTCCCCGTTAAAATAGCGGTCCATAAATTCTTCACTGGTTTCTGCCACAGCCTCCATCAACGCTTCCCTGCAGATTTCCAGGTTGGCTTTGGAGTACTCGGGAACATCTGTTTTCTCCACATCACCTTTCTCTGTCCAACGCTTTGCCCGCTGCTGGAGCACATTTACATATCCAACAAATTGCCCGTCTTCACGGATTGGCAGATGGAAGGGGGCAATCTTTTTGCCGTATAATTCCTGCAGTCCTTCTACAACCTGCCTGTAACTTGCCTCGTCTATGTCCATATCCGTCACGAATACCATGCGGGGAAGTTTATATTTCTCACAAATCTCCCATGCCTTTTTCGTACCTGCTTCAATTCCTGCCTTGCCGGAAACAACTATGATTGCTGCATCTGCAACGGAAACGGCTTCCTCTACCTCGCCCACAAAATCGAAATATCCCGGTGCATCTAAAATATTAATCTTGGTATCCTCCCATAAAACGGGAACAACAGATGTATTAATAGAAAAATGCCGTTTTATCTCTTCCTTATCATAGTCGCTGATAGTATTCCCGTCGCTTATCTTCCCCATACGTGTAGTCATGCCGGATAAATAAGCCATTGCTTCTACCAGGCTGGTCTTTCCGCTTCCCCCATGGCCAAGAAGAACCACATTGCGAATCTTGTCAGTTGTGTATACATTCATTGTCAAGCCCTCCAATCCAGTGTGCCCGCACACTAGTCCTAATAATATGTTTATATTTTACTAAATTTCAGAAAATAAAACAACTATTTTATAAAAATTGCACATATTTTTTATAAAAAATTTCTATTTATCCTCCTAAGCCTTGACGAAATTTCAATTTACCGCTATGATTTAATAGGAAAATTGTGTATGAACTGACAGGAGGCAGATATATGTCTATCAGAAAACTGGGATTCATCGGTTTGGGATTAATTGGTGGTTCCATTGTAAAAACAACAAAAAGAATCCATCCTGACATCGAGATTCTTGCGCTTTCCGGGCATCAGTCTACAATTACCGACGCTTTTAACCAGGGATTAATTATAAATGAAACAAATGCTTCCATAGAAGATTTTTCTGACTGCGATTATATATTTTTATGCACTCCCGTGCAGCAAAACCAAAAATACTTGGAAAAACTAAAAAACATTATGTCTTCCGGCTGTATTATCACAGATGTGGGCAGCGTCAAAGGAGATATCCACAGGGAGATTGCTTCCATGGGCATGGAACATTGTTTTATCGGAGGACACCCTATGGCCGGTTCCGAGAAAACGGGCCTTGCCAATGCCACCGATTATCTTTTGGAAAATGCCTACTATATTATTACGCCCACAGAGTCTGTCCCCAGGCAGCGGGTAGAAGAATTTCGGGAATTTGTTGCTTCCCTTGGGGCAATTCCCATGATTTTGGATTACGATACCCATGATAAATCCACGGCAGCAATCAGCCATCTTCCCCATGTGATAGCCTACGCCCTGGTAAACATGGTAAAGGACTGTGACAACAGGGATGAAACCATGAAAAGAATTGCGGCAGGAGGGTTTAAGGATATTACCCGTATTGCTTCCTCCTCTCCTGTTATGTGGGAGGAAATCTGCCTTTCCAACAGACAGCAGCTTATTTCCATGATTGATACATACCAGCAATATCTTTCTAAGATACGTGAAAAAATAATGGATACGGATTCTTCCGGCATTCTTAATTTTTTTCAGGATGCCAAGGATTACAGGGATTCCTTAACCGTCACACCAAAAGGCTCGATACAGACAGTATTTGAACTATACTGTGATTTGAAAGATGAAGCCGGGGGAATTGCAACCATTTCCACAATCCTTGCAAAGAATCATTTGAGCATTAAGAACATTGGCATTATACATAACCGTGAATTTGAAGATGGCGTGCTGAAAATTGAAATGTATGACCATCCTTCTTATTTAAGTGCCATTGAACTGTTACGCCAATACCAATATACCGTTTACCAGCGTTAAGCAGAAAGGACTCTCCATGGAATTGAAACGAGCAAAAAAATTAAATGGCAGTGTATCCATTCCCGGTGACAAATCCATCTCCCACCGGGCGATTATGTTTGGGGCAATATCTCAGGGAACTACGGAAGTCACCAACTTTTTACAGGGAGCAGACTGCCTCTCCACTATCTCCTGTTTTCAGAAAATGGGAATAGAAATTGAAAATAATTCTGACCGTGTAATTGTCCACGGGAAAGGACTGCGGGGCTTATCCCAGCCTTCTTCCCCCTTAGATGTGGGAAACAGCGGAACCACTGCCAGGCTGATTTCGGGCATACTCTCAGGACAGTCTTTTGTCTCCACATTAGACGGGGACGCATCTATCAGACAGCGTCCCATGAAACGGATTATAACCCCTCTTTCCATGATGGGAGCCGATATCACCAGCAAAAAAGGGAATAACTGTGTTCCTTTAGAATTTCATCCCTCCACCCTGAAAGGAATCCGCTATAACTCCCCTGTTGCTTCCGCCCAGGTAAAGTCCTGCATCCTTTTAGCCGGCCTATATGCGGAAAGCGGCACATCCGTAACAGAACCTGTATGTTCCAGGAACCATACGGAACTTATGTTAAAAGCTTTTGGGGCTAAAATCATATCGGGAGGCACTACCACCGGCGTCCTGCCATCTCCAAAATTACAGGGAATGGAAATACAGGTTCCCGGGGATATTTCTTCCGCCGCATACTTTATTGCCGCAGGGCTTTTAACGCCGAATACGGAAATCTTAATTAAAAATGTGGGGATTAACCCTACCAGAGACGGAATATTGAAAGCCGCCTATGCCATGGGTGGGGATATTGAAAAAGAAAATGTACGGACAGTTTCGGGAGAACCGGTGTGTGACCTTCTGGTACGTTCCAGCCAGCTTCACGGAACGGAAATCGGAGGCTCCCTTATTCCCACATTGATTGATGAAATCCCCATTTTGGCAGTTATGGCTGCTTTTGCCAAAGGAACAACCATCATTAAGGATGCCGAGGAACTGAAGGTGAAGGAATCCAACCGGATTGATACGGTAGCGATTAATCTAATGCGCATGGGTGCCGATGTGACGGCCACAGAAGACGGCATGATTATAAAAGGTGGGAAACCTCTCCACGGTACGGGATTTGACAGTTACTTAGACCACCGCATTGCCATGTCTTTTGCCGTTGCAGCCCTTGTTTTAGATACCCCCAGCAGCATGAAAAACGGGGAATGTGTCAATATTTCCTATCCCACATTTTATCAGGATTTATACGGATTAATAGACAAATAAGCATTTTTGCACTGCTAAATCTATTCCGCGCCTCAAACATCATGTGTTTGAGGCGTTTTTACAATTTTAATCTTCATCGTTAAAAATAGCATAAATATCGATTTTAAGTGCATCGGACTCCTGCATTCCTACGAAAACACCGCCGCACTGGTATCCGTCCTCCCCGTCGGGAACACATCTGACAATCTGGACTACCGCATTTATGATTTCCTTTGTCCAAATCTGAATCTTGGCATTATAAAAGGTATTTGCCGCCATCTCTTTGCTGGAATGGAACCCGATTCCGGCGCGGGAAATGTCCGTCACATCCACATGGACAAATTTAATGGTGGTCACATGTTCTTCTTCATCTAAACGCTCCAATTCAACTGAAACTTCTAAATCCAGCCTTTTATTTCTTCTTTTTTCCTGCATAACTTTTACCTCTCTTCCACTTATATAATAAGCATGGCAAGCCAAACCTTTTCCCGCGTATGCCTAATCCTCTAAATACTGCTGGATATGTTCTAATACCCGGTCAATCTTACTGTTCTTCTTTTCAGTGTCTTCGCTCTCTCTTGCTTCTTTCAAATCATCTTTTACAAAATTCATAAGCAGCTTTAATTCTTTTTCGCTAATTGCCATGTCTAATACCTCCATACAAATTTCTCCTTTCCTGCCAGATTTTGCCATTTCTAAACGGCAGCTTTTCAAAAACACAATTTTTTCAAATGATAAGCATTGCATCCCCAAAACTAAAAAACCGATACTTCTCTTCCACCGCCTGCCTATAAGCCTCCATAATCCTCTCTCTGCCTGCCAGGGCAGAAACAAGCATCAAAAGCGTAGACTCCGGCAAATGAAAATTTGTAATCAATCCGTCAATCACTTTAAATTCATATCCCGGATATATGAAAATATCCGTCCACCCGCTTTTTGCTTCTATATGGCCTTTTGCGTCTGCGGCGGATTCCAAAGTCCTGGTGCTTGTAGTTCCAACTGAAATAATCCTGTTGCCGCTTTCCTTTGTCCTGTTGATTAAATCCGCCGTTTCATCATCAATCCGAAAGAACTCCGAATGCATATGGTGCTTTTCTATATCCGTTTCCTTTACAGGGCGGAAAGTTCCTAAGCCCACATGCAAAGTCACCTCTGCAATTTCCACACCCATACTGCGAATATCCTCAAGAAGTTTTGGGGTAAAATGCAGCCCTGCCGTGGGTGCTGCCGCCGAACCCTCGTATTTTGCATACACCGTCTGATACCTGTTCTTATCTTTTAACTTATGGGTAATATAGGGAGGCAGAGGCATCTGTCCAAGTTTATCAAGAATTTCCTCAAAAATCCCCTGATAGTAAAAACGAATGAGACGGTTTCCCTCTTCCACCACATCTATAACTTCTCCTGTCAAAACGCCATCGCCAAAAGAAATCTTTGTTCCTACTCTCGCCTTTTTCCCCGGCTTTACCAGAGACTCCCATATATCCTTTTCCTTCCGTTTTAACAGAAGTATTTCAATTGCCGCTCCCGTTTCTTCCTTCACGCCATATAATCTGGCAGGAATGACCTTTGTATTATTAATAACCAGGCAATCCCCGGATTTTAAATATTCTTTTACATCACTAAAAATCCGATGCTCTATCACATCTCTCTTTCTGTCCAACACCATTAATCTGGAAGCGTCCCTGTTTTCTAAGGGGTCCTGGGCAATCAATTCCTTAGGTAAATCATAAAAAAAATCTTTTACATCCATTTATCTGCTCTTTCTGATTATTTCCATTTCAGGGTGTAGTAACCGGAAGTAATACTGTTTGCCGGCTCAACTTTTATATAGTATGTGCCCTTCTTCAAAGAAGTTTTCTTTATCTTTCCCTTAGAGTTAGTCCGTTTCACATACAATGTCATTTTCTGGGCTCCCTGGCTGGAAATCACTTTACTTCCAAGCTGTGTTCCTCCCAGATAAAAAGTAAGACGGACGCTGCCCTTTGTCTGAAAATTATAATGTAGTTTAATTTTTTTTGCCTTGTTCAGTTTGATTTTATACCAGTCCGGCGTAGTCACTCCCGCGGGAATCAGGCCTGTTTTCTTCTTATTTCTTTTTATATTTAATGCCTTCTTTTGTGTGGCGCCTGATTTATCCTTTACCTTTGTAAAAGAACTGGCAAATGTAACAGGCGTATAGGCTTTCACCCTGATATAATAAGTTTGTCCTTTCTGCATTCCAAACACATTGTGTCCCCAGTATCCTCCCGCATTTTGAGGATACCGCCCGCTGTACCCAATGGATTTAGAAGATAACGCAACACTCTTTGTATTATTGTATAATGCCAGATATCCATTTGCAGGTATATCTCCCACATTATAATTGTCCAGTGTAAGATAACCGTTGGCATCTGCCGTATAGGAAATCCAGATATAACTCTCCGTGGCAGTAAAGATTTCGTTTTCCTGAATGGTAATCACCGGATTCTTGTTAAAACTCTTGTCGTTATTGTCTATCTGCTGGCCGGATTCCTGCTGGGCATCTGCCTTAACATTCTCTGGCATTGCAAAAATCAGGCATATGGCTGCCAATATCGTTAGCCATCCGGTTCTGATAAATTTTTTCATAATTGCCTCCATCCGCAGGGCTACATCCATGAAATGGTATAGTACCCGCTGCTTTGCTTATCCACAGGTTCCACTTTAATATAATAAGTTCCTGCATTCAGCTTGGAACTCTTCTTTGTAACGGAATTTTTCTGGGTAACCATAATCCTTCTGGGAGCATCGGTATAGCCAAACTCTCCGCTTTGCATTTTCCCGCCTAAAACGTTACAGAAAGTTATTTTAAACTTACCGTCCGATTTAATATTATAAAAAAGCTGGACATATTTTGCCTTCTTAAATTTAATTTTATACCAGTCCTTATTTTTATCCTTGGGGAGAATCACCCCTGTGACTGTTTTCTTTCTCGTGAGAAGCGGAGCTTTTTTCCGTTTATTGGCACATTTTTCCTTTACATGCTTAAATTCACAGGTAATATTTACACCATTGTATGCCTGTACCCTTAAATAATAAGTTTTGCCTTTTTTTACGCCAAAAACACTTTGCCTTGTATGGAGTCTGGAGCTGCCGTCATAACTGGCACTGTATGTAATATCATTTTTGGTCAATGCTGTCTTTCGATTGGACGCATACAGACACCAGAAACCTTCGGAACGTTTATATTTGGAATTCCATTCTGCCGTCAGGGTGATATAGCCGTTTTTGGGAGCTTTATATTTAATCCAGGTATATTCACCGGAAACAAAATGGGCTTCCGTATCAGAAATCGTTACCGTAGGGGTTGTGTTAAAATTTTTCGGGGCTGCGGATACCGTTATGCTTCCTGTCAGAATAAAAGCTGACAAGAGAAACATCCCAAGAAAAAGCCTTATCCCATGTAACTGCAATGACTGTAATTTTCTCTTCATTTTCATTTTCTCCTAATCTTAAAAGTTATAAAAATTATATCATAGGATGATTCTTTTTGTAAACATATCTAATTTATATCTGCAAACTTTCTGCATACTTGAATTGAATCACATCCCTTGGTACCGTTTCAACATAAGCCTGCTCTTTATGCATGAAACCTACAATCTCATTCTTGCTCATTTTGCCAAGTTTCTCAATCACAATATCAAGTATATTCTTATCGTCATCTGTAAGAGCCGGGAAGGATACTACATCTTTTAATGCAAAATGATAAGCATTCGTTTCTCCCATGTCCACTTCCTCACATGGCACATCTTTCAAATCAATAATTGAGTTGTGTCCTACCGGAACAGCTCCCATGGGTAATGCCTGATACACCAAACCGGTTATCGCAAATCCTCTGAGTTTATATGATAAAGCATCCGCATACCACATAAGCTTCATAAGCTTAACCTTATATAAAGCGGTGATTTTGGGGGAGGCAGCAAAATATCGAATTACATCCACCACTTTATCTAATGATAAATTTGTATTTCCATGAAAAAGATGATTTCCCTGAAATCTCGCATAACTGGCCTCAATAGCCTTTCTAAGGTAGGAATCCTGATTTTTTTCATACAATGCCGTAGCTGCGTTCAAATACTTTTGATATGATTCTGCAGAGAGATTTTCTCTCGCATCACTTAATAATGACAAAAACCATTCCGGGTCATGGTCAATCTTCTTTAATATTGTATCATGAGCCTTATCCTGTACCTGATGACTTTCGTATCTGGTAATAGTTTTTCCACCCCATCCAAGGAGAATGCATAAATCACTCTGACTGATACCGTATTTAGCCCGAATGCTGCTTATATTTGACGATGTCAAAAGTCCCTCCGATTTTCTATAAGCATCCTTAAGGCGTACATCGTTTTCCTGCATCTGCTGTTCATCCATATACAGTTCCTCGGCTGCATCACAATACAAATAAGACGCTTCATAAGCAACCTTTCTATTTTTAAAGGTTGCCTCTTCATTCACAAGAACTGTTTTCACTTCATGTTCTTCCATACAACATGTGCATAAACGCTTTTCACTTTTTATGATTCTCATGTCCATGAAAACACCTCCTAATTCTTTTTATATGAGAAATCTTGTATATAAGCTTTGACTTCTAATTCACTCTCAATTCGTGCTTTTGTTTCATCCGCCAAATTTCCGCCTCCGATGTGGTATCATTTGATACTTTCATAATATACTCAATTGGTTATTCTGTCAATACCCCCATATTTTGACTTTCCCCATTTTTAAAATGTTCAAAAAATGTCGAATTGTCCCTGGCTTTATGATATAATTTTCGTGTTGTCCTACCGATACCTGGCAACGGGAGGAGGTGTTCACATGGAAATTATCATCACTTTTTTGGTCGCTGTTGCGGCTGGTGTAGCTTGTCACTACATCATCAAATGGTTAGATGGCGGTCATAAGGACAACAAATAACCTACTGGGTGCTTTGCCAGTATAAAAGAAAAGAAGAATCCCTGGACTGTACGGCAATACAGTTCGGGGATTTGTTTCTTTGTCCACATGGACTTATCATCACTTTTTGTCTGACGACATTATATCATATGCACATTTGATTTTCAATATACTTTTTCTGAGTTTCCCCATTTTTTCAAATAGCTGATTTTGACCTAAAATAAAAAATGCAAAAACACGAAACCTTTGTTATAATTAAATCACCACAATAAACCAAACAAAGGAGTGTTTT
>CANRJF010000071.1 GCA_947630855.1 uncultured Lachnospiraceae bacterium
TAAACTTAAAGCTACGGGTTTACCTAAAGGTTTCGCCTTAAGGCGAGGGTTTTAACCCCATTATACAGACAATAAAATTTTATATTATTATACTCCATATGTTGTCTAATGTCAACGTGTTGTATTATGTCTATGTATAAAAGAAAAGCACCTGCCTTTATCGCAAGTGCTAAATTCTCACTCAATATTTAATTCTTTTATAGCGTGCATGATATGAATTCTCATGGCGTTTTTTGCTCCTTCCGCATTTCGTTGTTCCAGAAATTCCATTATCATCCTATGGTCGCCTAACGTGTCGTTAATTGCTTTTTCGCTCTGAGTAGATAATACAACTCCCTTCGAAATGGCTTGATATAATATTGGCATGAGTTTATTCATAAACTCATTATGTGTAGCCTGTGCAATAGCTTTATGAAAAGAATGTTCATCTTGGGTTCTATCCTTTCCGTTCCTAATTTCATCTTCAATTCGCTTCCCGTAATCAAGTATCCTTTTTATTTCCGCATCTGTTCCCCTGACAGCCGCAAGATAAGCAGCTTCTGGCTCGAAAATCAGCCGCATTTCATAAAGGTCTTTTGCATTTACTTTGACCGCAGAGAGCTGTTCCAAATCCTGTGGCTGTTCAAGTATCTTTTCTGTAACATAAGTACCTTTTCCACGTCTAATTTCCAGTATATTATAAGCGACCAATATTCTTATTGCCTCCCGCAATGTTGTACGGCTCACATTAAGTTCCTCTGACAATTCTATTTCGTTTGGAAGTTTGTCCCCAACAGAAAAACGCTTTTCTATGGTTATCATAGATAGGATATTATCAGCAACACTTTGGGAGAGCATTTTATTTTTCATGGTTATACCACCTTTTTCCGAATATTATACTATGCATCACTTATAACTTCAATCAAAGCCCCCGCTAAAAGGGAAACATCCAAGTCTCGGACTTTTGGTATACTCCACGGATTAACTTCCGTCTCAAAAGATACATAATTCCCCTTTTCACTGCAGACATAGCTTATGGTAACAATATAATCTCCTTTATCTAAAGATATATCAGGGCCGAAGGCAAATTTTCCTCCGGCTGCTGCGGCAAAAAACAACTGTTTTACTGCCGAATCTGTCCGTCCCCATATATAATATACTTGCTGCTGGTGAGTGCCAGCAATCCCATAGGCCCTCTGGCATGGAGTTTTTGCGTGCTGATTCCTATTTCCGCCCCAAATCCAAACTCAAAGCCGTCGGTAAACCTGGTACTTGCATTCACATAGACTGCCGCCGCGTCCACTTCATTTAAAAAACGTTGTGCATTGGTATAATTATTGGTGATAATCGCCTCGGAATGCCCCGTATTATAGCGGTTAATATGGGCAATGGCCTCATCTACGGAAGATACGGATTTTGCGGAAATCTTATAATCCAGATATTCCTTCCCCCAGTCCTCCTCCGTTGCGGGTATTACATGGGCATTATTTAAAGATGCTTTTAATATTTCTTCATCTGCCCGGATTTCCACTTGTTTTTCTGCCAGACGCTTTTCCACCATGGGAATAAAATCTTCGATAATATTTTTATGCACCAACAGGGATTCACAGGCGTTGCACACGCCAATCCTCTGGGTTTTAGCATTCATAATAATATCACATGCCATAGTAAAATCTGCCGATTCATCCACATAAATATGACAGTTTCCTGTTCCCGTCTCAATCACAGGAATGGTGGAATTTTCCAATACGGTACGGATAAGCCCTGCTCCACCCCTGGGTATAAGCACATCTACATAGCCGTTCATTTTCATAAATTCCGCCGCCGTCTCGTGGCTTGTATCAGTAATCAGTGAAACAGCCGTCTCTCTTACATGGCATTCCCTTAACGCCCCACGGATAACATTCACAATCACTTCGTTAGAGTGGATGGAATCTTTGCCTCCCCGAAGGATGACCACATTTCCTGTTTTAAAACACAGCCCAAAGGCATCTGATGTCACATTGGGTCTGGATTCATATATAATTCCAATGACTCCCAAAGGAACTCTCTTTTGGCCAATCATAAGCCCGTTGGGACGCTTTTTCATGGAAATAACTTCCCCCACCGGGTCGTCTAAAGCCGCCACTTCCCGCAGGCCGTCCCCCATGTCCCGGATTCGCTCTTCCGTTAAAAGCAGCCGGTCTAATATTCCTTTTGGCATATTATTTTTTCTTCCGGCATCCATATCTATGGCATTGGCATCCATAATATCCTGCCTCTTTTCCCACAATTTGTCTGCCACACAATGTAACACTTCATTTTTCTTGTCTGTGGAAAGAATACCTATCTCCTGTTTTGCTTCCTTTGCCTCTTGGCATAATTTTGTTAAATCCATTTTTCCTCCTTAATAGACCTGATTTTTGGGCATTTCCTCCTTCTTAGCATTTCATGATTCCCTGCTCCGTTACAAGATAGTGCATGGGCAAATCCCACGCTTCCCCCGGAAGTTTTTCTTCTATCTGATTTTCATATGCAATTCCAACCCGAAGAATATTGGAATGCCCTGCAAAATAACGGTCATAATACCCTTTTCCGTATCCAAACCTCACGCCGGCCCTATCAAACACCGTTCCCGGGGTAAAACATACGGCATGTTCCCACTCTGCCATTTTACAGTTTTCAGGTTCCTGCACATGAAAACTTCCCTCTTTAAAATCTTCCATAGAATATACCTGATAAAAATCCATATCCATCCCCTTCACTTTCGGGAATGCCAGGGGAATCCCCTGCTCCAGGAAAAAATCATAAAGTCCCAGTAATGATACTTCACTTCCCAAAGGATAGTAACCGTAAATTTTTATATGCTTTTCCCGGCTATTGCAAGTTTCCATTGCATTTTTTATATGTTTTATGATTCTGCCGGAAAAGGCTTCTATCTCTTCCTTTGTCATCCGATTCCGGCAAAACAGATGGCGTTTCCGAATCCCCTGTTTTGTCTCTTCCATTAAAACATTTCCTCTACAAAATCACTGATATAAAAATCTTCATTATAATTAGAATGAAATAATGTTCCAAGGTAATCTCCCTCAAAAATATCATGGAGAATCCCCACATCTTTTGCATTGGCAATAATCATATCCGCCCCGGACTGGGTGGCAATCTTAGCAGCATTTAATTTTGTTGTCATGCCCCCTGTACCCACACTGCTTCCGGTGGAATCCTTTGCCATATGAAGGATTTTATCATCCAGAGTATCCACTTCACGAATTAATTTTGCATCGGGATGGCTGTGGGGGTCGTCGGTATAAAGCCCGTCAATATCCGAAAGCAGAATCAAAAGGTCTGCCTTCACCAAAGATGCCACTAGGGCAGATAAGGTATCGTTATCCCCAAACTCCATCTCAAAAGTGGAAATAGTATCATTTTCATTGACAATGGGAATCACATCCATCTGAAACAACTTTTCAAAGGTGTTCTGGGCATTTTTCCTGGATACATTGTCGCTCATAGTGCTTTTTGTCAGCAGAATCTGCCCTACGGTCTGGTGGTATTGGGAAAAAATTCTCTGGTAAGTCATCATAAGCCTTGCCTGCCCCACCGCCGCGCATGCCTGTTTTACTGCCGTATTTCCCGGGCGTTCTTTCATCCCCATGGAAAATCTACCCACTGCAATGGCGCCGGAACTTACCAGGCATATATCCATGCCCTGGTTTTTCAGGTCGCAAAGTTCCCGCACCAGCCTTTCTAATTTTGTAAAATTAAGTCCTCCCGTCTCCTTGCGGGTAATGGAGGAAGAACCGATTTTTACCACAACTCTCTTTTTATTCCTGAAAGATTTGTCTTTTTGTACTTCCATGTAAATTTTTCTCCTCTTTTTCACATCTAAGCCTTTATCCAGTTTAGCATACATCTTTCTTGCCGACAACTTAAAATTATGTTATTCTTTGTTATATAATGATACCAGGGTCAAAAGCCTGACTGCACGGAATGCTTGCATTCCGGTGGAGGCAAGGCTTTATGACCCGCCCCAATATGAGCATGAAGTGGTGCGTAAGCGCCACGAAAATGCGAATATGGGGCAGATTGTGGAAGCGCGAAGCGCGGAACAATCTGGTATCAGGTTTTAACCCCAGCATCATATAATCAGAAAGGGGATTTCTATGTATTTTTTTTGCAAAAAAACATGTGTCATACTTGTAATTTGTATGCTCTGCACCACCTTCTTTACCGGATGCAGCAAAAGTGAAGATAAAATATCCAGGTCAGATTTCTATTTTGACACAGTCATTACCGTAACATTATATGATAAAGATTACCGGGAGTTTTTAGAGGGGTGTTTTTCACTGGCAGACACCTATGAACAGTATTTTTCCGCAACGCGTAAGGACAGTGACATTTCAAAAATCAATGATGCCCAGGGAGAAGCGGTAGAAGTCCATAAAGAAACCATTGAACTAATAGAAAAAGGATTATATTATTCCGAAATTTCCCAGGGAGGCTTTGATATTACCATCGGAAACCTTTCTTCCCTGTGGGATTTTCAAAGTGAAAACCCCAAAATACCGGATAAAGAATCCATTCAAAAGGCAATATCTACTATCGGCTATGAAAACGTGGTAATTTCCGGCAATACCGTATCTTTAAAAAACCCGGATGCCCATATTGATTTAGGGGGAATCGCCAAAGGATATATTGCAGACAAAATGAAAGAATATTTGCAGGACAACGGCGTTACGGAAGGCATCATCAATCTGGGAGGCAATGTACTCTGCCTGGGGGAAAAAGCCGATAAAACTCCTTACTGTATCGGCGTACAGAAGCCTTTTGATGCCGAAGGCACTGCGTTGTTCACCGTGGATGTGAAGGATATGACAGTGGTAACTTCCGGGATTTATGAGCGGTATTTTACTTTAAACGGCACTTTGTACCATCATATATTAAACCCGGCAGACGGCTACCCCTATGACAACCATCTGCAAAGCGTTACCATTATCTGCAAAAACTCCGTGGACGGGGACGGGCTGAGCACTGTCTGTTTTGCCCTGGGACTGGACAAAGGAATGGAGCTTATTAACAGTCTTCCCGATACGGAGGCAGTGTTTGTCACAGAGGATAATACACCCTATTTTTCACATGGAATGGGAAGTGAAATCCCCTATGAACTGGTTTACTGAACCATCTCGAAATGCTGGTAATCTTTTACACTGTTCCAGTCCCCTCCCCAGGAAAATCCCGCCTCTGTAAAAAGCCGGTATGCCAAATCATTCTCGTCAATTTTGTAATCAAACTCCTTTGTCCTGTCTATATAATCCCTGCCGGCCTCCGGCTGACAGGTTACACTGCCGTCCGAAGCGGTTTTTACATAAGGATTGTACTTGGGGTTTAAATCGATTGCCATGCCATAACTGTGGTTGGACAATTTGCTGCTTCCTGCAATGGTACGGTAATTGAAGGCAGAAGTATTATTTGCCTCCATGGAAGCTTCATCCTCTCCATTATAATTATCTATCAATACCATGCGTTCAATGGGATACCTGTTTTCATACAGTTTTTGAAAAACAGACAGCACAGAATCTTTTATCTTCTGATTTACAATCATCTCCCCCACATACGTATTGCCGTCACTGCCGTAATAAAGCATCCTAAGATAGGCAAGGTCAGATAAATCAATATTGGGATTTTCCACATAAGAAATCCCCTGTATTCTGGGAAGAATCTGGTTTATATCACCTTCAAAAAACATTCTCCCCATCAATTCCCCGGACAATATGCCGTTAACAGCCATCTCTCCCGGCGGCAAAGAAACAATCCTCTCATATTCCTGTTCTATGTTAAATGAACTGTCATTTAATACTTCCTGGCTTTTATCTTCCTGATTTTTTATGTTGTCTTCTGTGCAAATTATTTCCGTCACTTCCACATCATTTTGCAGGTTTCCCGTCACTTCTGTATTGCTGCTGCCATTTTCCCTGTTGTTTTTTACTGCCCCGCTGTATTTTATTATTACAATCACTGCGGCAGCAAAAATACACAACAGAAAAACCCATGAAAAACAAGTCCTGCGAAATTGCCGCCGCCGTTTTTTCATTCTCCTTTTCTTCCTGTCCTCCATGATTTTTCCCTCTCACACTAAATCGTTGACCCACACCCTTTTCTTTAACAATACAAATCCTATGGCGCATTTAAAAAACTCTATCAACTGTAAACATAGATAAATATATACAATGTACATCCCTGTAAATCTGGTAAGCACAAAAGCTAAGGGAATATTTACCGCCCACACATAGACACTGTCAAACAAAAAGGTAATCCCGGTCTTTCCCCCGGAACGCATGGTAAAATAGGATGCATGGATAAATGCATGAAGGGGCATACATGCAGAGGCAATCCGTATAAAACAAGTTGCCAGATACCGTACATCCTCTGAAGTATTGTAAATCTCCGGAAATGCCGGTGCAATGATATACATGATCGTGCCAATCACCAGGCAGGATGCCACGGTAAAGAATATCATTTTTCTGTCTGTATCCACCGCTTCCTCTAATTTTCCTGCCCCCAAAAGCTGTCCCACCACAATGGCAATGGAAGAACCTAATGCAATAAACACCACATTAAAGAGATTGGATACGGTAGTGGAAATATTCAGTCCTGCCACCACTGCCAGGCCTCTGGTAGAATAACACTGGGTCAGCATTGCCATGCCAAGGGACCACAATGTTTCGTTAATTAACAAAGGCATCCCTTTTTTCACTATTTGTACCGTCAAGTCTTTTGGAATATACATACTCTTAAATGCGCCCACAATAAAGAGATTTTTCTTATGATTGCCATGGGTCCAGAATGCCACAATGGCAAATTCTACAAATCTGGCAATTACCGTGGCCGCCGCTGCCCCCTGGACGCCAAAAGCAGGCAGAGGGCCTGCCCCAAATATCAAAACATAATCTAAAATCAGATTTGTAAACACTGCCACAACTCCGGCTTTCATAGGAAACACTGTCTCCCCCGTCTCTCTTAAAGTACTGGCGTATATCTGGGTCAGTGCGGAGGGAATCAGCCCCAATAACATAATTAAAAGATACATACTGCCATAGCGGTATGTTGTCTCTAAATCTCCTGCCTGGCCCCCTCCCTCATGTAAAAAAAGATGAATCAAAGGATTTCTGAAAAAATATAACACCACAATCCATCCCAATGAGAGTATCATGCCAAACAATACTTTAAACCGAAAGGAATACTGCACGCCTTTTTGGTCCCCTTTGCCGTAAAATTGGGCGCCAAAAATACCTGCCCCGGAAACACACCCGAAGATACAGATATTAAATACCATAATCAACTGATTTACAATAGCGACCCCGGACATTTGTTCCGTGCCTACCCTGCCCACCATAATATTGTCAAGGAGGCTGACAAGATTGGTAATGCTGTTTTGAATAATAATGGGCACTGCTACAAGCAAAACCATACGATAGAAATTCCGGTCACCTATAAATAATTCTTTTAATCTTTTCATATACTTCACCTGACAAAACATTAATGGGGAATCGTAAGCTTATAGATTTCGGTTTTTTCCTCGTCTTTACTTTTTGGTTTATACTTATCATCACCTGTTTCAATGTATAAAATAAAATCTATAATTTCCGTATCTGTCCAACCTCTGGACCGCAAACCCAATATCAGTCTTGATGATTCATTCATATTTATAATTTCCACCTCCTCTGTTAAATGTAACATACTTCCTGCCGGGAAACAACATGTATTTCGCAAAAAAAAAAGCACAGGCAAAGCGTGAAGCTCTGCCTGTGCTTTTTGTAACTTAAATGCCCGTTTTGCCCTACAAAATAATCTTCTTCGGACACTTCTGGGCACAAATGCCGCATCCGGTACATTTCTCCTGGTCAATATATGCCACATTGTCAACTACATGAACAGCATCGTTGGGACAGTTCTTCTCACATAAATGACATCCGATACATCCCACGGAACATGCCTTCATCACGTCTTTGCCCTTGTCCTTAGAACTGCACTGTACAAGATGTTTTGCATCATAAGGAACAAGTTCAATTAAATGTTTGGGACATGCAGCCACACACTTGCCACAGGCTTTGCAGGCATCTTTATCCACCTGTGCAATGCCGTTTACAATATGAACGGCATCAAAAGGACATGCCTTTACACAGCTTCCAAAACCAAGACATCCATAATTACAGCTTTTTGGCCCGCCGTTTGGAACAAATGCCATAGCGCCGCAGTCTTCCACGCCTGTATAATTGTAATCCTGATTTGCCTTCTCACAGGTTCCGGCACACTTTACAAATGCCACTTTCTTTACGCCTTCTTCAGCAGCCACACCCATGATTTCACCGATTTTACTGCCCACCGGGGCGCCCCCCACAGGGCATTGGTTTACCGGCGCTTCTCCTTTTACAATAGCAGCAGCCAAACCGGAACATCCGGCATAACCGCAGCCGCCGCAGTTATTTCCGGGTAAAACGCCCATAATAGCTTCTTCCCTGGGGTCAACTTCCACTTTGAATTTTTCTCCGGAAAATCCAAGGAAAAATCCGATTAAAAGACCTACAATGCCCACAACAAGGGCTGCAATCAAAATTGCCTGTATATTCATTTATTTTTCCTCCTAAATCATTCCTGAGAATCCCATAAATGCGATTGACATCAGACTGGCTGTAATCAGTACAATCGCTGTGCCCTGAAACGGCTTTGGAATATCATTGTACTCAATCTTCTCACGAAGACCTGCCATAATTACAATGGCAATTAAAAATCCAACTGCTGTTGCAAGACCATTTACCACGCTCTCTAAAATATTGTATTCTTTTGTTACATTTGTTAAGGCTACACCCAAAACCGCACAGTTGGTAGTAATCAACGGAAGATATACACCAAGGCTCTGATACAGGGCGGGCATAGATTTCTTTAAAAACATTTCCACAAACTGCACCAATGCTGCAATTACTAAAATAAACACAATCGTCTGCAGATAAGTAAGGTCAATTCCCTTATTTAATAATGCCTCGTTGGCAAGTATAAACTTATATATTACAGATGCCACTAAAGAAGCAATACCGATAACGAACACAACCGCTGCGCCCATGCCGGCAGCCGTCTCTGTTTTCTTAGATACGCCTAAGAAGGGACAGATACCAAGGAACTGGCTTAAGACAACGTTATTTACAATGGCAGATGCCACTGCAATCAATAATAATTCTTTCATCTGTATCTATCCTCCTATTCTGATTTGGCAGCAGAAGCTGCATCCTGGCTTTTTCCCGTACATGCGGAAGACATTCCACAGGAAGCACAGTCTCCGGTAATACATCCTGAAGGCTTTGCAAGAGGTTTTCCCTTTGCATCCATCTTAGCACGTACAATATTCATAATTGCCACAAGACAGGCAAGCACAATGAAGGCACCGGGAGCCATTACGAAAATGGTAATGGGCGTAAACCACTTTAAGGATAAAATCTGAACTCCAAAAATCTGTCCTGCTCCAAGGATTTCACGGATAATACCGATAGAGGTAAGGCCGAATGTAAATCCAAGGCCCATGCCAAGTCCGTCAAAGGTGGAAGGCATAGGAGGATTCTTAGACGCATAACTTTCCGCACGTCCAAGGATAATACAGTTTACCACAATAAGAGGAATGTAAACGCCAAGAGCTGCCGCAATACTTGGCACATAGGCATTTAACAAAAACTGCACCATGGTAACAAGAGATGCCACAATCACAATAAACGCCGGAACCCGGACACCGTTTGGAATAATATTACGGAACAGGGAAATAAGCAGATTGGAAAGCACCAATACCACCGTAGTGGATAATCCCATGCCAAGGCCGTTTACGGCAGATGTTGTTACCGCTAAGGTAGGACACATACCAAGCATCAGCACAAAAGTGGGATTCTCCTTAATAATACCGTTATATAAACGTTCTACATTATTACTCATTAATTTGCACCTCCTGCCAATTCATTCTGGAAGTAAACAATACATGCATTGACTCCGTTTGCCATAGCTGCAGATGTAATGGTTGCGCCGGAAATAGACTCAATCTCGTTATCTGCGGCGGGAGCGGATTTCACAACAGAAAATGAATCCACTGCTTTGCCTTCAAACTGGCTGTAAAAACTTTCTTCCTGGGCTTTCATTCCAAGTCCGGGAGTCTCTGCAATATCCGTAATGGAATAGCCGTTTACCGTTCCGTCCTCTCTGATGCCCACAGAAAAGGTAATGCTTGCCTGGCTGGCATCTTTTGCGGTAACGGTAATCACATAGCCAAGCGCTGTGCCGCTGGCATCTTTTGCCACCTGAACATCCGATAATTCGTCTTTGTATCCTGCATCCGCAACTAAACTGTTAGCCGCATCCTTATCAAATCCCTCGTATGCCTCAAAAGAATCCGCATCGGAAAATACATTCTTATAGGCTGCCTGAGTCTTTTCATAAGTTACCCTTTCAATAGGTTCCTTTGTAATGCCGTAAACAATTCCTAAAAGCAGGCCTAACACCAAGGTAAATGCAGTTAAAATCATTGTGTCATGTACAATTTTATTACTCATGCTTCTTTACCTCCTTTACTACGCCAAATGCCCTTGGAACCGTATATTTCTCAATAATGGGAACCAACAGGTTGCTTAAGATAATGGCAAAGGATACACCTTCTGCATTTGCCCCGAAGGTACGGAATAAACCGGTAAATATTCCAAGGCAGATACCAAACACAATCCTTCCCGTGGGAGTGATGGGGGATGTTACATAATCTGTGGCCATAAAGAATGCTCCCAGCATCAGACCGCCGCCGCAAAGCTGGGCAACAATATAATTCATATCAAAACCATGTCCGCTAAAGAGCAGCATGAATACCACAAATGTGATAATGTAAGTTCCGGGTATTCTTAAATCAATTACGCCCAGTAAAATCAGGATAATCGCCCCGATTAAAATGGCAATAACGGAAGTCTCACCGATAGTACCTGCGGTTTTACCGATTAACATATCCATTAAATTTACGGATTCCCCATTGCGCATTAACGCTAATGGCGTAGCTCCTGAATAGGAATCAATGGTAAAATTCGTCATATCCGCCGCAAAGGCGATAAGCAGAAAACATCTTGCTCCAAGGGCCGGATTCATAAAGTTCTGTCCCAGACCGCCAAAGAGCATTTTTACTACTACGATGGCAAAGAATCCGCCGATAACTGCCTCCCACCAGGGAAGGGTTGCCGGAAGGTTAAGTGCCAGAAGCAGGCCTGTCACCACGCAGCTCCAGTCGTTAATTGTACTCTTTTTATGTACGATTTTCTCATAACCCCATTCGGAAGCAATACAGCTTGCAATAGTTACAGCAATTAAAATTACTGCCTTTATCCCAAAATTGTATATACCGAACAGCGTTGTGGGCAGTAATGCCAGAACGACATACTGCATAATCCGGCTGCTGGTATCTTTGGAACGTATATGTGGTGATGAGGATACGTTAAATAAGTCACTCACAAAAAACACCTCTTTCTATTTTATTAACCTTACTTTTGTAAGGCTGTTCCTGGATTATTTTTTTCTCTTTGCTGCCAATATCTGTTTCTTCATGGTCTTTACGGATTGTGCCAGCGGACGTTTTGCCGGACATACATAGCTGCAGCTTCCGCACTCCACACACTCTAACCCATGCCATTTCTCAAAGACATCGGATAAACCGTTTTTGGAATAATCTGCCAGCCTGGAAGGAACAAGCAGCTCAGGACATGCCTCCACGCAGCGTCCGCAGTTAATGCAGGCTGTCTCCGCAAAAGCCTCCACTTCATCTTCCGTAAAGCACAGCAGGGATGATGAGGTCTTTGTTGCAGGCACATCAAGGCCGAACATGGCAAATCCCATCATAGGCCCTCCTGCAATCATCTTCTTACATTCTCCCTTAAATCCTCCTGCGGCATCCAGCATCTCCTGATAATTGGTGCCGATACAGATATAGAAGTTCTGAGGATTAGCCACCGCATTGCCCGTCACCGTAAAGATACGGTTCATAAGAGGCTGTCCCAATGCAACGGCATTGTAAATTGCCACTAATGTCTCCACATTATCCACAATACATCCTGCGTCCGCTGGAAGCATCTTGGAATTGATGGAACGTTTTGTCACTGCATAAATCAACTGACGCTCGCCGCCCTGGGGATATTTTGTCTTTAACTCTGCCACCTCCATACGGGATTCGTCTTTTGTCAGTTCCTTTAATTTTGCAATACAATCCGGTTTGTTATCCTCCACGCCGAATACGCCTTTCGCCCTTGGGAAAAGCTGTAACACGATGCGCATACCTGCAACCAGTTTCTCCGGCTGCTCAATCATCCTCCGGTAATCGGAAGTCAGATAAGGCTCACATTCCGCACAGTTTGCAATGATATACTCAATCTTGTCCGGCTCCTTTGGAGATAATTTTACATGGGTGGGGAATCCTGCCCCTCCCATACCTACTACACCGGCCTCTTTAATCTTGCCGATAATCTCCTCATTGGAGAGTTTCGTCACATCATCTGTCTTTACAAACTCTGCTTCTTTCATCTGTCCGTCGTTCTCGATTACGATGGAATTGACCATGTCGCCAACGGGAACCCTGCGCGGTTCAATTGCTTTTACCTTACCGGAAACAGACGCATAAATCGGTGATGATACAAAACCCCCGGCTTCCGCAATCTTCTGTCCCCGAAGTACCGTATCGCCAACTGCAACAATTGGAGTTGCCGGTGCTCCGATATGCTGGGATAACGGATATACCAGATCGCCTTTGGGTAATAATTCGCTGACTGGCTTATCTTTGGATAAGTCTTTTCCATCGTAAGGATGGACGCCGCCTTTAAATGTCATTAAACCCATTTCTCGTGCCCCTCTTTCTTAAAAAATTTGTAATTTCCTATACATTTTCCCCGTCCAATGATGAAAGCATTTAGAAAGCACACGAAAAAAATGTATAAAAACGTCATCTTATAAATTATATCACAAAAATTGTCTGTTGACAGAATTTTTTTGTACTTTTTTACATACTTCTTAATTTTTTCTTAATGTGCTATACTTTTACCGTATCTTATATTACAAAAAACAGATTAGGAGAATCCCTTGGAACTTATACATCACACCCTGCCCTTACCAGAAGATGATTACACACAATTCTATTTTAAAAATAATACCGGATTTTTTGATATTGAAACCACAGGTTTTTCATCAAAATCCAATTTTGTGTACTTAATCGGCCTTATCGTCCGCCAGATGGAATCCATGGAAATTTATCAGTTTTTTGCCGAAAACCGCCGGGAAGAATGCCGGATTCTTAATGCTTTCCACGAAAAACTAAAGGATGTCCATACTCTGATTCATTTTAACGGCACAGGATTTGATATTCCCTTTTTAAAACAGCGGGAACACATTTTGGGGCTGTCTTTCTCCTGGGAAGATTATGCCGCCATTGATTTGTACAAAACAACTGCCCCTCTGGCCGGATTTCTCCATCTGCCGGACAGAAAGCAAAAAACTCTGGAGGCATTTTTAAATATTTCCCGCAAGGACACATATACCGGAGGGGAGCTTATCCACATCTACCGCCAGTATGAAAAACAGCCGGAAGAATCTGCAAAATCACTTTTGCTTTTACACAATTATGAAGATATCCTGGGCATGACAAAACTACTGCCCATCCTGTCTTATTCCGCGTTTTTTCACATGGATACACCCAGGGTAAAAACCGCTTCCTTAGAAGAAGTCCGCCCTTACGGCGCCTCCCTGCCGGAGAAAGAGCTTCAGGTTACCTTAGAGGCACCCCTTCCCTTTCCAAAACAGATTTTTACGGAAAAAGATTTTTTCCGCATAGTATGCCGGGAAAACTGTGCTTACCTATTTATTCCTGTTTTAGAGGGAGAGCTGCGCTTTTATTACGATAATTACAAAGACTACTACTATCTGCCCCAGGAAGATATGGCAGTCCATAAAAGCCTTGCCTCTTTTGTGGACAAATCCCACCGGACAAAAGCCACTGCGGGGACATGCTACACAAGGCGAAAGGGTTTATTCCTTCCCCAGCGTAAAAACTGGTTCTCCCCCTGTTTTTACCCCGGTAAAAAGCAGGAATTGTCCTACTTTGAATACCAGGAAGGTTTTCTTAATGATTCAAAAGAACTATGCCTTTACATAAAAAACATCCTGTCCCTATGTATAATCTATGCAAAACCTTCTATATAAGAACAAAAAAACGCCTTTTCATAAAAGAAATAAGAAAAGACGTTTTTTATATTTCTATTTTTCTTTTGCAAAAAAGAAGCTGCTTTTTCTGGAAAAATTAATCGTTTTGTAATTCATAATCTGTTCTGTGCTGCCGATAAACAGCACTCCATCTTTCACCAGCGCATCATTAAATTTCTTATAAACACCTTCTTTTGCTTCTTCTGTAAAATAAATCAATACATTCCTGCACACAATCAAATGACATCTGGTAGGATAATCATCTTTTAACAAATTGTGCTGCTGAAATTGAACTCTGGACTTAATCTCATTGGAAATCTGATAAGAATTTCCCACTTTCGTGAAATATTTCTTTTTAAATTCCGCAGGAACCCCTACAATACTTTTCTCACTGTAAATTCCCAAACGGGCAGTATCCATAACCTGATTGTCAAGATCCGTGGCAAAAACCTTAATCTGATTTAAGGGAATATGCTTGGAAAATGCCATTACCAGTGAATAAGGCTCGTCTCCCGTAGAGCAGGCAGCGCTCCAGATTTTTAAACTCTTTCCAAACTTCTTAATCAAATCCGGAATGATTTCCTGGTCCAACAATTTCCATTGTTCCGGGTTCCTGTAAAACTCAGAAACATTAATAGTCAAAAAATTGACAAACTGCTCAAATTTCTCCTTATCTTTCTTAAGCAAACCCACATACGCATCATAATCCGCCATCTCATTTTTGCTGATAAGAGTGTCAATACGCCTGCGCATCTGCTTCTCTTTGTAAGCATTCAAATCAATCTGGGTGAGTCCAAAAATGTTCTTCTTAAATTTTTCGTAATCGCCAAGCATTCAAATCCTCCACGCCTATTCTTCTATGGCAGTTTCCTCCGCCTTTTCTCCTGCTTCCTCCTCCGGTGCAAGAAGTGCTTTCATACTTAAGCTGATTTTTTTGTCTTCTTCATTGAAATCTACAATCTGCGCTTCAATTTCCTGACCTACCGTTAATACATCTGCCGGTTTCTCAATATGCTCTCTTGCAATCTGGGAAACATGCAGCAATGCATCCACTCCCGGCGCCAGCTCCACAAACGCGCCGAAATCCGTCATACGGGCAACTTTTCCCTTAATGACTGTACCCACTGCAAAACGGCTGGCAGCGTCATTCCATGGATTATCCTCCGGGAATTTCATGCTGAGGGCAATTTTCGTCTCGTTGATATCTTTGATAAATACCCTTACAACATCTCCTACTTTAAAAACTTTCCTGGGACTTTCTACTCTCCCCCATGACATCTCGGAAATATGAAGCAGGCCGTCTGCCCCGCCCAAATCAATAAATGCGCCGAAATCCGTTACATTCTTAACGGTTCCTTCCACCACATCACCAACACTGATTTTGGAAAATAACTCTTTTTGCAATTCTGCTTTTCTGGCAAGCAGCAACTGCTTTCTGTCCCCAATCACCCTTCTGCGCCGGGGATTAAACTCTGTAATTACAAACTCAATCTCCTGGTCTTTATACTTTGTCAAATCTTTTTCGTATGTATCAGATACCAGGCTGGCAGGAATAAATACCCTGCTCTCATCCACAACAACGCTTAATCCTCCATTTAAGACCTGTACTACTTTTGCCGTTAATACCGTCTGGTTCTCAAATGCCTCCTCCAACTTCTTATTGCCTTTCTCTGCGGCAAGACGTTTGTAGGAAAGAAGCACCTGACCTTCTCCATCGTTCACTTTAACTACTTTTGTTTCCATAGAATCACCAACAGAAACGACAGTAGTTAAATCTAAATTTGATTCGTTGGTATATTCGTTACGCGTAATAATTCCATCTGACTTGTATCCGATATTTAAGACGATTTCATCTGGTTTCACATCGATAACAGTTCCTTCGACTACCTCTCCGTTTCTTATTGTTTTAAATGATTCTTCCAGCATTTCTTCAAAGCTCATTTCTGACATTCTTCTGAACCTCCTCGATAATTTTGTTTGGGGTGGAAGCCCCTGCGGTAATACCTACGTTATCAATGGAACACAAATCCTTTATGTCCAAGTCATCAAGTGTCTGTATATAGTAAGTATTTTCACATTCTTTTTTACATATTTCAAATAGCTTCTGCGTATTGGAACTATGCCGGCCGCCAATTACAATCATGGCGTCTGCGTCCCTGGCAATCTCTGCTGCCTCCTTCTGCCTTTCTTCCGTGGCATTACAGATGGTATTTAAAACAATTATATCATAACCTTTTTTCTGGATAATTTCAACTAATTCTTGAAATTTGTTGTAATTAAATGTCGTTTGAGACACAATACAAACTTTTTCTCCCGGGGGTATGGTAAAATCCTCTGCCTCCTTGTGGGTAGAAAGTACCAAAGTCCGCCTGGGATGGGACCAGCCCTTAATTCCTTCCACTTCCGGATGGGAATTATTTCCTATGATAAGTACATAATAACCCTTGCTGCTGTACTCCTCCACAATCTTGTGAATCTTCAATACAAAAGGGCAGGTTGCATCAATAATTTTAAACCCCATATTTTGTATCTGTTCTTTTATATTCCTTGCAACCCCGTGGGAGCGGATGACCACTATTCCTTTTGGCAGTTTTTTCAGTTCCTCCACCTCCAGAACGGCATGCACACCCCTGCGCTCTAAATCTTCTACCACTTCCTCATTATGGATAATGGGACCAAAGGTATACACAGGGGTATTCTGTCCCTCAGCCTCTTTATATACCCGCTCCACGGCACGTTTTACCCCGAAGCAAAAACCGGCGCTTTTTGCCAATCTGACATTCATGCTACTTTTTCTCCTGACAAATTTTATAAATTGTTTCTACAACTTCATCAATGCTCATTTCCGAGGAATCTACAAACACCGCATCCTCCGCCTGTTTTAAAGGAGATATATCCCGATGCATATCCCGGTAATCCCTATCTTCAATATCCTTTAAGACTTCCTCAAAATCACAGGAAACATTTTTTTCCTTTAACTGGTCAAACCGGCGTTTTGCACGAGTCATGGGGCTTGCGTCAAGATAAATTTTTACTTCCGCCCCGGGGAGCACACATGTTCCAATATCCCTGCCGTCCATAACCACATCGGACGCCTCCGCCAGTTTATGCTGTAATAAGGTCATTTTCTCCCGTACCTTGGGATACACACTTGTTTTGCTTGTCATAATACCCACATCTTCCCTGCGGATGTCCTTATTCACATTTTTACCATTTAAAATCACCTGCTGTTCTCCGTTTTCGTAACAGATGGTAACATCCGCATATTCACAAGCAGATATGATTTTTTCTTCATCGGAAGCATCGATTCCATTTTCCAGGAAATACACTGCCATAGCCCGGTACATTGCCCCCGTGTCTACATAAATAAATCCTAATTCTTTTGCCAGCAATTTGGCGATAGTACTTTTTCCGGCACCTGAAGGCCCGTCTATTGCGATATTCATAATAAAATATAATCCTTTCTTAATAATATATTTAATATTTTTTTAATTATATGCTGCTCCCGGCAAGATATCCGGTAGACCAGGCAATCTGCAAATTATAGCCCCCTGTAAGGGCATCTAAGTCCAACACCTCCCCTGCAAAATATAAGCCTGATATAATTTTTGATTCCATTGTGGAAGGATTCACGTCTTTCACTGAAACACCTCCCTTGGTAATAATAGCTTCCTGAAAGCCCTTAAGCCCTGTTAATGTGACAGGAAACTGTTTTAACAGCCCAATAAGCCTGTAACGCTCTTCCTTTGTAATCTCATTTACTTTTTTCTCCAGGCTGATGCCGGACTTCTCCAACACAACAGACTGGATTTTTGCGGGAAGCAGACCATGTATGGAATTTTTAAATTGTTTATTATTTTTTTCCTTAAACTCCCTGAGAAGCCGGTTATCCAACTCCTGGACGGACAATGCAGGCTTCAGATCAATATACATGGAAAGTTCCTGTTTTTCTAAAATTTTTCCTGCAATTCCTGTTTCCTCTTTTGCAGATACCGGTACAATTTGTTTATCCAGATATTTTCTTACCTCTTCCTCCGTCGTTTCCACAAAAAGATCTGTTTTATTTAAAAGTACGATCACT
>CANRJF010000072.1 GCA_947630855.1 uncultured Lachnospiraceae bacterium
AGAGATAATCAAGATTTGCCACCTCTATCAGGTGGCAATACTTTTTCGGGCAGGCGAGTTATTTGCCTGATACGATGTATTCCGCACTTCGATTAAATATTATATTTTAAACAAAAAAACTCCCCGAATAATCCGGGGAGCCTCCAAAAACGCAGACAATTTCTATCTTGCCACGGAAGCAATCAACTGCAATTTTCCTGCCAAATCCACCTTTCCAAATCCTGCGGGAAGAATGAAATGGTCTCCTTTTTTTATCTTTGTTCCATTTAATGTTCCTTCCCCCTCAATGACACTGATGTTAAAAAAGGGATAATGCTGGTCAAAAGAATTTTCTCTGTCTAAATCTAATTTAAACACCTTATAATACTGACAGTTAATCAGCTCATGCCACACATTTTTTTCCAAATCCTGCAGAGAAATAAGCATCTTATCCACATCCCCTGCCGGAGCGGTTATAACATCAATGCTCCTCTCCACATGCAGTTCCCTGGGTTTTCCGTTGCTTAACCTGTCATAATCATAAACACGGTAGGTAATGTCGCTGTTCTGCTGGGTCTCAAGAAGAAGGCACCCGCTGGTAATGGCATGTACCGTCCCCGGATTAATCTGGATAAAATCACCTTTCCTGATAGGCACATAACGAAGAAACTCCTGCCATTTCCCGTTTTTAATCATGTCCTTAACTTCTTCCTGGTTTTTGGCATTGTGGCCTAACACCAGCCTGGCATCCTCAGGACAGTCAATGACATACCAGCACTCCATTTTTCCAAAGGAACCATTTTCATTCACTTTTGCGTAAGCGTCATCAGGATGCACCTGAATGCTTAAATCCGCTTTTGCATCAATAATCTTTACAAGAAGAGGAAATCGGTCCCCTTCCATATTTCCGAAAAGTTCCGGATTTTCCTGCCACACCTGTGAGAGAGTCTTTCCCTCAAACCCTTCTGCCAAAACCTTGGCATCCCCGTTGGGATGGGCGGAAATCCCCCAGCACTCCCCGGTGTCATCCCCGGGAATGTTATATCCGAACTCGCTTCCAAGGCGGCTTCCGCCCCAGACCATCTCTTTAAAAACCGGCTCTAAAAATAAGATTGGCTTCATCTGTAATCTCCTTTCCCTACTTTATACCGTCTGCCCCAATCACTCCGTTTAAATAAAAAGGAATATTTTCATCTTCTGCCTTCACAATCCGTATCTCTAAGGTATGCACCCTGCTTTCCCCGTGAATCATCACCGGCTGTAAGTACAGGCAGTCACCCCAGTCTTCCTCAAAATTTCCGTCCAGCAGAATTTTGTGCTCTCTGTCATCATCAATCACCAGTTCCGCCAAAGGGGCGGGATGTCTCACACTTTTTCTGTACTGGACGGCAAGCTCGCTGCCTGTCACCCGGCATTTTAAAAGGGCGCCGGACTTTGCAGAATAAAATCCCTTTTTAAAAACATCCGTGATTCCATGCTGTTCTCTATCATCTTTTATAAAATCGGAGGAAATCACAGAAAGGTTTTCCTTATTGTAACGGACGGCATTTTCATAACAATTTTTGGTGATTGTTTTTTCCGGCACAACATACAAAGGTTCCTCTTCCTCTTTTCTCTCATCTATGGATTCCAAAAAGGAAGTAATCACCTGTGCCACCAGTTCATGGCCCAAATCATTAGGATGCAAATCATCCTGTGTAATCTCCCTGGCTTCCAACTCTCCCGATACCACACAGGGGAAAACAGAACTTTGCATACTCACCGCCGGAAGGTCATAATACCTTCCCACCGCCCCATGAATGGTCTGGGCATTCCCCCCTGTATCATAGCGCACATTATGGATTAAAACAACTGCGGGAGCATTTTCTGATAAGAGAATCCTGCGTATTAAACCCTCATAAGTCTCCTTGAAAAAATCCGTAGGGTCGTCATTCACACTAAACTCCACAAATACCAGGTCCGGTTGATTTTTTAACACGTCTTCTTCCACTCTTGCCGTACCGAAATGGGAAGTAGTTCCCCCGATTCCTGCATTAATACATGTAAATTCCGCCTTTGGATACGTTTCTTTCCACCAGTCAAAAACAAGCGAGGCGTAACAGAACTTCATCTGGCTTGCAAGGCTTCCCTGGGTAATGGAGCCTCCCAAAAAAGCAATAGCCACCCTGCCCCCCTTATGGGCTTTTTTCATAACCTCTTTGATACGATACTGATTTCCCCTGTTGGCAGTTCCCGCCTCTTTTTTAATTTGAATTTCCATATTACGCCTCCTTATATAACTGCCTGCAAAATCGGCACTTTGCCCTAAGGCAGTTCCCATATACTTTCCCCAAGGGAACAAATAAATTCCGTCAATTCCTCCGCCATCTGCTCTGCCTCCGGAATCCTGATATGCCCAGGCGTTCCGCTGCCGTTGTTTTTATAAAGAAAATGGTATATATTTTTATCCTTAAGGCTTTCCTTTACTTCCTCTATGGCATCATCCCACTCTTTTGCGTGGTTTAAAATGGTGGTGGATAAAATAATCACCGCCCGGGGATAAATTTCACGAATCCTCTCCACAAATTTCCTGTAATGTTTTTTCCACGTAAAAGCCATTGCACCCCTGGGGTCTTCCTTCATAAAATCCCTGGGATGGCTGTCGTTCTGCCCTATGGCAATCACCACCACATGGGGGGTGTATCTGGAAAAATCCCAGGGCTTTATCTTTCCCAAAGCCGGATTGTAACTTATTTTGTCATAGACGGATTCCATACCTATATAATCCGGTTCAAAAAACCATCCTGTGTTATCCATAAGGGCAATTCCCCCCTGGGCAATATCGTGAAGGCTGGCGCCTAATTTTCTGGCGGTAATCCATGGGTAGGAATACCAACTGTTGGAATATTCCC
Source organism: uncultured Lachnospiraceae bacterium (assembly GCA_947630855.1). Classification (GTDB taxonomy): domain Bacteria; phylum Bacillota; class Clostridia; order Lachnospirales; family Lachnospiraceae; genus Roseburia_B. The sequence goes on from CANRJF010000072.1 coordinate 2,871, forward strand.
CATTATGTTCTGGGTCTTCCTTTCCCACATATTCCACCGCCTCCGACACTTCCCCGGCAGAGACGCTGTCCCCGTAAACTTCTATCCTGCGCCCTGGCAGGGGAGGCAGTTTAAAAACCCGCTCCCCTTCCCCAAGGATAAATCCGTAAAATGTCACCACATGGCAGGAATCCATACGCTTAAATAAGCATAACTCATGAACTTCTATGTCCCTGGCCACCGGAATTTCCAAGGCGTTTCTGCCTGTTTGGGGGAGCAGAAAACTTCCCTGCTCCCCGTCTAAAATATAGCCCATATAATTATTCCAGTATGCCTGCCTGTTTTCCAGCTCCACGGCTAAGTAATTCCCGCTAAACCTTATTTTCACAAAGCTGCAGGGGAACACCATCACCGGAGCCTGCTTATCTTCAAAATCAATTCTTCCGCTGTACTGTAATTTTTCATTATCGGGAAAAACATACATCTTTTACCGCCTGCCAATCTCTGTATCTGCTTCCCTTACCACACTGTTATCTTTAATATAATCTATAATCTCATCTAAAGTGGTAAATGCCAGCCCTACATAGCTGTCTGCCGCACCGTAGTAGACAGCTATCTTTCCGCTCTTTGAATCATGGATGGTAGCACAGGGGAAGCATACATTGGGCACAAATCCCCGCTCCTCGTACCACTCTTCCGGTGTCAATAAGAAGTTCTCACATCTGTATTTTACACGGGAGGGCTCATCAATATCCAAAATAGCGCCGCCGATGGAATACACATAGCCGTTGCAGGTTCCCGTTACCCCGTGGTAAAATAACAGCCATCCCTCGCTGGTTTCAATGGGCGCTGCGCCGCCGCCGATTTTTACGGCTTCCCACCATTCCGGATTCTTCCCCATCATATGGCGGTGTTTTCCCCAATAGATTAAATCCGGGCTCTCGCTGATAAAAATATCTCCAAAAGGCGTATGTCCGCTGTCGGATGGCCTGGACATCATCACAAAGTTGCCGTTAATCTTTCTTGGAAACAGCACTGCGTTTCTGTTAAAGGGCAGGAATGGATTTTCCACACGCACAAATGTCTTAAAATCAATGGTCTTTGCCATACCGATAGCTGCCCCGTAAAAGTCCTGGCACCAAATTACATAATATGTATCCTCCACCTTCACAAGCCTTGGGTCATAGGCATACACCGGCATAAAACTTTTTCCCTCTTCATCCACAAAATTTATTTTCTCTTTATCAAACTCCCAGTGGATGGCATCTTTGCTTCTGCCAAGGTAAATGTAGGGAATGCCGTTGGTCTGCTCTCCCCGGAACACTCCGATAAATGCTCCCTCATAAGGAATGACTGCACTGTTAAAAATCCTTGCAACGCCCTCTATGGGATTTCTCCCGATAATGGGATTTTCACTGTATCTCCAGACCGGTGCCCCTTTTAAATCTGCCGGTTTCTCCTGCCATGGCACATTTGGCACTGCCGGGCTAATCATTTTATATTTGCTCATAATTCTTCTCCTTATCTGTTTACTGTTTTGCCAAAAATTCCAGATTCTTTTTAATCAAATCACATCTCTGTGCCACGCACTCCACGGAACGCAGAGGGTCAACAGGTGTGTTAAACACATAATCCATCAACTTATCTTTCGTTGTAACTGCCACATGCATCCTGGTATCGCTGGAAGCATAGTAGATATACACATCTCCATTTTCATCCGCAATGGCTCCGTTGGTAAATACCACATTGGACACATCCCCTACCCTCTCATCTCCCCTGGGAGCAATCAACAGGCCGGAAGGCTCTGCAATCACCCTGGAGGGGTCATTTAAATCCGTGGCAAAGGCATAAATCACATACCGAAGTCCCGCTGCCGTATTCCTTACCCCGTGGGCAATATGAATCCAGCCCTTTTCAGTCTTGATGGGGGTTGCCCCTGCCCCGTTTTTCGCCTCGGTAATGGTGTGGTACTTCCTTAAACTTGTCATCTTTTCTTCATCAATCACCGCATGGGTAATGTCGTCGCAAAGGCCGAATCCGATTCCGCCGCCGCTTCCGGTGTCAATAAAATCATCCATGGGCCTTGTGTAAAATGCATATTTACCATTCACAAATTCGGGGTGCAGCGCCACATTCCGCTGCTGGGGAGAACGGAGGGTCTTTAAATTAAGCAGGCGTTCCCATGTCTTTAAATCCTTTGTCCTGACAATCCCCGCCGCAGCCACTGCCGCGGAAAGGTCGGATACGGAAGTGTCTTTGCTCTCGGAACAGAACACCCCGTAAATATAACCGTCCTCATGGTGTGTCAGCCGCATATCATAAACATTTGTCTCCTCAGGACATGTATCCTCCAGAAGAATGGGGTAATCCCAGAAACGGAAATTATCAATTCCGTTGTCGCTTTCCGCCACGCCGAAGAAAGATTTCCTGTCATTTCCCTCAATCCTTACCACAAGATAATACTTCCCGTTTAATTTAATGGCGCCGGAATTCATCACCGCATTGATACCCAGGCGTTCCATAAAATAAGGATTTGTGTCCGGGTTTAAGTCATACCGCCAGGTAAGGGGGATATGCTCTCTGGTAATAATGGGATACTCGTACCTGTCAAAAATTCCGTTATAAAAATCGGATTTTACATTCTTCCTGCTTAATAATTTTTCCTGTTTTTCCTGTTCTATATAATAGTTTTTATGAAGCATTTTCGTTTCTCCTTATCAGTTCAAAACACATCCTGCCGTTATGGTAGGGACATTTCCAGGGTTCTACAATGGGTTTTCCTTCCACGGGTGTTCCGTCCTGCCTTAAAAGCCAGTACCATTCCGAACCTTTCCGTTTATCAACCACATATGTCTTAATAAATTCCCACTCTGCCTTTGCGGCGTCAAGATACTCTGATTTTTCCGGCGATTTCTCATAGCCGTTTACAAATCCCACTACCGTTTCCGCCTGAACCCACCAGACTCTGCCTGTATCCACCACTCCTTTTTCACACTCATTGCTTAGGGAATGGCCGTCAAAGGCAATGTCATAAATCTGTTTTGTGAGAGTCTTCGTAATCACAGACATTTTATCCGTATATTCTTTTTCATCAAGAATCTCCAATGTCCTGTCAATCAGCCATGCCGTCTCGATATCGTGTCCGTAGGAGTAAAGGTCGATTAAGGTATGGTAATCCTTATCAAAAAATACCTCCTGCCTTTTTAACTTCGGGTTATAAATCTTATCTGCCACCGTATCCAATATCCACAGCAGGCATTTTTTTACTTCTTCCTTTTTGCTTACCCGGTAAAGTTCCGTGTAGGCTTCCAGCACATGGAGCAGCGTGTTCATGGTGCGCTCCGCAATCACTCCGTTCTCCGAGAGTTTATCATTTTCTGCGGGTTTAAATTCCCTGTCAAAGGCTTCCAGATATCCATCCTTATCCCGGCATTTTGTCTCGATAATCGTAAAAAGTTCCTCCGCCATCCTTAAGGCTTCTGTATCCCCGGTGGCGTCATAGTAGGAAGATAAGGCATAAATACTAAACGCCTGGTTATATGTATGCTTTGTGGTATCCTTTGGGGTGCCGTCGTAATTTAATGACCAGTACACCCCGCCGTTTTCCCTATCCATGCAATGCTCTTTTAAAAATGCGAACCCATGGGCCGCCTCATCTTTCAATGACTCATCCCCTAAAATCTGATAGGCGTTGGCAAAAAACCAGGTAATCCGGCTGTTTAAGATACAGCCTTTCTCCGCTTTTTTGTCCAGGTTCAGCTTATAATCCATGTAACCGTAATAACCGCCCATTTCATTATCCCTTAAGTCTTTCCAGAATGGGATAATTACATTACATAAATGTTCTTTTGCTTCTTTCGATAGTTCCTGCAAACCGTTCATATGTATTTACCTCCTTTCCCTCTATTTTACCCCTTCACGGCCCCTGCCGCAATACCGCTGTAAATTTGTTTCTGGCAGAGGATAAATACAATCAGTGCCGGAAGAAGGGAAATAATTACGCCTGCACAGATTAAATTGTACTGGCTTCCCATCGGCCCTACGAAGGTGTATAAACATCTTGCAATGGTATGTAGCTTTTTGTCCATAAGATAAAGGTTTGCACAGTAATATTCGTTGTATACGCCCACTCCCTTTAAGATACAGGAAGTTACGATTGCAGGTTTTAACAGGGGAAGCATAATCTTCCAGTAAATGGTCCAGTAGCTGGCGCCGTCAATAATGGCGGATTCATCTAAGGATACGGGGATATTTTCCATAAACTGTATAAAGATGTATATGGAGATAACATCCGTGCCGCACATCATAATGATATAACCGTAAAGGGTGTTTACAAGATGAAGGGCGGACATAATATTAAATACCGTTACCTGCATGGCAACTGCGGGAAGCAGGGATGCAAACAGGTACAAATTGCGGATTAAGTTATTGCCCGGGAATTTAAAACGGTTTAACACGTAAGCAAGCTGGGTTCCTAAAATTACGGAGACAACCAGCACGCACACCATAACGATTACGGAATTTAAAAACGCCCTTCCCATATTTGCCGTGTTAAATGCCTTCACAAAGTTATCGAAATTCAGCCAGCTCTCCGGCAGCGTCATAACATTTGTCTGCTGGTATTCCGTCTCTGTCTTAAAAGCCGTAATCACACAGGAAACCACAGGAACTACTGCACAGAGCCCGAAAAATATTAATGATACATACTCTACGATAATCCATAAGATGCCTAACGGGGTATAGCTTTTTTTACCTATCTTAATCATTTATACCGCTCCTTTCTTTGCCTTCTGTGCGGCTTTTTCCGCCTTCAGCCTTGCCTTCTTTGCCTTGTAGGATTCGTCCTCACTGGAGGCATCCCTGAACACATATTTAAAGAAAAGATTCTGCAATATGGTACATACAAAGATAATCATAAGAAGCACTACCGCCATTGCCGATGCCAGGCCCACCTTCTGGCTGGTATGGGCAATCTCATTCATAATAACGAAGTAGGTTCCCGTTCCGTTTGCACCGTCCGTAATAACGTAAGGCTGCTCAAATGCACTTAAGGAACCGGTAATGGAAAGAATAATATTTAATGTTACAATTGTTTTTATGCTGGGCAGTATAATATAGATAAACTGCTGAAATTTATTTGCGCCGTCTAAGTCTGCGGCTTCGTATAATTCTGCATCCACCGACATAATTGCCCCGATAAAAAGAACCATATTCTGTCCGAAATAACGCCACACGGAAGTAGCCACCAAAGACCAGTTGTTTACTGCCTGGTCCTTTAACCAGAACGGAAGATTTTCCAGTTCAAAACCACACCACTGAAGGATTGTATCAAGCACAAACCCTCTTGTGTAGAAAAACTTAAAAATAAAACCAATGGCAATACCGCTGATTAAGTAGGGGAAGAACATAAGGCCCTTAAAGAAATTGCCTCCCTTTACCTTGAAACTTAAAATCGTTGCCAGGTATAATGCCAGTACCAACTGTATCAGCGCGCCTGCCACATAAAACAGGCTTAATTTCAATGCCCCGAAACAGTCGTCTCTTCTGAATACGTCTATGTAATTCTTCCACCCCACAAACACACGTTTTTCCACAGGGGTTGTATATTTCATCTTGTAAAAACTAAACTTTACCATCTCCGCAAAGGGGAAGTAAGTAAAAACAAACAAAAGCAGCAGCGGGATAATCATAAACCCGACACATATTAATGCCTTCTGCCCTTTTCTGCTTTTTGCCCACTGGATGGGGCTCATAGATTTTTTCGCTTCCATAGTAAACTCCTCCATATGATATGCCAATTTTAAACAGGAGGGCGGGAAAACCCGCCCTGTCTGGCTATTGAGCTGCTTTTATTCCTCTGTCACTTCAACTCCTGCTGATTCCTGGGCGCCGGTCCATGCCTCATTCCATTCTGCCATAATATCATCAAAGGACTTTGTGCCGTTTGCAGCATGTTCCACGATTGCCTGAAGTTTGCTGTCTCCGCCGTTGTTGATATTTAACTCGGATTCGGAATTTAATTCATTTAATAAATCTTCCTCACCTTCTACGGAAGGCTCATCCTGTAAAAATTCTACTCCTTCAAAAGCAAGTTTTGTCCTGTCATCTCCCACTGCTACCGGAAGTCCGTCCTCGTTGTAAGAGAATCCTGATTCCAGTGTCATCCATTTTACAAATACCATGGCTGCCGCTTTCTCATCGTCTGTTGCATTTGCATTGATTCCGTAGCTGTAATCAGCTCCTGCGGAAGCATACTGTTTTCCGTCTATGGTAATGGGGAATGGCATATAACCGATATCTGCCCCATTATCCCCTGCTGCTTCCATCTGTGGAAATGCCCAGGAACCAAGTACCATACATCCGATTTCTCCATTATTGATTTTCGGTTTGCAGCCTTCCCAGTCTGTGGTAGAGTAATCTTCCTCTGTCAGTCCGTTTGCCACTGCGTCATAAAGAATTTTGTAAACTGCATAAGCATGTGTGCCGTCGCCGTAATCTTTAAACGGGTCTTTTGTATGTAATAATTTCTGGTTCATATAAGTGCTGTCGCCGGTAGCGTTGTTACCGATATACGCATCCCATGCTCCCATGGTCCAGCCTGCAAAGTAGTTTGTATAAAGAGGAATTGCATCCGTATTGTCTTTTATTTTCTGTAATGCCTCAATAAACTCATCCGGCGTCTTGGGCAGTTCCGTAACTCCTGCCTCCTCAAATACCTTCTTGTTGTACACAATACCCTGGGTAGTTGCAGTAGACGGAACGCCATATACTTCTCCGCCGTACTCCCATGTTGTAGCGTAATTAATCTGGCTTTTCATGGTGTCAAGGTCGCCGTAAGAAATAAAGTAAGTGCTTAAGTCTGCCTTGTCTACTGCCGGAATCATCATAATTGTCTCATAATCCCCGGACTGTAAATGCATCAGGGCATCATCAGCGTAATTTGTATCCGTGGTAAGCTCTACTTTAATGTTTGGATACATCTCATTAAATGCCGCTAAATACTCACTCCACTTTGTTCCCTTATAATCATCGGATTCCAAATCCGTTCTGTGGTTAAACAAAGAAATCGTTGCAGTTAAATCCGTGTAATCCTCCCCTAAGGTAATGTCAGCATAATTTAAATCCCCTCCGGCTGATGCGCCGCCTTCGCCGGAAGCCCCGTCTGCTTCTGCATCATCCTCTGCGTCAGCTTCTGCGTCAGTCTCCCCTGCTTCCTTTTCCTCTGCCGTATCTTTTGCATCCGTCGATGCATCTTTGGAAGTGTCTGAACTACCGCCGCACCCTGCTGCGGAAAGCGCCATAACTGATACCATCATAATCGCTGCTGCTCTTTTCATCTTCATACTTTTTTCCTCCTGAAAATTTTTGTTTGTTTTTGTTAAATGTTTCTTTCATTTAACTTAATTTAATTATAAATATTTAGTTAAATAAGTCATCACTTATTCTTGCTATAAATCATATTTTCTTGACATTTATTGTTATTTTATCAAATATTTACAATAAAATGATTAGAAATTGTGCAATATGTATATAGTAGTTTTCCCTTATTTCCTATAAAATAGAGGGTAGTTATTTATTTAATTAATTTTTAGCTAAAAGCAAAAATAACATTTATAAGAAAAGGAGAACCATATGGGAATTTCAGAAAGCTACAAAGAATGGTGCACGAATGAATATTTTGACGTAAAGACAAGGGAAGAATTGAAAGCCTTAGAAGGAAATGACGCCGAAATTGAAGACAGGTTTTACCGCCAGCTTGAATTTGGCACGGGAGGCTTAAGGGGCGTAATCGGCGCAGGGACAAACCGCATGAACATCTATACGGTACGCCAGGCAACCCAGGGGCTTGCCAATTACATCCTCTCCCAAAACGGTGAGGATAAAGGAGTTGCCATCGCCTTCGATTCCCGGATTATGTCGCCGGAATTTGCATTGGAAGCCGCCCTCTGCCTTAACGCCAACGGCATTAAAGCCTTTCTGTTTGAGAGTTTGCGCCCCACCCCTGAATTATCATTTGCAGTGCGCCGCTTAGGATGTATTGCCGGAATTGTGATTACCGCAAGCCACAACCCCAGGGAATACAACGGATACAAAGTGTACTGGGAGGACGGTGCCCAGATTACCCCGCCCCACGATAAAAATATTCTGGCGGAAGTGGCAAAAGTCACTGACTTTTCCATGGTAAAAACCATGGACGAATCATCGGCAAGAAAATCAGGGCTTCTTCATACCATAGGAAAAGAAATTGACGACATGTATATGGAAGAATTAAAGAAACAGTCCATCCACCCGGAAGTCATAAAATCCATGGCAAAAGACATAAAGATTGTATATACCCCATTACACGGAACCGGCAATCTTCCCGTGCGCCGTGTTTTAAAAGAATTAGGATTTGAACATGTATATGTGGTGCCGGAGCAGGAACTGCCCGACGGCAGCTTCCCCACCGTGGCATACCCAAATCCCGAATCCCCAAAAGCCTTTGAACTGGCGCTTAAACTGGCAAAAGAAGTGGATGCGGACATTGTCCTTGCCACAGACCCGGATGCCGACCGTCTGGGCGTATACTGCAAAGACACAAAATCCGGGGAATATGTAAGTTTTACAGGCAACATGTCCGGCATGTTAATTGCGGAATACATTTTAAAAGAGAGAACCGCCACAAATACCATGCCCAAAAATCCTGCCCTGGTGGAAACCATTGTCACCACCGATATGGCAAAAGTCATTGCAAAGGAATACGGCGTGGCGTTAATTGAAGTTCTCACAGGGTTTAAATATATCGGGGAACAGATTAAATGGTTTGAAGAAAAAAACAGCCACAACTATGTATTTGGCTTAGAGGAAAGCTACGGATGCTTAGCGGGAACTTATGCCAGAGACAAAGACGCCTGCGTGGCGGTTATGATGCTCTGCGAAGTGGCTTCTTGGTACAAGTCAAAAAATATGACATTGTGGGATGCCATGATAGAAATGTATGAAAAATACGGTTATTACAGGGAAGGATTAGAGACAATTACGTTAAAAGGCATTGACGGGGCAAAAGAGATTTCCGCCATGATGACAAAAATGCGTAAAAATCCCCCAAAAGAACTGGCTGGCTTAAAAGTTCTTGCCGTAAGGGATTACAAGGAAGATACAAGGAAGGATTTATCCACGGGAGAGGTGGCAAAAACAGGACTTCCCTGCTCCAATGTTTTATATTACGAGTTAGACAACCATTCCTGGTGCTGTGTCCGCCCTTCCGGAACGGAGCCCAAAATTAAATTTTATTTTGGCGTGGTAGGGGAAAACCTAAAAGACGGGGAAGAAAAATTAAAGGCTCTAAACCAGGCAATGACAGAATATGCCAACCGTTAAAATATATATGAAAAGGAGTTCTCCATGACATTTTCTGAAACTTTTTTACGGTCTGCTTCCAGCAAAACAGTAGCCAATTATACCACAGACCCTGTTTTGCTACTTCCAAACCTATATGAACCTGCCCGGGACAATCCGGTGGATGACGCTTTCCTCTCCCTTTTGGGAGGGGGAAGTGTGCAAAGCGAACAGCTTTTTACCATTTCCTTTGCCCCAATGGCAGATGTGGGGCTTCTTTTGTATACTACGGAGGGGGCAGGCACATTTAAAAGCCCCCGGCTCTCCGCAAATAACACCCTCACCTCCATGAGCGTGTTGTTTTGGGATTGCAGCCAGCCGTTTACCCTTGCCACCTCCATTGTCCCCTGGCACTTTTATATCTTTTTCCTAAAGGGCAGGCAGCTTCGTTTTTTCCATGAGATTGCAAAAAACAACAGGGCATACCTGTACCGGCTTCCTCCCTATTCTCCTCTGCATCAGCATTTTCACACCCTGCTGGGAATCCCCCAGTCATATTTTACAAAAGACGGGTTAATCATGCACAATTTACTTACAAACATTCTCTGCGGGCTTTCCCTTTCCTTTCTGCCGGATACAAAGACAAAAAACGAAAAAATCCCGTCATATCTCTATGAATTGAAAGACCGGCTGGACCACCACTATCAGGATTCTTTTTCTTTAAGCCAGTATGAAGAACTTTTCTCCATAAACAAGTACCGTATCTGCCGGGAATTTTCCCAGTATTTCGGTTCCTCCCCCCTTGCCTACTTAACCCAGGTACGCCTTGCCGCGGCAAAAGAAATGCTGCTTACCACAGATTTAAATGTCTATGAAATAAGCAGCCATGTAGGTTATGAAAATGTAAATCATTTTATCTCACTTTTTCGGAAATACAACAGAACCACCCCGAAAAGTTTTAAACAAAAAGCACAGGAAAACCAATCTGCCTTACACTCTCCTTTGGAATAAATTTTCCGGCTATCACACACATTCCTGAGTAATACTCCGGATTTTCAATTTTGCGGGTAAGGATATGCACTGCCCTCTTTGCCATCTCCCTGGTATTAATCTCATAGGTGGTAATCCCGATTCCAAACAACTGTTCATCCAGATAATTGTCAAAGCCTGCAACGGAAATGTCTTCAGGAACCGAATACCCTGCCTCTTTCAGCTTGCGCATCATAAGATTTGCCGTTACGTCGCAGTTGCAGAAAAAAGCGGTAGGCATCTCTCCCTCCGGCAGCTTCATCTTGCCCTCATAATCAATTTTTCCGCTTATCCTGTCCCTGTCATCGATAATCCATGCAGGATTTACCTCCCTCCCATGTTCCATAAGGGATTTTAAGTATCCAAAATATCTGTCGTCAATGCTGGTGGTAGACAGCCTTGTCCCCACAAACCCTATATTTTTATGGCCCTGGTCAAAGAGATAATTTGTCACCGTATACGCCCCCACTGTATTATTGGAAACTACGGAATCCATAACCCCCTCCCCATCAAAGGTATCTAAATTCACTAAGGGTTTTAGGGATTTTTTCTTTAGGAAATCCACATATTCCCGGCGGAAACTGCCCATAATCAAAAGGCCGTCCGCTTTCTCCTCCAAAAGAATTTTGGGCATGGCAAACTCTTTTTCATCCTGATGATTAATTACTTCCAACAACGTAAAGCAGCTTTTTTTTGCGGCGCACTTGGAAACTTCCTGGTATAATTTCCAGTAAAAGGACTGGTTTTCAGACAAAAAACGCTCCGCAACAATAACACCCAATGTATAGCTTTTGTGAGACTTATCCCTTCCTTTTGAAACTGCCTTCACATATCCCATTTCATCCGCTGTCTGCTTTATTTTTTCCCTCATTTCCTCGCTGACGCCCTTCTGGTCTGAAAGAGCCTTGGAAACCGTCACCACACTGACCCCCAGCCGCTGTGCGATATCCGCCATACGAATTGTCTTTGTCATCTCTTCTCCTTTTTGGGCTAAACAGCCAAAACATCTATAATCTTTGCCTGATAATCCCCCCACATACCGGGAATTAAAAGCCCTGCATACATTAACGTGCTGCCGGTATATCTTTTCCCCTCTACCTCATAAACCGTATCTTCCTCTAAGCCCTTAAGATAAATTTTTCTGCTGTGGATATTCGGCTCTGCCATAACCTGTACAAAAGTAACCATTGCCTGCTTTTTATTCTTTGATACAAGTTCATAGCAGTCATAAATATGGTTCTCCCGGTAGGAGGCAAGGCGGTAATAATCGCCGGCATTTACCAGGGGGTAATATTTTTTAAACTCTTCTATCTGCTGAGGTATCATCTCCCTCTCTTCCGGCGGAATTTTTGTAATGTCCAGTTCATAGCCAAATGTGCCTGCCATTGCCACAATGCCCCTTGTGGCAAAAGGAGTCACCCTGCCGGTGGCATGGTTGGGACAGTCGGACACATGGGCGCCGATTGCAGAAAGGGGATAAACCAACTGGGTTCCCTCCTGAATCATCAGCCGCTCCACCGCGTCCGTGTCATCGGAACACCAAATCTGGGGGCTGTAATAAAGCATTCCCGGGTCAAACCTTGCCCCGCCCCCGGAACAGTTTTCCAAAAGCAGATTAGGAAATTCTTCTAAGAGACGCTCCTGAAGTTCATACACTCCCAGCACATGGCGGTGCATAACTTCCCCCTGCTGGTCCTCCGGCAGGTAGGAACTGCCGCAGTCTGCTAAGGGACGATTCATATCCCATTTTACATAACTGATATTTGCCGTGCGGAGTATGGAAGCCACGGATTCATACACGTACTCTAAAACCTCCGGCCTGGAAAAATCCAGTACAAGCTGCTCTCTGGCAAGTCCGGGAACCCTGCCCTGCATCTGCAATACCCAGTCGGGATGATTGCAGTAAAGGTCGGAATCCGGGGAAATCATCTCCGGCTCAAACCAGATGCCAAACTCCATTCCCAGGGCATTCACTTCATCCACCAGATGTTCCAGCCCTCCCTTTATCTTATCCTCATTTACCTGCCAGTCCCCAAGGCTGCTGTTGTCGGAATTGCGATGGCCAAACCATCCGTCATCCATCACCAGCATTTCAATTCCCGCTTTCGATGCCTCTCTTGCAATGGATAAAAGTTTTTCATCATCAAATTCAAAATAGGTGGCTTCCCAGTTGTTAATCAGTACAGGACGCGCCTTATCCTTCCATGGGCTTCTGATTAAATGATTCCGGTACAAATCATGGTATGTGCGGCTCATTTTTCCCAAGCCTTCATCCGAGTAGACAAGAATGACTTCCGGCGCCGTAAACTCTGCCCCCGGCTCTAACTTCCATGTAAAACTATCCGGGTGGATTCCCATAACAGCCCTTAAATTTCCAAACTGGTTCATTTTTACTTTGCCAAGGAAATTGCCGGAATACACAAAATGGAATCCGTATGCTTCCCCCGCATCCTGGCTGCAGTTTTTACCTGTAAGGGCAAAAAACGGATGCTCCTGATGTCCCGGCTCCCCTCTTAAAGATTCTATGCTGATTCCTCCGTGGCCCACAGGAACCGTTTCTATATGCCGCTCCCTTGCCCATGAGCCAAAAAGGGACAGAAACTCAAAATCTTTCTGATCCATATCCACACAGGCGGAAAGCGCTTTCTTTACATACAAATCCCCGCTTCCCCCGTTGACTAAGCGAAGGCTTCTTGCAATGGCATCCGTATCCGTAAACGCCGTATAACTTAAAACCACCTGCAATCCCAAAACTTCATCTTCCATGGTAATCTCTAACGTGTCACAATTTTCCCCCCATGTGGCGGGAAGTCCTTTCAGTTTCTTCTTGCCATGGAATATCTCATGGGAAACATAAAAAAGTTCCGCCGCCTCCTGTCCCTTACAGGACACCAAAAGGGCGCTCTCCCTGAAATCCCCCACTCCCCCGCAGGGCATCTCCATGGGAAAACTGTCAAAAAAAGACACTTTCTCTCTTAAATTTTCAGAAGGTACAAAAGGCGCCTCCTTCGTCCTCATTAAATACCCTAAATTGGTATCATTTAACTTTTTCCCGTAATACACATGGCCTAAATATCTGTTATCCGCTATCCCCATAACATAACTGGTGTTGGGGGTATCCAATTTAAAAATTTTTGTTTTTTCATCAAATGTAATCATAGCTTCTCCTTTTCCCAGAGGATATGTTTGTTTTTAGGTTAATTATAGTTTTTATTAGGTAAAAAGTCAACAAATTAAACCATGCTTTGTTGACATCAAAAATCTTGCCTGAAACCCTTGCAAAATAGTTATTTTAATGTAAAATAGAAGTAATTACACAGAAACAAAGTAACTGTTCAGGACAGCCTCAAACACTTGCTGTTTGAGGCGTAAGAAGATGATTCAGGTGTGCAAAAATGCCATCGCGAAGCGATTTTTCATGCATTTTTGCATTGTATCTGTGAAGCTGCTGAACAGATACGATTTAGAAAGGTATAGTTATGATACAGGCAAGCAATATTACATTACGACTGGGAAAAAAAGCATTATTTGAGGACGTGAATATCAAATTTACGGAGGGAAACTGTTACGGTTTAATCGGAGCCAACGGCGCGGGAAAATCCACGTTTTTAAAGATTTTATCCGGGCAGTTAGAGCCTACCAACGGGGAGATTATCATCACCCCGGGACAGCGTCTCTCCTTTTTACAGCAGGATCATTTTAAATATGATGAGTTTCAGGTATTGGACACGGTCATCATGGGAAACAAAAGGCTTTATGACATTATGAAGGAAAAAGACGCCATCTACATGAAAGAAGATTTTTCCGACGAGGACGGCATAAAAGCCAGCGAGTTAGAGGCGGAATTTGCAGACATGGGCGGCTGGAACGCAGAAAGCGATGCGGCAACCCTCTTAAACGGTTTGGGAATCCCCACGGACGACCACTACACCCTCATGAAAGATTTACCCGGAGCTGCCAAGGTGAAAGTGCTCCTTGCCCAGGCTTTATTTGGAAACCCGGACATTCTGCTTTTGGACGAGCCTACCAACCATTTGGATTTGGATGCCATTGCATGGCTGGAAGAATTTTTAATTAACTTTGACAATACTGTAATTGTGGTATCCCACGACCGTTATTTTTTGAATAAGGTGTGCACCAACATCGCGGACATTGATTACGGCAAAATCCAGCTTTATGCCGGCAACTATGATTTCTGGTATGAATCCAGCCAGCTTCTTGTAAAGCAGATGAAGGAAGCCAACAAGAAAAAAGAGGAAAAAATCAAGGAACTGCAGGAATTTATTTCCCGTTTCTCCGCGAACGCCTCCAAGTCCAAACAGGCTACATCCAGAAAACGTGCCTTAGAAAAAATCCAGTTAGAGGAAATACGGCCTTCCAGCCGCAAATACCCCTACATTGATTTCCGCCCTGCAAGAGATATCGGGAACGAAGTGCTTACGGTGGAAAACTTAAGCAAAACCATTGACGGGGTAAAGGTGTTAGACAATATTTCCTTTATTTTAGGGCACGAGGATAAAGTTGCCTTTGTGGGAGGCAACGAGTTTGCAAAAACCGTTTTATTTAAAATTATCACCGGGGAGATGGAGCCGGACGAAGGCACCTACAAATGGGGAATTACTACTTCCCAGTCTTATTTCCCCAAGGACAATACGGCTATCTTTGACACAGATTTAATTATTGTAGACTGGCTTACCCAGTTTTCCGAAATCAAAGACGCCACTTATGTACGGGGATTTTTAGGCAGAATGTTATTTGCCGGAGAAGACGGTGTAAAGAAAATGCGGGTACTCTCCGGAGGGGAGAAAGTGCGGGTGTTACTCTCCCGGATGATGATTGAGGCCTCCAACGTGCTGATTTTAGACGAGCCTACCGACCATCTGGATATGGAAAGCATCACCGCCCTTAACAACGGCCTGATAAAATTCCCGGGAGTCATTCTCTTTTCCTC